>CAZCBS010000054.1:0-5568 GCA_964496965.1 uncultured Bacteriovoracaceae bacterium
TTCTTAAAGCAGCTTTTCGGGAAATAAAAAATCAATCGCCACCCAAAGGAACTTCTGGCTGCTTGAGCAGAGTGTGCTCGGCTTTGTTCAGAAGTTTCTTTGGGATGCTGATCTGAGTGACATATTGCTCAAACCATTCCGGATACATGTGAAAGTAGCCATGGGTGCCGACCTTGTTCCCCCAAGAGTTCGCGACTTTCAATTTGATGATTTTTCCGCTCGCGTCTACGTCATAGCCAACAATGACCATGGCGTGATCCATGGCTGAGAGACCGAAAGCCCTCTGCTCTCTCGAGTCAGTAATTTCCTTGAACGCGTCGCTGGGAGCAAAGTAAATATCATCCGCCTTAAAAATACCGGGATGCATGATTCCTGATGCGCGTGGATTTGCTCGGCTGATCGGAATGACGGATTGAGTAACATCGGCGCCGAACCAAACGGCATGTCCGTTATCGATCGCGTCTTTCACAAGCTCCAGTAATCTGTTGTTTTCCACGTTCAAGAAATGATTCGCCGACTCCACATCATTTGCTCGCGACATTCCAAGACGGCTCCCTGGAATGCCATAGTTCTTGCCAAAGGGCAAAGTTGGATCGCTGGATACCACGATGCGACTCTTTGGATTATATTTGATCACATCCTTGGCAAATGACTTTGGAGTAAAGGATTTCTTTTCACCGTTCTTAAACGTGAAGGTGAATTTCTCGGGAGGGACTCCAAGATGAGAGGCAAGAACATGATAAATATCTTGCATGCCCGAAGCCCGGATTTTGAGGAGTTCAGCTAATTGATCATCCGTGAGCTCGCTTTGATCTTTTACGAATTTGAAACTCTCGTATTTTTCCTTCATGACCTTAGCGATCGCCGCCAATTTTGCGGTCAGCTCTTGATCCATTGCGGAGCTATTACGAAAGCTGGCCGTGGACTTCATCGCGCTTTGTGGAACGATTCCGTATTTGGCTACCAAAAAATTGAAATACTCGAAGAATCCTCCGTCGCTCATCGCGCCCGAAGCATTCAGAATCGACTCAAGCTCGGAATCACTCAATCCCGTTTTTGCTAAATTCGCTACATTTCCAAACAGCCACTTGTCAGCCTTTTCCAGCATGCTGTGAAAAAAGATGAAGGGCTTTGAGAGTTGAAATCTTTTTCCAACGACTCCTTTCTTAAGAAGCTCGTCTTCGAGTGCTTTACAACCGGCGAAATCCCAGCAATCCCCGGTTCTCATTTGATCCCAGATTTTCACATCGGGAATCTCATTGGAATAATGCGTATTATGATTCTTTAAAATTTCTTCATTCAGCGCGGCGGACTCAAAGCCTTCTTTTCGGAGCTTTTTGCGAAGGGTTTTTGTCTTTCTCGGCGCACTTAGAAATTGAGCACGAAACGCTTTTAATGTTTCTGGCCCAAGAAGGACTGCATCCAATTGGCCTTCTACGCAATCAACGACTGAGCCCTTTGGGGCCGATAAGCTCGAGGTAGCAATTCCTAGCGACAAAAAAAGCGGGATGATCCAACGGGAGCGATGCGCAGTTAACATGAGTCGCTTATCGACAGAAAATTAAATTAATTTTAGCGTAATTCAGTCGCCAATCGATTGACGGGTCTTGGGAAGCGAGACAAATACAAGACCGCCTAAAACGCCGACCGCTCCAAGCGCCTGAACCCAGCTCAATCGCTCGCCCAGCAAAAGCGTCGCCAAAGCAACTCCCGTGACGGGCTCCAATGTGCTGAGCAGTGACACTTCCCACGGCTTGAGTTTTTGAAGTCCCGCAAGAAACAAGCTCATCGCGCCGACAGTGCTGAGCCCGGTGATACCGGCGATCACTGGCCAATGATGAGCAATGAGACCTGTCACTCGCGCAGCGTCTCTCAAATGAATCATTGAAAGCAAGACACCCGCCGCGGTCAAAATATACGTGAGCGAAATCAGTGGATGAATATGCTTGATGAGCCGACTCGACGCTAAAATGTAAGCTGAATAAAGCACGGCAGAGGCGATTCCGGCAAAAAGCCCGATAAACTGCGTCATTGAAAACTCGCCCCAAACCAAGAGCACGATTCCAATCATCGTCAGAGGAAGCGCCGGCCACTTGGACTTTGGAATCGCATCTCCCCAGAGCGCCCAAGCCGCGGCCGTAACAATCACAGGATAGGTATAGAGGAGAAGAACCGCCAGTGATGCCGAAAGACCCCGAAGAGCGATAAAGAAACAAAAAGAAAAAACCGCATAACCTGATGCTCCGAGCGCGGCACAAGCAAGAATTTCTTTTTTCTTCAGGCGCCACTGATCAGGGAAAGCGAACACGATGACAGGCCAAAGAAGTAACGCGGAAATAGAAAATCTCAAACCGAGCAATTCACCCGGGGTGACTCCGCTTTCAAACAAGCGCTTGCCGAAGACACCCAGAAAACCAAAGAGCATTCCGGAGAGACCAATTTGCAGGATTCCTAGTTTTCGAGTCGACAGCATAGCCACAGTGTTTACCTAGCAGTTGAAGAAAGATCACGATGAGCTAGCTCTTCGATAATTGGGCAATCCGGACGTTGATCTCCATGACATCGACGAGCTAGGCCCTTAAGAGCATCTCTCATCTCTTGAAGTTCGACAATCTTTGCTTCAAGCGCGCTGACGTGCTGAAGAGCTAAGGCTTTTACTTCAGAGCTAGCGCGCGTCTTATTTCGCCATAAGCCCACGAGCTTCTTGATCTCAGCCATTGAAAAACCAAGATTTCGCGCTCGACGAATAAATTGAAGCGTATGCACGTCATTCGAAGTGTAGAGTCGATAACCACCCTCCGACCGAAGCGCTTTGGGAATGATCCCAAGCGACTCGTAGTGACGAATCATCTTTGCGTTGACTCCAGAGGCTTTCGCCGCCTGTCCAATGTTAAGAGATTTTAGGGCGCTTTTCATTTTTCATCCGACTGATGGGCTTCCAACGATTGAGCAACAAAGAATTGCTCACAACGCTGAAGCTGCTCAGGGCCATCGCGCCACCCGCGACCCATGGGCTGAGATAACCCATCGCCGCGAGCGGGATTCCGACTACGTTATAAATAAACGCCCAGAAGAGATTTTGTCGAATCTTTTGGTAAGTGCGCTTTGAAATCTCAATCACATCGGCAACAAGGAGAGGCTCGCCTCTCATCAATGTTACGCCGGAAACCTGCATCGCAACGTCTGTTCCGGTGGACATCGCCATTCCGACTTGAGCCGCGGCGAGCGCGGGAGCATCGTTGATTCCGTCGCCTACCATTCCAACCGACCGGCCTTGATTTTTGAGCTCCTCCACGATTTTTACTTTATCTTGCGGAAGCACTTGCGCGCGAAACTCTTTTATCCCGAGATCCTGAGCCACTTGCGCGGCAGTCGATGGATGATCTCCCGTGAGCATGATGACGGAAAAGTCTTTGCGAGTCAGAACTGCGACTGCTTCGCGTGCCGAAGACTTAATCGAGTCGCGAAACGCCAACTCGCCTAAAAGGCCCTTAACAGGAGAGAGCTCGGCGACATAAGAAAGACTCTGCGACGCATCGAAAACTTCGATTCCATGCTCGCGCATGAAAAATGCGTTCCCGATACCAATTTTGCGATCACCCAGCATTCCTTCAATGCCACGTCCTGATACCGTCTTAAAATCCCGGCCTTGATCCAGAGTTAATCCGCGTCTTCGAGCCTCTTCGACGACTGCTTTTCCAAGAGGATGCTCGCTTCCGATTTGAATGGAAGCCGCTATTCGCAGAAGAGCCAACTCATCGCCATCTTGAGCGCGAATAGATACCACGCTAGGTTTTCCTTCGGTCAGCGTGCCCGTCTTGTCAAAAACGACCGTATCCAAAGAGTGCGCAAGCTCCAGCGCCTCGGCGTTTTGAATCAGGATTCCCTGCTGAGCGGCGAGCCCGGTACCCACCATGATCGCGGTTGGCGTGGCCAGACCTAGAGCGCAAGGGCACGCAATCACAAGAACCGCAACAGCGCGAAGAATCGAAGCCGTCGGATCCGAAGTCAAATACACGCTCAAGCCAAACGTGATCACTGAAATCGCGAGGACAGCCGGGACGAACACCGCGCTCACACGATCAACAAGCCTTTGAATCGGCGCTTTTTCTGCCTGCGCGCTTTCAACAAGGCGAATGATCTTCGAAAGAGTCGTCTCAGCGCCGACCGCTTGGGTTCGAATTCGAAGCAAACCATCCGTATTGATCGATCCGCCGATCACCGCTTTGCCTTTCTCCTTGAGCACCGGAAGACTTTCACCCGTGATCAACGATTCATTGACCTGGCTTTTTCCTTCGAGCACGATCCCGTCGACTGGAATTCGCTCGCCAGGCCTGACAACTATGATGTCTCCTGCTGCAACTTCTCCCAACGGGACTTCGATCTCAGTTCCACTTCGAACGATCCGGGCGCGATCCGGACGCAGATCCTGAAGCGAGCGAATCGCTTGCGTGGTTTGAAAACGCGCCTTGGCTTCGAGCCATTTTCCCATCAGCACTAATGTGATCACGACAGCTGAGCTCTCGAAATAAAGCTGATGCGATCCCTGACTCAACAAGTAAAGGCTAAGAAAATATGCGGCGCTTGTCCCAAATGTAACTAAGAGGTCCATGCCCGCGGTCTTTGCCTTGAGTGCCGTAAAAGATGAGCGATAAAAGGAAGCTCCGAAAAAGAATTGAACCGGCGTCGCGAGCGCGAGCTCTGCCCAAGGCGGCAGCATCCAGCTCGAACCGAAAATCGACAAAATCATTGGAGCCACGATGGGCAAAGTAAGAAGCGCTGATCCTAGAAAAAGATAATATTGCCTTCGAGTCTCGTTCGACTTCGATGCCGCTTTTGTCTCAGGCTCGATAATTCGAGCTTCGTAACCCGCTTTTTCAACGGCACGTATCAAATCGCGGGGAGAAACGGATTTTGACTCAATCTTAACTTGAGCGCACTCGGTCGCTAGATTGACGCTCGCATCAACGACACCAGGCACCTTTTTAAGCGCCTTCTCAATGTGCGCAACGCAGGATGCGCAGTTCATTCCCGAGATCGAAATTGGAATCGTTTGTGACATAGGCTTATCCTCTCACCTATGCAATAATCTAAACCTTCCCATAATGGGAAGGTCAAGGATGAATTCAGCGGACCGTCTCGACCCTGAATTTGCGGCCTTTAATGCGGCCATTCCTTAAACACTCAAGTGCCTCTTGAGCGATCGACGTCGAAACGGCCACATAACTAAAGTGGTCATGGATCTCGATTTTTCCGATATCTTTCGCGTTAAATCCGCCAGCCTCACCCGTGAGCGCACCCAGAATATCTCCTGGGCGTACTTTTTCTTTTCTTCCCCCTGAGATGTAGAGAGTGCGCATCTCGGCTTCTCCCTGGATACGAGTTTGCATTGCGCTCGGATCGACATCGCTCAGTGAACCGAGCTCCATTTTCTCGAAGCGAATCGATGCAAACTGTTCGATCGATCGAACTTTCGCTTTCTCTCGAAGGGAAACAAAAGAGACCGCAAACCCTTCGCGCCCCGCGCGCCCCGTTGGCAGCAAATCCTTTAGCTTGCTGTTCAGGTCT
>CAZCBS010000054.1:5578-16477 GCA_964496965.1 uncultured Bacteriovoracaceae bacterium
AACTCAACTTTCAGGCTAGGGGGGAGGCTCCAAATTACCCAATGATTCGAAGCTCTTCACATCGATTCCGCGAGCAGCTACGTCGGTTGCGATCAGGATTCGCAGGCTTTTGTTTCGAAACTTGGCCATGATCCGATCGCGATCATGCTGCTCAAGATCGCCATGCAAGGCGCCCACGCTCAGCCCTGATTGAGAAAGGCCGTCCATCAGAGCGCTGACACTCGCTTTGAAATTACAGAAAACAATGAGCGATTCGGGCTTTTTCTCTTCAATGATTCGAAGAAGCGCTTTGACTCGGTCAGCAGGCTCGACGTCAACGAGAACCTGGCGAATCGACGCAACCGTCTGATTTGATCTCTCGACCGTGATGCGAACAGGATCGCGTTGATAGTGACGGCTCAGCGCCTCGATGGTTTGAGGAAAGGTCGCCGAAAATAAAACCATCTGCCGAGACTCCGGCACCTGACTCAAGATCTGCTCCATATCTTCTTGAAAGCCCATCTCGAGCATTCGATCCGCTTCGTCCAAAACAACCATTGAAACCGCTGAAAGACGCAGGGAGTCCCGGCTTAAGTGATCAAGGACTCGTCCAGGCGTACCCACGACGATATGAACGCCCTTATAGAGCGCTTCCATCTGAGGCCGCATCGGAGCTCCGCCCGTAATCGTCAAAACTTGAAGGCCCGGATGGCGCCTTCCCAATCTTCGGATCTCACGAGCAACCTGAGTGCAAAGCTCGCGGGTAGGGCAAAGAATCAGCGCTTGAACGCGCCGGTTTCCAAGCGCAAGTCTTTGAAGAATCGGGAGGCTAAAAGCTGCTGTCTTGCCGCTTCCGGTCTGGGATTGGGCGATGATGTCTTTTCCATTTAAAATCAATGGAATAGACTGCGATTGAATGGGCGTCGGCTGGGCAAATCCAAGCTCTCGGACGACCTGGGCAAGGTTCGGAGATAGTTCTAAGTTCTCAAACGACATTTGAGATCTTCATATACGCACCGCGCCAGATATGCTAGAAAGCTTTCACTCCACAGATATATTTATTTATGAATCGTTTAATTCATCGCGCTCCATCCGTTGGCGGGCTTGTTAAAAAGATCATGGAAATCAATCCTGAGCTTGGCGTGCAAGAAATCACGCAGATTATTCGCAAAGCGACGCACTCACAGGGCGTAGAAGCCGGTGATTATGCATCGATGGAAATCGTCGACGAGCAAGAGGCGCTGGCAATCGCTCAAAGCACGCTTCAGTAGGCGCATTTTTGCCGTTTGATGTCATTTTAGCCCCAAGCGGGGGCCTTTGTAGCGGCCGAGAGGCATGGGCAATAAAGTTTTGCGCGTCAGAATTTCTAGCTTTTCTTAAGTTCAAATCGTGGTAGTTTCTTTTCGACGGCTTTTGCCAGTCGAGATCATTTCATCTCGCGAAAGCCGATCAAGTCTACCGGGTGCCTTATTTCCTGTTCGTTTGCTGGCTTATTGGTCAGCTTGTTTGCCAGCTTGATTAAATGATAGCCAAGGCCCCGGCACGTACCCGTAGGTATTGCGCGTGAGTACGTATGCAATAGACGATGGCAAGTCAGTTATTAGTTATTGATGATGAATGAGACCTTAAAAAGAATGAGTGACCCTAATCAGCCAAATCAACCGAACCAACCCAATCCATCCCACCCCCATCGTTCGAGAAAAAGAAGAAGACGCGGTGGGCATCATCGGCCGGGGCACCACTTTCAACAAAACAACCCCGCTCATCCGGACGGTGCTCAAGGCGTCGTAAACGGTGCGCCAGCTACGGCACCTGGTGCAGCGCCTCAGGAAAATCTTTCGCTCTCGTTAGAAGATCGTTGCGTTCGTCAGTTTCCACGAATCGCGTTAGGTCGCGGTCGCGCCTACTTCAATTCCGGACGAGTTTCTGAACCCGTTTGGAACGAAAAAGAATGCACGGTCGAAGTTCAGGGTTCCGGCGGCAACTATAAAGTCTCGTTTGATTTCTCTCAAGTGGTCGAGGCTCGCCGACTTCCGGCAAAATGCGACTGCCCCGCTTACGCCAAAGGCGTGCTTTGCAAACATCTCTGGGCAGGCATTCTTCAAATTGAAAAAACGAGTCCCGCTGGAATGATTCCCGAAGGCGGAAGCTTAAAGCTTGTTCACGCGCAGCCTCGCCCAAGGCGCGAAATGACCGGCCCGATGCCCGGCGGCCAACCCCGCCCTGTTCATCCCATTATTGCTCCGGGAAGAATCTCTTCTAGCTGGGTCGATCGCCTCAACCAGCTTCAAGGCCTGAATGTTGCTGCTCCTGAGCGCAGAATTTCCGCGACCTTGTCTGCATTCTTTGTGATTTCGGCGGAAGAAACCGCATCCACTGGAAAAGTCGTTTTTGATCTATGGACTCGGGTTAAGTCTCCAAACGGCGAGCTTGGACCTTTGAGGCCAAATCGTGTTTCTGGCCCTGACTTTTCTCATTATGACGATATTCGCGATCAGGAAGTCCTGACGCTTTTGGCTCGAAGCTGCAATCCACAAACCTTTACGCCTTATGGACGCGGGTCTGGAAACGTTTCTTCTCGCTTTACGGTCGACCCAATTTTTGAATCCCATCTGATCGCGATGCTGGCAAGCTCCGGAAAGCTTTTTCTTTCCCGCTCTCCGAACGGAACTCCCGACTCAGCGGAGCGCCCTCTCCGCTTGGATCGTAGCAAGACTTACGATCTTGAGCTGAAGATCGAAGCGCCGAGCACCGAGTACTATAAATTGGATGCGATTTTAAAAAGAAGCGGAGAGTTCCTGAATCTCTCCGCGCCACTTGCTATTCTTCGAAGCGGCTTCCTGCTTTTTGATGATCGCATCAGCCGCTTTAGCGAGCCTTCGCATGCGCTTTGGGCTTTGGCTTTAAGAAGACCCGCGCAATTCTTGGTTCCTCGCGCGGATGGCGATGCATTGATTACGCGCATTCTTCTTGATCCCGCCTCGCCAAAGGTCACGTGGCCCGCGGAACTGGGCTGGACTCAATCCATGATCGAGCCAAAACCTAAGGGAGTGTTCCGTCCGCTCGGAAACGATCCTACGATCGGCCGAATGACTTTGACCGTCAGTTTTGATTACGACGGAAGAGAAGTCGCTCTTTCCGAAAACGAAAGAACGCTGGTCGATCCCGCACGTAAACGTGTCTATGTCCGCAACACGGAGTTTGAAGAGCGCACGCTTGTTAAGGCGCTCGAGATCTTGCGCGATCCACAAGGCACGGGCTCCGTTCCAATGAGCGATCTTCATCGCGCCGCAAATGATCTTTGCCGCGCAGGATGGACGATTCACTTTGAAAACCAAAAGCTCTTGATCGCCGACGATTTCGCGTTGAACGTGAGCTCGTCGACGGATTGGTTCGACTTGAAAGTCAGCGCAAGCTTCGGCGATATGGCCGTCGATCAAAGACAGCTTCTTGCCGCGCTCGAATCCGGCAGCGGTCTTGTGAAATTGGCCGATGGCTCTCTTGGGATGCTTCCTCCCGAATGGCTTGCTCAATATGCGCCCGTCGCGCAGCTTGGAACCAAGTTCGGCGAGATGACCGAAGACGGCAATCTTCGCTTTACGCGCTTTCAAGGCTTGATGCTCAATGCGGTTCTTACGGACGATTCTCGCCTGAAAGCCGATGCAGGCTTTAGCGCGTTCCGGGACAAGATCCGTCAGTTCGAGGGAGTGAAGTCCGTCAACGCTCCTGGAGCATTTAAAGGAACGCTCCGTGATTATCAAAAAGAAGGCTTGGCTTGGCTGAGCTTCATTCAAGAATTTGAAACCGGTGGCATCCTGGCTGATGACATGGGTCTCGGTAAGACGATTCAGATCCTGGCGTTTCTCTTAGGTCGGATCGAAAGTCAAAAGAACGGCCAGAAGCTTCCGTGTCTGGTTGTAACGCCAAAGAGCTTGGCATTTAACTGGATGGACGAAGCCTCTCGTTTTGCTCCTGAGCTTAAGATCATCCGTTATGCGGGAACAGGCCGCACTCGGCTGATGGAAGAAATGAAGGACGCCGACGTGGTCGTAACAACCTACGGAACTCTGCGCACGGATATCAAGAAGCTTCAAGAAGTCGAGTTCGATATCGCCATCGTCGACGAAGCCCAGGCCATTAAAAACTCGAAGTCTCAAGCCGCGATGGCCGCGAAAAAACTTCGTGCTCGCCAAAAACTTGCCTTGACCGGCACGCCGATCGAAAACTCGATCAAGGATCTTCTTTCGATCCTTGAGTTCACCAATCCTGGCCTTTTGACGGTTTCTCCTCAGAAAGAGATCGGGAACGACACTCAGGCGATGCTTGCAAAAACCCTTAAGCCCTTCATGCTTCGTCGCACCAAGGAGAAGGTCTTGACCGAGCTTCCGGACAAGTCCGAGCAGATCTTGTTCTGCGAAATGAGCACGACAGAAAAGCAGTTTTACGCAGCGATTCGCGACAAGTATCGCGCGTCTCTTGCCGAGAAAATCGATGCGGGTGGCATCGGCAAATCCAAGCTTCATGTTCTTGAGGCGCTCTTGCGTCTTCGCCAAGCAGCATGTCATGCAGGACTTGTCGATCCTCGGCGCAAGGGCGAGCCGAGCGCCAAGCTCCAGCTCTTGCTCAATCACATTAAGGAAGTCACTCAGGAAGGCCACAAGGCCCTCGTGTTCTCTCAGTTCACCAGTCTTCTTTCCCTGGTTCGCACCAACCTTGAAGAAGAAGGAATCCACTACGAGTACTTGGACGGCCAGACTGAAGATCGAAAGGCTCCAGTCGAGCGCTTCCAGACAGATCCTAATTCGCGCGTCTTCTTGATCAGCTTGAAGGCGGGTGGAACAGGCCTCAACCTGACTGCCGCGGATTACGTCTTCATCTTGGATCCTTGGTGGAACCCTGCTGTCGAGGCGCAAGCCATTGGCCGCGCGCACCGCATGGGCCAAAGCCAGAAGGTTTTTGCTTATCGCATGATCGCGAAGGGAACCGTCGAAGAGAAAATCCTTGAGCTGCAAAAGACTAAAAAAGATCTCGCAGAATCGATCATTTCCGAAGATCAAGACTTCTTGCGCAAGCTTACCCGCGATGATCTGGAGCAGCTGCTGACCTAGGCCGTCTTGCGCGCAAGGCGGCCGTCAATTCCGATGCGTACGACTGTGTTCTCAAGAACGACTCTTCCAGCTGGCTTAGGAAGAAGGTGATTGAGATCCACTTTGGTATTGGATTGATTCACGATGTGCACGTTCCCACGAAGAACTGCGCCCGTGAGACTGACTTTTCCTTCGATATCCAGAAGATCGAGATCCTTGATGCTCACGTTCTCGAATGACTCGAGAACATTTTCGACGTCCTGATAGTATTTGTCTCCGCTTGCCGGATCGCGAAGCGAAATCTCTGGCAGCTCGCCACGCCGCCGATTTTGTAGACGCATCGAGCTTGAGTCAAAAGCGAATCGATCCGAATGGAACTCCATGAAATAGTCGAACGCCGACTTGATAGGAGAGAAAAACTCTGACCGATGCCTGCGATCGACATTAATGATGTGAACCAGCGGAACTCCATATTTTTTCCGCCAGTAACGATCCAGATTCATGACGGTTGAGCCCATCGCTCCTTCAAGTTGGAGATATTTTCTGGTCACGCCATCGGCGTCCTTTTGCTCTTTCACATTGGAAATAAGATCAGGCGAGATGATTTTTTGGAACTCGTCCTCGCCGATCTCTTGAACCTCTTTGCTGATCAGCGGGACAAGGACCTCATAATTGAAAATCGCCAAATTCGTATTGACCGCGCCCTGAAGGCTCGCGAAAAGCTTTTCCTGACCTGCCTCTTTCGCCTGGGCGGTTTCGAGCACCGTCAAAGAAACGAGTCCGTCGTCGTCTTGCAAAAGAGAAATGATTCCGCCTTTGAGGTCCACGGGGGTCCTCTCCGTCGTGACGAGCGCGAGCGGTACCTTGTTTTTAACAATATATCCGATCATGTATCGATCGGGAGTACTGCTCAGATCCTCACCGTTGCTAATGGCTGCAACCAAGGGTTTATCTGTCTTGGGTCTTTGCTCGGATCGATATGCGGCGCGAAGAGCATCAACGGCAAAAAGAGCATGGCCCGCGGGGGCTTTTCGATTAAAAGAGATGTTTCCCTGTTGATCCAAGGTGGGGACAAAGGATTGGTAAGTCACACCAAAGCGACTCAAGCCGGGAGTATTCGTGGCGATCTCATGGTATGATATTTCGGGATTGTATAATGAGGGCTTTTCCCAGAGCCTTGTCAGCGACGCCTCTGTCTCAGAGCTGACAATATCGTGAAAAATGACTTCTCCGATGTCGCCTCTTTCAAAGTCTTTTATGCTTTGAAGGATTTGAGCTTCGGCAATTGAGATGCTGATTGGCCCAGCGCTGTCTCTAGGTCTTGAGAGGTCGACAAAAAGATCAATACCTTTCGCTCCGATCTTGACCTGACTCTCGGGAATTCCCAGTCTTCGACTCAGGTAAGAGTTTCTCGTCATCGACGATCCGCTTCCCGCTTGCATTTTTTTAACCCAAAGCGCGACCCCTTTGGCCGTTGCATCGTACCGCTCTGGCGAGTACTTGAGCTGAGCATAATCAACCATCTTCAAAAATCGCAGTAACTCATGAGGCGCAATAGATATGGGGTATGCGGTCACTCTTCCAACCGCTGCTTTTTCTATTTCATAGATATGCAACAATTTTGGCTTATGATCGCCCGTGCGTCCTCTGAAAAGATAGAAATAGTAATCCCAGTTCAGCTCATCAAGCCCGAGCAACAATCGCGCTTCTTTACGAGACTCGCGCGCTGACGAATCGGATCCCAAAGCCTTTTTCATCAAGACATTGATTTTCGCGAGACGTTCGGCTTGATCCATAGTTTTTCCTACGCGGCGGTTGACATGCCTTTGCGAGATTGTCGGTCTTGAAGCAATCGAAGAAATCGGCTTTCCTCGACCGCGGCGCGATCCCAATTTCCGAGATTTGCCGCTGCTTCATAGGTGCTCTGGAAGAAGCCCAAGATTTTTTGGTCAGGATTATTTGAGCTTCGAACGCTGTCATATGGCAAAATAAATTCTCTTAGCTCCTGATGATAAAATGCGTCCGACGGCACGACGCGGGCTTGGTCGAAACCCCGAGGAATGGGATAGGCGTAGCTGTAAAAAGCAGGATGCGGAAACTGCGCATTACCTGGCCAAAAACCGCAGCTACTGACTTCATGTGAATATGCCTCTTTTGCCACGATGTCCGGCAAATTGGGAACGCCACCGGGGTGCTCAGGTGCACGACGTCCTGAAAAGCGCGTGACCGCCAAATCATTGCTTCCCCAAAAAAAGTGTACGGGACTTACTTTTCCGACGAAGTTGGATCGAAAGCGCTTCATGAGCCGATCTACCTGAAGCAAAATTCGCCAGTAGCGATTCGCAAGTTCAGGATTATAAGAATGATGAACTCTATCTCTGTTGAAGGGTATCGCTTCGAGCACTTCGTTTGGCTTCTCATTGATCTCAACGGCTACTCCAAGATCGTCAAGCGCGCGAAAAACTCGCTCATGAAACGACGCAACTGGTTCTTCATAGAGCGGAAGAACGGTCAACTCTCCGTCGCTCGTTTGTACAATCAAGCTATGCTCGATAAAGTCCAGATCAATGGAAAACGAGACATCAATGTCGTGGATGACGGATGTGGTGAGCCCACGTGACGTAACGTACAATGTCGAATGCCACGAGTGATTCATCCATCGGCTCTTCGTGAGCCTCACCTTTCCTATGATTTGAAGCCACAGATGAAGCGTCTCGCGGGTATCTCTCCACGACTCGTAGGGTAACTCAGGCCATAGATCCGAAGTCATATCTTTAATGTTAAGCAAGGTATGCGCCTACAAAAATGGTCTAAAGGATGCAGCGGCCTCCCACAGGGAATCCAGTCGGCATGAAACAGCTATTCATAGGAAAGCCCAAGAGCTCTTCTCTGCAGTTTTTTCGCTATGTCTTCGTAGGAGGCGCTGCAGCCTTGATTGACACTGGCGCGCTTTATCTTTTGAACGTTCAATTTGGAGTCAATCATCTGCTTGCCGCGGCATTTGGATTTTTTCTAGGGCTACTCGTCAACTACCTCATCAGCATTGCTTGGGTTTTTGAGAGCCGCGGCAAATATAAAGAAGAACTGGTTCTGTTCACTCTCATCGGCGCGGGTGGGCTCGTGTTGACTGAGATCATCATGTGGGCGACGGTCAATGTCGCCAAAAGCCCGGTCTTGATCGGAAAGTTCATTGCGCTCTTTTTAGTTTTGATCTGGAACTTCGGAATGCGAAAGAAATTCGTTTTCGCCATGGCTGAGTGAATCTATGACTCGTTTCAATCGAATTTGCTTCACAATAGCGCTCTTCTGGCTCAGCATCTCTGTACCGGCCGGCTTGATTTTTCGACCGACCATTCCGGATTTCAGCCAATTTTACACCGGTGGCTCATTAGTCAGTCTCGGCAAATGGAACGCGCTCTATCCCGCTCCTTGGGTCGGTAGCTTGGACAATGCTGGCCTCCACTCCAATGGAAAACATGATTGGGCGAAGATCAGCGCCAAGCGAGGCGTCCCTGATTATACGCATTTTATTCTGCCACCACCCTCCGCTTTGATTTTTGTCCCGTTATCTTTTTTGAGTTACATCCAAGCTTTTTGGCTTTGGACCTTTCTTTTGACCGCGTCGGTGATAGGACTCGCATTAGTCTCCGCGGATTTGCTTCGAATGATCATAGGAAAGCCTTCGCGTTTAGAAGGCGTTCTGATGCTTTTGATTGCACTCTCTCCTATGACCGCACGCGCGATCAGAATTTCAAATGTCACGCCTTTTATCGCATTCTCGATCGCGATTTCGTTGCGATCGATTCTTCGCAATGAGCCGATTCGCGGCGGAACCGCTCTTGTCATTGGAATTCTTCTCAAATACGCGACTTTGGTTCTGGCACCCCTTTTACTTCTGATGCGTCGTTGGAAAATGATCGCGTGGGCCACGGCCTTGAGCGGCGCGCTTGTCGCGATTACTTGGTTAATCGCTGGAAATCGCCCGTTTTACGAATACAGCCACATCATCGCACCCACGCTTTCTCGGCCCTCCGCCTATCTAGGCAATCAAACTTTACCCGGAATGCTTTCACGTCTGTTTGGGCGACCGCTTTCGCCCTGGGTGTCGGATATTTTAGTAAACCTGCGAATGGCGACACTGACGGCGGTTGGATTTGCACTCGCTCGCTTAAGACCGCGCGAAAATCAAACACCGGTCAATATCATCGCCGCTTCAGCATTGCTAACGAGCTGGTTGCTCATCTTCAGTCCGATCGCTTGGGAGCATTGGGCGATATTTCTTTGTCCGGCGTGGGGATGGCTTTTGTGGGAAGCGCTTCAATCCGGCTGGCGGAGAGTATGCGCGATCACTTCGCTTGCACTGATGTATTTTCCGGCGGGCATCATCCAAGTTCGGGGATTTGCGACTTATCCCATAACGCTTCCTGAGCCATTGAACTCGTCACAGCTCCTCGGTTTCATCTTGTTATTCGGCCTAAGCTTTAGTCGCATTTACATGGTCGATCAGACCGTTAAATACGTAAACACAGTCGAGGGATCGGCCAGCCCGCGTTTTCATTTGTACACATAAATTATGTATTGCTAGCATGACTAGCCTAGATGCAGTCATGCCGGAGTCTCTCTCGTTTATCTTTATATTTAGCCATTCCAATGGTCATGATGTTCACCCTGAGCTGCTCGCCCGCTTCAGGCCGTCAGTACGCAAGCTGTCCAGGTCTCTCTCGTCGGCCATTTCGCGGCGCCGGAACTTGGGTACAGCCCGGCACTCAAAAAGGCATTGAAATCCTGCCTGGCATCGCGCTTTTGACCGGCGGAGATCTTAAACCTTATCAAACTAGCTTTTGCGTACCTGAGCTTGCAGATCCCTACGTGACTCAAATGAAAGATTCGATCATCGTCAGTGGCACAGCACAATACTATCTTTCGTTTCCTTCGCTTACAGATCTGCAAAACTACAGCGCTTACGAGGTCATCTGGAACGATTATTACTACTCCGATGGGACCCTGATGGAGGGTGATCGCTTTTACGCAAATAGCTGGGATCTAAAGCCGTCGCTCTGGGCAAAAACACAAAACGGTCCGCCAAGGCTTTGGGATCCTTCCGTGGACAATGAGCCACCAACAGTCATTTGGTACGGCGGCCATATGCGGCCTTCGACAACCGGAACGACTGCAAGCTGGCCAGATGATAATTACAGCCGTGACGTTTTCGCTTTCACCGAAAAAGAGCCGGGTAAATGGTTCAGCGAAGCGGATTCGATATTTGCGAATCGCGACACTTGGCCACGTAGCCCTGGAAACTATCTTGGCCATCGTTACGGACATCAAATCGTAGGCCGAGAAAACCAAGCTCCACTCGTATTTTACGAAGAAGTGACCGACGTGACTGCCGATGGAAACCCAGCCGTGACTCGAATTTTCATGGACGAGATGGTCAGCCCACTTCAATCGCGCGGAACTCCCACGGAATTGATCAGCCCGTTTAATCCACTGACTGGCCAGCCCTACCCAAGCGCGATTCGGGAAGACGGATCCGTCCTAGTAGAAGGCCCACTTTATTTTCGTTTCAATTTTCAAGGGGAGCTTTGGGAAGCGATAGGTTTTTCGGCGGGCTCGTTCTACTCTCGCTATCCCGCTGCTTTCGCTTCTCGCCGGGTCGTGGACGGGCTTGTCGATGCCCCTTATCAGATCGACTTATTGGATGACGGATCAGACTTTCACGATGCCGGTGCCGAGCTCGGCGCAGTTCTCAATTTGACGGGCGGGCCCGGCAGACCTTCCGTAGTCGTCGACCGAAATGGCGCCGGCGTCATCCATCTTGACCTTGGCGGCG
>CAZCBS010000055.1:0-16283 GCA_964496965.1 uncultured Bacteriovoracaceae bacterium
GGGGAACTCGCCGTTCTTCATGCGCTCGAACAAATCGAGATTCTCTTCGATGGAGCGACTACGATACGGGCTATCCTTGCCGGGCTCAGTCAAAGTCCCGCGGTATTCGCGCATTTGATCGGCCGTCAGATCGTCCACGAAAGCTTTGCCGAGGCGGATCAGCTGAACGGCAGAGTCGTAAACCTGCTCGAAGTAATCCGCCGCGTAGTAGAGATTGCTCCATTTAAATCCCAGCCATTGAACGTCTTCTAGGATCGAATTGACGTATTCAATATCTTCCTTGGTGGGATTTGTGTCGTCAAAACGCAAGTTGCAAGTACCACGATAATCTCGAGCCAAACCGAAGTTCAGGCAGATCGATTTAGCATGGCCAATATGAAGGTACCCGTTAGGCTCTGGCGGAAAGCGGGTGGCGACCTTTCCTCCGTGCTTGCCGGTTTGGTTATCCTCATCGATGATTTGGCGGATAAAATTCGTGGGCGTTTCAACTTTTTCGACGATATTCTTGTCATCCATCACCCTTCAATTCATACCAGAAGAGGAATCGAGCTACAACCCGCGCAAACCGCGTTGACAGCTTCGACTTATCGCGTTAAGAACCCGGCATGCATTCGCTTTCCAAGCCAAAGCTCGCTTTGTCGGCTCTTTTGATTTTTACCTGCGCCGCCGCATTGGCTGTCACTGAAGGCCCGTGGCGCCGAACCTGCCGAATTCGGGGCGGAAGCCCATGGGATGTTCGCCTGGAAGACGATCAGATCACTCTTTGCCGCTTCGGCGGCCTCGGCGTGGACGCCGAAACGTTTTACAACCAAGTCGAAGACCAGTCCTCCCCTCAAGCCGTGAGCGCATTTCTTTCCCTGAATGAGCCAGGATCGACCAATCCAAAAACTGCCTGTGAAACAAGCGGTGGCAATTACATTCCCGCTACCGATCTGGAATCCGTTCCGACCGCGCTTTGCCAATTCGCGGATGACTCGCGAATCGAAGCTCGGGCTCTTTCGGTTGGCCCAGGTCCCGGCGCAGGCGCGGCTCTCGCTCGCGCTCTTGAAAACTAGGCGCTACGCCGCATTGTCATTTGAGAGCGGAACTGATTCCCCTCCCCGAAATTGAAGGGCTAGACTCGATACCAATTCCTTCAACCGGACAGCCTGCTCACTCAGCTCTTGAGCAGCGGAAGACGACTTTTGCGAAGCTCCCGAGTTTCGATGCGTCACTTGATCGAGCGAAGCCATCGCTTTATTGATCTCTTGAACGCCCTGAGCTTGCTCGCTCGAGGCGATGGAGATCTCTTGGACCATTTTCTTCAACTCGCCCACGTTCTCAACGATCTCGTCGAGAACTTGTCCGCACTTTTGCGCAACCACGGTCCCAGTTTCCACTTTTCCTTTTCCGACTTGGATCAAACCTTCTACTTTCGAAGTTGAACCATCCACGATTCGCTGAACTTTAGCGATGCTTTCGCCCAGCATATCAGAGATATCCTTAGAAGCTTTTCCGCTCATCGCGGCAAGATTCCCGACTTCCTCAGCGACCACGGCAAAGCCTTTTCCATGCTCACCGGCCCGAGCGGCCTCGACCGAAGCATTAAAGGACAAGAGCTTCGTTTGAAACACGATATCGTTGATGACCTTGGTTTTGTTTCCGATCTCGGAAATCAGCTGAACGATCTCGGAAATCTCACGATTGCTCGACTCGATTTGACGGAAGATATCGTCGTTGCTCTGGCTGATCATGTGAATCGAGCCGATCATCTCTTGCACGACGTCCTTGCCTCGAGTCGCAGCTTGATGGCTGGATTCGGAGATCGTTTGAGAGCGCTTCGCGTTCTCGGCATTGCGTCCCACCATTGCGCTCACTTGCTCAATGGATGCTACGGTTTGCTGGATCGCCGTGGCTTGCTCGGTCGCGCTCTGGGCGATGTCACGCCCCGTCTCGGAAACCTGGGACGAAGCCCCCGCAACCACATTCGAGCCGACGAAAAGCTTTTCGACCAATAAAGTGATGTTCTTGCTCAGACGAAACACAGCGCCGACAATCGACGCCGCCACCAAGAGCAGCCCGGCGACTAGAGAGAAAATAATGAGCAGCGCCGAATTTCGCATGCTTTGGTCCACGGCTCGAGTCGCCTGCTCGACCTCAGACTTCACTCGTGCGCTCAGCGATGAATGAAGCTCCATATAAAGAGATCGAAGCGGGATGTAGGTATTGAGGTAATAGTCTTGCGCGTCCTTCATCTTCCCGTCGGAGACAAACTTCATGACTTCTTGCTCCGACGGATCCAGTTTGGATCCATCGAAATCCGCCATTTCTTGAATCAGCTTGAGCGCTCCCTCATCGCGCGTAAGCCTCTTCATCTCATCCAACGCTTTTCCATTGTTGTCATCAGCCGTCTTTTTGCGATCATACTCGCTTTTGTTCGACGGATTCAGGATGTAGGCCTTCATCGCGTCTCCCATTTCAACGACATAGAGCTTGGAATCGCGTGCGAGATTGTTCAATTCGGTCGCATGTTCAAGGTCCGCGACCCCTCGTGACAAAGCCTTCCAGGTAATGACGGAAACCAATCCGCCCACGACCGCCAAAGGAATGAGTAACAACAGAAATTTTTGAGTCAGGGAATATCGCTTCATAACTTCTCCTTGCATTAAAAGCTGAGTTCAAACCGAACAGCGCCCACTGATGCATTTGCCAAAGATGGATAAGTCGCGGGATCGCCCTGTGGATGAAAGATATATTGATAATCGGGCTGCACGGCTACGCCAGGAAGAAACTCGATCCGATAGTTTGCCTCGATCGAAGTTTCCGAACCTGGTACCGATACACCCTGTGCCTCTTGTGATGCTTTGTAATCGTTGCCATTCGTAACGTGAGCGACCGCGACTCCGAACCGATCGTCCGGGCGCTTTGGAAGCAATCCCTTGAAGACGATTCCCGAGCCGAGCGATGAACCGAAGCGATTCACCTGAGTCGATGCGACGCCGTAGCGACAAAACACGGTGACATTCTCGTGAACGGTCTGCTCTCCGAGGAAATAAACGCCGTGACTGGTATTCTGCGCCGGAGTTGCGTTTCCGGACGAATCGTAGACATTGCTGTTCAAGGAGTTGAACGTGCGCGTATAAGTCCAGACGCCGAAGCCGTACTTTCCGGGATACTTCTTCTGATCGAGCTTTCCGCGGAGATACGCCATTTCCGAGATAAACAAGAACCCGTCTTGCGCGTTCAGCTCGATCTTGGTTCCATAAGGATTTCCAGGATCGCCGCTGAGACCATTCCACACACCCATTTGAAAATAGAACTCCTTGGAGGGTTCCGCACGCAAGCGAATCGCGGGCGCGGTCGTCGGAAAAATCGACGGACCGTTGAGCCCAGTCTGCGAGAGCTCTTTCCCGACCCCAAACGTGCTATTAAAGAAAAGCCCCGACGAGTCCGTCACATAGAATTCGCTGTTGAGGTCGTGGAGTCCGACCAAGAGAGAGACTCTGTCTTCGAACATCAGCTGCTGCCCCCAAAGCTCGTAAAGCTTGGCGGTATTGACTGGCGTCTCGATATTGCTGCTGATCTGCGCATCACCGACGTTTTTCGACGGATCGCCGCCCAGATCACCGAGCCCATAGACGAAGAGGCTTCCGCCCTTCCAGCCCATGAGCTTTTCCGCGTCGATGCTGATGCGGAGGTCGATATTCGATAGATAGGTCGTCGCCTGCTTGATCCCGCCCGCGAAGTTTCGATTCACTTCGCCTCGATAGATCAACGCGAAATCAAGACCGAGATCGGAAAGCTTTTTTCTGGCTCCGCCCCAGTTCTTGGTGAGACGCGATTCTTCTTCCATCGGGCTCTCGGCAACAGGCGGAACCTCTTGAGTGTCACGGGTTGCGGAGCGCTGAGGCAATTGAGACTCGCGCGCGAGCTTTTCGATCGCGGTCTGTTCGCTCTTGGCCTCGGAGTGGCTCTTGGATTTTTCTTTGATCTTTCGTTTCTTTTTCTTTTCTCGACGCTTCTTAGGCGGAGGAGCGGACTCTTCTTCGTCTTCTTTCGCTTCTTTGGCTTCTTTAGCTTGAACAGGAGCTTGCGTTGGCGTTGGCGCTGGAGCGGCGGTCGCAGTCGGCGTCGGCTTTGGCTCGGGCGCCGGAGCTGGGGCCGCGGCCGGCGCAGAAGCTGCTGGCGCGTGAGACTCCAGTTTTTTCAACTTTTCTCGAACGGAGGAGATCGCGTCTTCCGCCGACTGATTCCCTTCCGCAAGGGCCGAAGATGCGTGGCAAAGCAAGGAACTCAGAACACAAAAAGTCGAAACCGCTTGAAGAGATTTAATTTTTAGCATGTCAAAACCAGTCCTCATAGATGCAATTCATTTAGATGCATAACGTTTCGGAAAACTGATTAGAAACAAGAGGATAGATTTTCAATTTCGATCAAAATCGAGTGTCAATTTTTACACTGATAAAATTTATCTTTGATTTCAACCACTTTTACGTTCTAAGGAGTTTTGAAGTAATTTTGAAATCGTTTTAACCAGCGGAAGACGAACTTTGAAGGTCGAGCCAAGTCCGGGTCGACTCTCTACCGAAACTTCTCCATTGTGAGAGTCCACGATCTCTTTCGTGATATAAAGTCCCAAGCCAATCCCCCCATAGGACTTGATCGATGTCGCCCTCTCGAAGCGCTTGAAGATTCTGGCCTGATTTTCCTTTGAGATGCCGATGCCGTAATCGCGAACTTTGAGCTCGGCACATCCGTCTTCAGCCTTTACTGAAATCTCCACAGGCCGTCCCGCACCGTACTTTAAGGCATTGCTGAGCAAGTTCGCGACGACTTGCTCAATTTTCGCCGGGTCCCATACCCCTATGATCCCAGAATCAAGATCGAGCCGTACGGAACATTTGGCCCGTAGGGCTTCGCCGCGGAAGCGATCCGCCACGGCTTGAACAATGGCACTGAGATCGACATCGAGCTGGAGTCGATTTTTGAACTGGCCTGCAGCGAGGCGCCCCACATCGAGGAGATCTTCGATTTGGTCGGTAAAACGCTCGATCTGCTCATCCATAGAAAGAAACAGGCTGGCGACTTGCTCCCTCGGCAATTTGGGGAATCGCCCCTGATCCCAGAGAGACCTAAGAAACTGCACAGCGAGCTTGAGCGATGCAATAGGCGTTTTGAGCTCATGCGATGCGATGGAAAGAAAATCCTCGCGAACCTGGATCGCCATCTTGGCCTCGAGTAAAGCTTTTCTGTATTGAGTGATCGCCCCATTGAGAATCAGTTGGATGATCGCCGCGCTCGCTACAAAAAGCTGAAGGGCGATCATATTTTCCACGGGCGATCCAACAATGAAAGGCCCCCTATTCAATAGAGTCCCGATAAAACCGAAAGACGCGGTAAAAAGCAGCTGAGAAGCATTGATCCTCATCGGCCATCGGAGCGAAGGAAACACGATATTTAAGTAAAGCGCAAACACCGAGACTTGCGGCCCAACTGGAGTTTCAAAACGAGAATAAAAAATCACGAAATTCAGCAGGAAAAAACCGACCGCCTCTCCAACAAGCTCGAATCGCCGAACTCGATTCATATGAGCTATTTCGTCTACGAATGGCATACTCCAAACCAGCACAGCCGGAGAGATCAGAAGCATGCTCAGAAAATCCGCGATCCACCAATCAAACCAAACTTGGCATACCTTTTTGGAAAACTCCGCGCCAAGCCCACACCCCAGGGCAGCGATAGAGGCACCCACAGCGGGCGCCAAGAAGACCACGAAGACAAAACGAATCGAGTCGACAAGCCGATCAAACGATCGATGAAAGCGCTTCGCTTCAGAGAGAAAGTGGCAACAGAGGACAGGCTCAACAACGTTAGCAATCGCAAATGCGATACGCGCCGGCCAAGACAAAGCCTGAGTAAGCGGCAAAAGAGCGGCACCTAAAGCGATTCCGAGCAAATACCTACGACCGGTAAGAATCACCAAGGCCGTAGTCAAACCCGCCGGAATCCAAATGACCGACGGACCGGCCGGGTAGATTCGAAAGAAAAGACTCAGCTGAGCTGTCGCGAAATAAGCGAGAGCGACCCATAGCAAAAGGTGGTCGCCTCCTTTTGGCAGAAGTCCGCTTCATTGCCAGGTGCAAAAATTATCCCGGGAAAACAGGATTTTTTCATCTGGCGCTCGCCCGATACTGACTGAAGCCTATCATCTGAAACGCGGCTACTGTTGCGGTAACGATTGCAAGCACGGCCCCTATCAGTCCGATGGCGACGTCCTTAAAAAGAAGTAGCGTATTTCTCGAAATGCGATATTAAGTGACCCGCTAATAGGAGTAACTATGCGTCTGATGATCGTTCTTGGAATGTTGTTGTTGAATGCAAACGCCTTCGCAAACACCTCAGTTGTCGCCGCTGCCGATTACAGCTGCTCTGAATTGAAAGCGCTTGTTCAAACCCACAGAGAGCTCACCGTGGCCGACGAACAAGGTGCGGTTACTTTCTACGCTGAGTCTAAGAGCTGTTTCGATCAAGGAATCATGTACACCAAATTCGAAACGATTCGCGCAAAAGACAAGTGGTGCGCAGTCGGTCTCATTTGCGACATCTACTTCGGAAATTAATTCGCTTTTTCCAAATCCAGCAGATGGGGCGGCTGATGCCGTCCCGCCTCAATGTTCAGACGACTGCTTAGGAATGTACCAGGCTTGCATCAAAGCACGATGTGAGTCCGCTCATTGTCGCCTTAATAATCTTCGCGAGCATCTGCTGCAGCGTACTAACCGGCCTTGTGCTTCATTCCCATTTGCCGGAATCGCATCTTCGCGATGAATCAAAAGACACCATCCGAACCGGGGCGGGATTAATCGCCACTCTTACAGCACTGGTGCTCGGTCTGCTGGTGGGCTCAGGAAAGAGCTCATTTGACGCCATCAACACAGGGCTCACGTCGGCCGGCGCAAAAATTATTTTACTCGACCGTACGCTAGCACGCTACGGATCCGATGCGCGACCGGCACGTGATGACCTGCATCGCTCTGTCGCCTCGGCGCTCGAACGAGCGTGGCCGGAGATCCATACCGGAGTCCCTGGCTTGAATCCTCTGGGTGCGGAGCCTGGACTTGAATCACTTCAGGATCAACTGCTCAAGCTCACTCCTCAAACCGAGGCGCAGCGCTGGCTTAGGTCTCAAGCGCTTCAAATGAGCAGCGACCTGACCCAGTCGCGTGAACTTCTGATTCAGCAAATTCAAAGCGCAATCCCGCCCGTATTTCTTATCGTCCTGACCTTGTGGCTAGTCCTACTTTATTTTAATTTCGGGCTCTTCGCTCCGCGAAATCCCACCGCGGTTGCCGTCCTCATGATCTGCGCGCTCTCCACCTCGGGCGCTGTTTTTCTCATCCTTGAAATGAGTCATCCATTGCAGGGCGTGATCCGCATTTCGAGCCTTCCGCTTCAACAGGCGTTGAACGTGATCGATCGATAAGGCCGCTTCGAATTTTACCGACTATTTAAACTTCACGACTAAAACAGATCCAAGCAACACGAAAGCGGCCCCGAGCACTCGGAGAGCCGAAGGCACCGCTCCGGTTTGAAAATACTCAAGCCCGAGACTCACGGTGACCTGCGATGCGATCAGTAAAATAAAACTGAGCGCTGGACCGATGTTCTGAATCGACCAAGGAAGACCGAGAACGTAAAGAAAACCACAAAAGCCTGGAACCAGGAACAGCCAAGAGTAACCTGAAAGCGCAGGTTTCACTCTCATAAATTCTGGAACGGCATTCGGCGAAAGCTTCGCAATGAAATATAAAAAAATGCCTAAAACAAAAAAGATGGCTGCATTCAGAAAAACTGCCGAAGCGAGTCCCAAATGCGTTCCCGTGTAACGATTCAAATTAGCCTGGGTCACAGCCGTTGCGCCCAGAGCCAAAGGCAAAAGAAGAGCTAAAAAATTCACAGCAGTTCTTTCGCGATTATTTCTGTGCACTCATTTTTTGAAAAAGTTTGTAAACATCGATCGCGTCCGGCGCGAGCTTTTCAACGCGCTCCATCGCTACGGAGCGATGATCATAGTGCTTGACGAGCTCGCCGTACAAAGCTCCAGAAGCTCCCAATCCATTCGCCGCTTTTTCTTCCAAGGTGCTGCAAAAGTAGATCTTATCCGGTTTTGCCAGCAAAAGAGCCGACATGCACATCGGACAAGGATGAGCGATGGCATAAACCGTACAACCCGTCAGAACAGGCGATTTCAAAATCTGGCAAGCCTTTCTGACCGCCACGATTTCGCCGTGATCCGTAGGATCTTGCGTGATGTGCGTCAGATTCTGCCCTGTGGAAAGAACTTTGCCATCTTTCACGATGACGGTTCCGAAAGGGCGTCCCCCGGCACGAACGTTTTCGTCCGATAATTGAATCGCTTGTTTCATGAAAACTGTATGTAAATCCATGTCTATGCTTCCTTAACTCATCAAATATGATATTCCAGCTCTTTCGGCAAGCCTTTGCGTCGAGGCAGGCAAAGCCTGCTACGCATATTGCATATTAAGGAGAACTCATGTCTTCTATTCACAATATTCCCGTCGTTGACGCAACCCGCGAAAACGTGGCCGACTACGGAATGCTGATCGCCACCGACGTGCCGCACGCTGGCCTCACGATTCCATTTTATAAAGGCTCAGTGGAAGAAGGTCACAATCTCCCTTTCATTTGCAATGGAAAAGCAGTCGTTCGTACGGCGCGCATTCATCCACGCCCCGGTGAGATCACCTGGATGGAAAGACATATGCGCATGACTCAGCTTTTTGTGGGTCTTGGAGACTCCCCTCTCGCGATGATTCTGGGAAAGCCCAATCATCAGCAAGACAAATCGGCGCCGGACCTCGCCGACTTAGTTGCTTTCGTCATCCCTCCAGGTCACGGAATCATGATCCACGAGGGTACGTGGCATGACTTTCCCATGGCCATAAAAAAGCCAGTCACCGTCCTCACCATGAATTCAGAAGAAGTAGTCGAAGCTCTTGCTTCACAAAAATCACCGGACGAAATGAATCGTGGTGATGTTTTTAAAATCGATTTCGCCAAGAGAACAGGTGTGACTCTGAAAGTGGATTTTAACGTCAGCGAGTAAGCGCTATTTGCATATGCGGCGAAATGGCACGGTTCGTGCTCTCCCAGCTCCCCCGACGCAGGGAGAGAAATCGCTTGAACCTGAAGCTTTCGATTTGGATCATACTCTTTCTGGTGTTTTGCTTTGTCGAAGCAAATGCCGCTGAGAAAGTAGAAGAAGCAGCGGCGACACCTTCTCTTCAGGGCCTCGCCGAGCTTCCTCTTGAAGAGCTTGAAAAAATCCAGGTCACTACGATTGCAACGCGAACGAGGCAACCCATCGCCGAAGCTCCCGCGATTGCTTCGGTGATCACCGCAAAAGACATTGAAACGATGGGAGCACAAACTTTTGAAGAAGCGCTAAAAGCGGTCCCCGGAGTGCATGTCTCCCTCTCGAGCCAAGCCATGGCGCCTAAGTATTTAATCCGCGGAATTTCGACGCTCTTTAATCCTGAAACGTTGGTGATGATCAACGGCATTCCGATTACCAGCATCGTTCGAAGTGATCGAAATGCACGGCTCGCCGTCGGGGACGATGTGTACCAAGTCAATTTGCATTTTTTTCAACTTAGGAGAGGCCAGAATCGAATTGACCCATTCCAGGAAGGAGGAGTTAAATTAGAAAAACAACCCATCAATCAAGGGACAATGTCTGGCTAATTAAAAAATGAGCCTCCTCGTTTTTGGAGCGCTTTTGCTTTTAGTTTCTCCTGCCTTCGCTGGTAAGGACGCGGGTGCCGGGAACGGCGGCGATATCTGCGAATACCAATTTAAAATCGTGCGTGACGACATCGCATCGTGGATTAAAAAGGGAGGTCACCTTGGGTTGCAACTTCCCAGTGGACTCAATACGAAACAGTACGAAGCCTCCATGCTCAATGCGATCTCACAAGCGCAAGTAAGTTGTACCGACGAAGCGCTTACAATCGGAGGAGCCGAAAAAACCTGCAAAAACTTTGTGGACAGAGGGAGCCCTAGGATCATTTGCAACGTAAATAGATATTTGAACACGGATGAATCCTCACGATACACCCTGGTTCACCACGAGTATGCCGGACTGGCAGGATTTGAGGTCAACAATGGAGAAGATTCGAACTATTCTGTTTCCAATCAGATCTCAGGCTTTCTTGTGGATGAAGTCGTGAAAAAGCTTGCTGTTGTAGCTCCTTCTGCCCAACCGGTGGTTCCGTGTTCTACTCTCGATCGTTCGAAGCCAATCCAAATTGGCGTAAAGTGCATGACTTCCCGTGCGGCGATCTTTGAACGAGTCTCCCGAGTTTCCTTCGGTGAGGCTTGGAAGGGGCCGGATGGCTTGGTCTGGAGCGATCTTGTGGACCAAAATACGTATGATCAAGCCGTCTATAATTGCAAAAACTTAAACGGCAGGTTGCCGACGCGGTTTGACTTTCAGCGAGGTGAGCTCAATGGATTCAGAGAAGTGTTGCCGAACATGACAATCAGGGCTAGCGACCAGGACTGGAACTGGCTTGTTACCCCATGGTTCTGGTCGTCCACCGTCTTACCGGACGACTCCAGTTCTGCTTACACATTCTTCACAGCGGATGGCATGATCGGACGCTATTTCATGTCTCGAGAAGGCATTATTTCTATTCGCTGCGTTGGGCAATAAGTTTAAACCGATAGCGAGGAGCAACAATTATGATCACTTTAAAATTTTTATTAGGTGTATTTGGACTGACCACAATATTTGGCGCACAAATAGCGATGGCAGAGATTGGATGCGCAGCTCATGGCCGCAATTTTTATAAAAACGACCCAATGCATCGCGTTCATGAAGAAGCCTATACTGGCATTCGTATTGGCCAGGTTGACCAAGCGATTATGGGATTTCGAGTCTCCGCAAAAAACGTGAACGCAGCTTCGACCAATCTGCAGGTGGTCGACTTGACGGTCATATCCCCAGACGGAAAGAGCTTTGAGTCGCCATATCCGGTTCTCGACGGAGTGAGTAGCTTCTCCATCACAGTTCCAGCGTCAGAAGTAATGGAGCGAACGCTACTCATGATTAGATGCGGAGAAGGATTAGCGGAAAGCTTACCTCCGATGCGTTAGAACATTTTAACCACTCTAGGTTAATAACTACACAGCCTGGCCTGAGACAATCAGGTCAGGCTGTGTAGTCTATTTTTCGGTTTATAAACAACCTCTCCGCTAACACTTGAGCTAATCTGAAGCTCGGATTCCACTTGTTATCGAAGCTTGAGAGCCTCATTTTGAGCGGGCCGATCGTGGACAAAGGAAAGCTGCCGCCGCAAACTCAAATCCGGTCAGTTCGACCACATGGTTCCCGTCCAAGCTCGGTCATTTGAAACCGTAAAACGTGGCACCCGAAGTCTCAGATCTCCTGATCCCTGGCCACTTGCCCGTACTTTGATGATCGGCGACATATCCCTTTGATCCCAAAGCGTCGACAATCGTGGCTGCAAACCAGCGTACAATTTCTACCGAATTTCAAACCAATCCAAGCACATACAGTAGAGCTTCTCGCTCGGCGAGGGTCCAACGATTTCATCTGTTTTCTCGACGAGTTCGGCAAGCAATGAACGAACTCTGGCAGCATCCTGAGTCGAAAGGGTCATTGGCGCCGTATAGGCGAGCTCTTGCTCGTGGCGAAGCATGGGGTGGTTGCCCAGCGCCTTGATTCTCCAGTTGGCATGGTGTCGTGTGACAAACGGAGATGTTGCTTCAAGATGAGTCATTTTTGGGCCGGGCGCTACACCTTGATCGGTCATCACGCAAAGCTGATGCTTGAGAAGAAATTCCAGTGTCTGATTGACCGTGGCAAGGTCAACACCGAGTTTGCGCGCGATTTCCAAGGGCTTCTTACAGGATTCGATGGCGGAGGCGTTTCGGACCGCGGAATAAATCCAATTTGAATAGAAAGTTGCCTTTTCTTCGTCATTTAACTCCCGCGATTTGGTTACTCGATGGGAGAGCTGCCGCCATGCTTTTTGGTAGTTTTCAATTTGTCGCCGAAAGCTTTCTTTCAATTCGCGAGAGGCAGCTCGCGCATAGTTCACAAGTAAGACAAAGAAATCAGACTCTTCTTGGGAAAGTCCGAGATACCGGGAGATACCAAAGGCCTGTTCGAGCGACAGATCTTTTGATCCTGAGAAAATTTGGCTCAGGGTTGTTTTATGAACATTCCCGGCTTCTGCGATTCTGGCCAACTGGCCTCGCTTTTTTTTAGGGATTTTCTCGATCCAATCTTTCAAAAAATCACGATATTCCGTGTACTCATAAATGTTCAACGTCTTAAAAGCTGTATTTGAGGCGGATGACATAGTTTGCCAAATAACAAACATTATCGTGTATTATTTGCAATTAACTTCTATTTATTCAAAGTCTCTTTCTGTAGCGTCCAGATTATGGGAATACCCAGGAAAGAGAGCGATCTGGACATGAAAATAACGAGTGGAACTTGGCGATTAGGCTGCGTTAATGCGTTTTGTGTTATCGTAACCACGGCGTTATCGGGCTGTGTTTCCATTGCGGATTTAACAGGCAGAGAAAATGACGTGAGCGCTGACGCCCATCGCAGCATAGATGCGACCTCAGAGTTCTTGTCCACCGTCGGCAATGGTGATTTTCATTCGCGTGGCGAAGTGTTCTCTATTCGCGCCAATGGAAGCTTCACCTTCACTACTAAGCTAAACGTCCGCTATTTTGTCAATCCTGGGAACTCAAATCGAACAGAGTTGGATTCGATCTGTGGGGTAACTCTGCAAGGGGATTTAAAATACTTCGATCAAGAGTGGGATCCGGCTTCTTTCGAAGGCCATATTCTTCGGTTGGACCTTGCAAGTACGAAAATCACTCCAACTGATGCTCGTCGGGGAGACGACGTAGATCCACTTCATTCTGACGTTTGCGGGTTGTATGCGCATGCTTTGTTAAAGCAGCATTCCGTCCGGATGGTGGTGAAAAAGTTCGGTCCAAACGAGTTAGTCGGAGATTGGGCCTCGCTCAATATTTATGAGAAAGCTGCCCAGGATTGGGTTTTTAATGCCGAGCCTCCTAGTGCGAGCTGGACCGCAAGTTCCGATCGGTACTACCTGAATGGGGTAAGCTCCGTGGATGTTACTCAAGACGTTTTAAATGGACTAAACGGAGCTTATGCAGTGAACCAAGACTTCAAAGGTATCAATGCGAGTGGAACTCAAATTTTTGGATTCCATGACTATGAAGTTCAGGTGAACGCGGCTTTAAAAAGTATGAGAGTTATCAATCACACTTGCGGCCTGAGGTATGACTACAAGGCTAATGCAGTCCAAAACAATGGGGATCGCTTCTTTCTCAGAGCAAGTATTGCTGAAAAATCTAAATTTACTCCCGACCCAAGATGGCCCATGCCAGCTCCCAATACGTATTTCTTTGAGTGGGAGTCCCTTCAAAGCTGTGTGAGCTTTGAGAAATTCCTGAATCAGATCGGTGAAGTTGGAATGGCATTTGATTTCAGCGACAGCAGCTGGTTTGTCAGTGACTCTCCGTTAAATGCGGTACCGTGGAATCCAGGCGCAGACTATCCTATTCTGTACATGAAGAAAGTGACGACATCCCAGTGAAAAGCAATCGTTTTACTTGCTTAGCCTTTGCGGTTTTGGTTGTTTTGACGGCGTCTGGAATTCTCGGATGTGTTCCGAGTCAGAGCCCTGAATCAGCGTCGCTATACCCTTCCGACTTGGCATCAACTCCGCTAGGAAGTCTTGCTGAAGGAACGAAGGACGGAGGGGGCGGAATTGGAGTGCTCTGCCATGGGAGCTTACGCACTCTAGACCTTTACGAAGCAGAAGAAGTTCATCACTACAAATTAGACCCAATTCACGGCGATCTGGATGAAAATTTAAAAATTTATCAGGCCAGAATGGCAGCGTATTTTTCCGAAAAAGAGGCAGATCCTTTAAGTCGTGATTTTCAAAATTCGGCGCTCTCAAGCATGCATTTCATGTTGATGGATAGAATAAAGGATATCCCACCCAATCATATCCTAGTTTCAAGCCATGATGCCACGCTGCCTAAATTGAAACCAGAATGCTCTTTCGTTCAGATAATTCTCTACCAGCCTGATGGGCTTGTGTTGCGCGATAGAAAACTTTGGGATCGATTAACTGCTCAGAACCAAGCCGCTATTCTACTTCATGAGGAGCTCTACGAATTTGCGCGAGGACTCCACGAAAGAACTTCTGATAACACACGTCAGATCGTCGGCATGACTTTCGCGAAAATGCTTCCTCGTCCGATTTTCGAAAACGTGTGGAACGCAAAGCGCGTAGCGTATTGCTTGGCGGGTAGAAATTCGGCCGAACATCCGGCGTATACTGCGTTTGCGATCGAGCAAGAAGTGAATGGTCAGATGGGCGTGGCGTTCTACTTCATCATGTCCAAAGTACAAAGCGAGAATAGCCAGGCTTCTCTTGGCAAGCTGACCGCGTTTATGCCGGAGGTTGGCTTAGATCAGCTAGTGAATGCAGATTTTTCCAGCACCCAACTCACTGTCCACGACGAATTGTTTGGCAAGCAGAACAAATTTCAAATTCAATCGCGTCCTGTATCACCCCAAGAAACGATTTTAGTCAATATACCAGGACTCCTTGACCCAATGAAGTACGTATCCCAAAGTCGGGACCGTGCAGTTCGCTTTACTACTCAAGATGATGAAGACCAGATGCCTTTAATTTCTGATGGGTTTTGCAACGAACTCGACGGCACCTATCCGCTGAGAGGTGGCTCGGGAGGCATCGGTTATCTGTCAACTTTCATTCCGTAAAACGATTCCAAAATGCTGGGACAAGATTATCATGTCAGCTTTCGTTCCAATGACCTGGGGCCGACGGGCATCAATGGTATGAAAAATGGTCACCGGCTCGGGGAACGGCTTCGGTGGATGTTACCGTTAGATGTGGTCACCGAGACAGATGCGGCCATTAGCCTAGCGCGAGTTTAGACCACGATTTTTGCAAGTAGGTGAAGTGAGTTTCGTCACGAAACAAAGAGGAGATCGCGAACATCAGCCGACTCGAAAGCTTCATGATAATTTCCAAAACTGGTTAAATTCCGTTAAAGATTCATCGTCCGCCACAAATCCCACATTCTCAAATATTCTATATTCGTTTATACTTACATTGTTTCAAAAGTCGAATCGTGGCCGGCAAACACTTCTGGTTAAGGAAGAAATCGTATGCGAAGGCGTTGGCCACCCGGTCGACGCTTTCGCGCTATTCTCAGAAATGCGAGCGCAGTGACCTGCCGTTAAAATAGTATATGGATCTATATAAGCGCCGGAGCAAACCCATCCGTTCTTATATACAAGCCTTACTAAATCAGCAGCACCGTTTAGCGGCGAGCCATTGATTAAAGCATGAGCATTAGTCGATAAGAAAAGAGTTAGAGCCAGGAGCCAAGGCTTCATTTTGACTATCTATCAAGACTATCGGCCTTGGTCATTAAGGGAATGTCAGGCATCCCCTCTGCCCTCAAAATCCCGGTGGAATTCAGATCTCTTAACGATTTCATTTTTATCCCGAAACGCTCGTCTTCAATTACACCGTAGCGCTTTTTTGATCACCGGATAGCGGAGAGAACGCCGGGTTTGGCCTCTGGCGTGAGTTCTGACCAAATTCCGGGTAAATTCATTTGCCCAACCTTATGAATTTACATATGAAACCACGCTTCGATACCGATTCTGCCGAATTTTTCGTCGTCCCCCCAGCATCACGTCAAAGGAGTTTCTCATGATGGCGGCCACAAGCTACCGAAGCTACCCCGAAGTCGTCAAAGACGAGGTGGCTCGCACCGGAAACATCTACCTATTTCCCGATCTGAAGATCCCACGAACCACGGCTCAATATTGGGTGAAAAAGAGAAAACACACCAGGCCACCCAACGTGGTCCAAATCGAATCGGTCTACAAAAGAAAAGCAGAGTACTTGGCTGAGGAGCTGGCGAAGGAAAAAGCCATGCGCGAGCTCCTTGAAACGGTCAGAAAGGTCTTTCCTTATGACTTTAGGACCAAACAGTTAAAAAACAAGCTTTCGCGCGCCCAGATTATTGCCGCAATCCGCGAATGCCTGAAATGTCACAAACTTTCCCACTGTTTGGACGCTATCGGCCTTTCAAAGAGCGCGTATCTTCGCTGGTCCTCCGAGAGCTCATTTTGCAAAAAAACTACAAGACTTTGT
>CAZCBS010000056.1:0-16214 GCA_964496965.1 uncultured Bacteriovoracaceae bacterium
TCGACATAGCTTCCAACCAAGCACTGAGTGTCCTCAACTTGTTCCTCGCGAACGTTCGCCTGCGAAAAAATCTCAGACATGTTCTGCTCGGTCATGTTCAAAAGCGCGGCGATCTTCTTTTCCTGCGAAGCTGTGGGATCGTTGATAATTCCATCGAGTGAACGAGCCACATACGCCTTGTAGGCTTCTTCGTCTTCCTTGCGAATATAAAGAAAAGCGATGCCCTTTTGAACGTAGTTCGCGAGGCGTTTATAGTCGAGCCCAGTCGAACGCGAGAAAACGTGCACGACGTTCTCGTCCGAGAGCTTTAGGTAGACGTCAAAGCTGATATCTCGCGTCACACGCCGAAAACTATCGATTGGTACGGCGATGAGCGATTGGGCTGGTACTGTCAAAACAAGACTCCTTCATGAATCTTTTCGGTCGGATTGCGCGATGAGTTGACTAAAAACTTTACGGCCTGGCTCAATGTCAAAAGCTTGACGATAAAAGTCCTAATGGACACACCACAATCTACCGAACAGTCCTATGCATGAAGAGATCACTCACTCAATTCATCATGGCCACTACGGCACTCACGACACTGACCTTGCCCGTCCCGGCAGGCTCGGCGGAATTTGTCGTGTACAGCGTCTATAAAGCCATCGACCTCGGAAATCCGGGTGAGACTCCTCAAAAAGATTTTTACGTGAACATGGGAAGCGCCAACGGGCTTCATAACGGCTCCTCTCTCGAAGTGATTCGAAAAGTGGCGACCTATGACCTGCTGAGCGAAAAGCTCTATAAAGATATCTCTTTCCCGATCGCACGTCTCAAAGTCATCCACGTTGAACAAAACGCAGCCGTTGCCCGCTTGGAGCAAATCCTTCCCGCGGAGAAGACCCCTGCGGTCGCCCATCGCGCCGTGATGGTCGGCGACACGGTTCAGATCACCACGTCAAAGTCAGAGTAAGTCGCTGATTCGCGTCCCTACTCTGACCCTGACTGAGGCGTGATCACTTCCCGAACCCGGGATCAGCTTGCTGCGACTTCGCTTTCAACAACTACTGTTTCATTGTCTTGGCTTGAGCTCGAAGCTTGAAGGCCTCCGAGGAAGCCCACGCTCTCCGCGTTGACTTCGAACGAGACTTTCTGTTGGCCATCCTTGCCTGTGTAAACGCGTCTCCGCAAAGAGCCTTCCACATAAATGGTGCGGCCCTTGCGCAAAAACTGATAACAGACTTCAGCCTGACGCCCCCAAACAACGATGTTGTGCCAGTCCGTTTCTTCGCGCCGGCCCGGCTCTTCGCCTTCCTCAACCTGACCTTCGAGAACCAAGCGCGAGGTGGCCAAGGAAAAATGAGTCACAGCTTTCCCGTTTTTCGTCTCGCGACGGACGGGATTGCCCCCCAATCTTCCGATGAGAATTATTTTGTTCAGATCTTTCATATTCGTCTCCTTTAGTTGACGTTTGTTTGTCCAGGCGAGCGAGGCTCGCCGCGTTTATGACGAAGCGCTTCTGCGAGAGACATGCCTGATCAGCGGCGATTAAACGCGGATTCGATGTCGAAAAGGCGCCATGAAAACCAGATTTCGGACTCCGACCCTTTGCCGATCCTCCTTGCCGGCCGCTGGCTTTGTCGATATTTTGAAAACGAAAACTGGAGGAATCGCACATGTCTCGTTCCCGCACGGCCCATACGACCCTTTTGGTCACGTTTTTCGCTCTCTTTGCCTTCACTCAAAGCACATTCGCGTCCCATTCGTTCGACTCCCGGACTGACGATACGGATCTCGCGGGCCCTGCGCCTCTTCGCACGCCTCCGACATCGAGCGAGCTTTCTCCTGATTCCATTCAAACCGCACCAGGCACGAATCCACTCGTTCTCTCAGTCCAAAGAATGGACCACGGTCGCGCAACAGCAGTGACCGAGCTTCCGTTCACGTTTTCAAGCTCGAACGGAAGCTTCCAACTCATGACCGACGCGCAAGGCGTGCTGAGATTGCCCGCACGCTTCCGCTGCGCCAGTGACAAAATTCATGCAGTCGCCGAATTGAGAAACGAGCACTTTCAAGTGGAAAGCACCTCGGATCGCCATGATTTTAGAATTTCCGCGGACCTTCCGTGCAGCGGCGGCGCCACGATGATTTTCAAGCAAGACTCGAACGGCGGCCAAGCCCTAGGAATTTGGCAAATCGCAACCCGCGCTCGCGCCGCACTCAACGCGTCCATCGGCCTGAGCTTCTGGACTTCGCAAATCACGTTCGCGTGGCCGGCTGATGGCGATTACTACATGTCCAACACGGTTAACATCACTCGAGGCGATTACTGGGACGTGGTGGGACATGAGATGGGGCACGCCATTTATGACCAAGGCGGCTTAGGGGGTTTTGGCGGCGGCCAACACAAAATCGACGAGTGCTATTCCAACACGTTAGCGCTCTCCGAAGGATGGGCCTCCTTCTTCTCCGCTTGGGTAAGCGTGAGCCCCATGGACCCGGACGCCAAGTTCGAGTACATGGTCCCACGCCGCGCTCCGATTCGCTTTGAGAATATTCCAGCTGATGTATGCAAGGGCGAAAACAACGAATGGCGCGTCACCGGCTTCTTCTGGGACCTCGTCGACCTTCATCAGGACGGCGAAGCGATGAGCGAGAGCTTTGCCCGCCTTTGGAACGCCATGAAGGGCTCGCACGTCTCTTCGACCTCTGAAGCCATGCTCAGAATGGAAAAAGCAGGACTGAACGTCAACGGTCTGAGAACGGTTTGGAATCTCAACTTCCAAACTCCAGCACCAAATTGATTAAAACCTTTGAAATCGTTCAGAACTCGCTTTATGGTGTAAGAAATAATTTTAGGAGAACTTTATGATGTCTCGCCGTTACAGTATCGCCATTGCGCTTGTTGCTTCTTTGATGATTTTCGCATCGGGATGCGCCAAGAAACAAAAAGCTGAAGAATCCAACACTCCAAGCACTGAATCCGCGCTGACCAATGAGCTGGGCTCTTCTGACGAAGGCAAAGCCATGGGCTTGCAGACAGTTCACTTCGCATTTGACTCGTTCGCTTTGGACACTCCATCGAAAGAGATTCTCAAGAACAACGTGAGCATCTTGAAGAATAACCCAGGCCTCAAGATCCAAATCGAAGGCCACACCGATGCACGCGGCGGAGTTCAATACAACATCGCCCTCGGCGAAAAGCGCGCGAATGCAGTTCGTGGCTACATGATCGACATGGGCATCAACGGCGATCGCATCGCTACGGTGAGCTTCGGAAAAGAACATCCGATTGAATCCGGCAGTTCCGAAGCGGCTTATGCAAAGAACCGCCGCGCGAACTTCGTCATCACTTCTCGCTAATTCGGAGCTTTTCGAAGTTGAAAACGCTTAAGAAACGGGAGATCCGCGGTCCTCAACAGAACCCGGGCTCCCGTTTTTCTTTTTCAAAGCCGCTTGCTTTCGTTTCCGCTCTTTCTCTTCTCGCTTCTTGCAGTCTTTTCAAAACTCGCCCTGTTCAAGAAATGTCTGACACCGCTGCCGCCATGAAGGCCGCTAAAGACTCTCAGGCCGACGTCATTGCTCCCGTGCTTTACCGCGAAGCCAATGAATGGTGGCAAAAGGCAAAAGCTGAGTACAAATATAAGAATTTTGAAGAAGCCGAAGCCTATGCCGTCAAGGCACGTAAACTTGCTGAAAAGGCAGAATTTGAAGTCCTGAAAAACCCAGGTCAACACGCCGAGTCATCTTCCGATGGCGCACCTCCCGCTGCAGCCCCTGAGCCTGCTTCGGCAAGTTCCCCGTATCCTTACCCGACTCCTACTGGCACCCCTTACGATCGCGCGATCCAGAACCCCTCCGGTGGCAGCGATAACAGTGGCGGCAACAGTCCAAGTCAGTCACCCGTTCCTGTTCCAAGCTCTCCTTAATACGCGCTCAGATGTCCCTTGTTGCCCTCGCGGCGTGAGAGTGACATATTTAAATAACCTATGAGAAAAACAGCTCTTGTCCTATTGGTTCTTTGCTCAATCTCCGCCTCGAGTTGCCTCAAGACCCGAGCTCAGGTCAAAGAAGAAGAAAGCAGCACTCCAGGATTGGAATCCCAGAATAAGTCCGCGGGAACCCCTGCGCAGGTAAAAGACGTCGAGGAACACGGCAATTACGCCATCGACGAGATCAAAGGCGAGCTGACACGCATCAACGGTCGAGTCGAAGAGCTCGAGCGAAACGCCCAAAGCGCATCGCAAACCGGACAGTCCTCTAAGGACGATTTCAAAAAACTCGAAAGCCGCATCTTGGAGCTCGAACAAGCTCAAGCCAATATGCTTGAAGCGATCAAGAAAATGCAGGAAACCCATGCTGCCGCCAACGCGGACCCCATGGAAGCGCTTGAGGCCGGACGAAAAAACTTCAGCGGCAAAAACTACGATGCCGCCATCGATCAATTGAGCAATTACCTCAAAGCCCCAAAGGGCAAGCACTCGGAAGAAGCGACCTATCTCCGCGGCGAATCCTATTTTCAACTTAAGCAATATAAAAAATCGATCGTCGACTTTTCCAAGTTCCCGGAACAGTACACTCGCTCCAAGCTGATGCCCCAAGCCCTGCTCAGGATTGCGCAAAGCTTCGACGCGTTGGGAATGAAGGAAGACGCATCCGGTTTTTATCAAGAGCTCGTCGAGAAATATCCAAAATCGACAGAAGCTAAAAAAGTCCGCACTAAAGTCAGGTAAATCCATCTATGAAGCCGCACGCCATTGCTTCTTTCGCTCTCTGGGCGCTTGGATGCGCGTTTGCAGCGCAGACCGCAAGCGCGATCACCGTTGTTCACACCAACGACCTTTTGGGTGAAATCGAGCCATGCGGCTGCCGGACTAATCCTCTCGGAGGAATGATTCGAAAAGCGAATCTTCTCAAGCGCACCCATGATAAAGAGATCATTCAACTGGATGCGGGCGATCTTCTTTTCTCCACTGACCAGATTCCCGAGGCTCTCAAGAAGCAGTCACTGACTCAAGCTCGCTTCTTGTTGAAAGCGATGGATCTCACCCACCACGATGCCGCTGTCCCGGGCGAGAAAGATTTTGCCTTGGGGGTTGCGACTTTTCAGGAGCTTGCGCGCGGAACCAAAGTTAAATTCATCGCGGCCAATCTTAAAACTAAGAACGGAAAGCAACTCCTCGAGCCCCACCTTCTTCTTAAACGCAAGGACGCAAGTGGAAAGCCTGTTACCATCGCTGTTTTCGGCCTTGTCGGCGAGAGCCTTCAATGGCCAAGCGAATTGCAGGCTCGCCCTGCCATCGCAGCCGCGAAGGCCGAAGTCAAAGCCCTTCGCTCTCAATCGGCCAAAGTGGATTACGTCATTGCGCTCACTCACCAAGGCCTTGAGCAAGATGAAGCGCTCGCCAAAGCAGTTCCCGGAATCGATGTGATCGTGGGTGCGCATACCCAATCCTTCCTGCAAGAGCCTCCAGTCGTGAACCACACGCTTTTGCTTCAATCCTCGTTCCGCAATCAATATGTCGGAATGTTGCCTCTCTCCCATCCCATTCAAGTGGAAAACTATAAACTCGTTGGGCTGGATCCATCTTACAATTCTCCCGCACAAGCGCCCTCCTCGATGGACGATCTCGTCAAGACCTTCAAGACTTCGATCGCGGAGCTGAACTCTCGAGAAGAGGCCGAGAGCGCGCGACAAGTCAGTAGCGAGAGCTCTTCCGGCGTTAAATATCAAACCTTTCCAAGATGTGCTGAGTGCCATCTCAAGCAGTTTGAGTTTTGGAGAAAGACTCCCCATGCTCGTGCGCTCGCGCCTCTGATCGCCGCCAAGCAAGCTCAAAACAAAGAATGCCTCAGCTGCCATACGGTCGGACTGGGCGACCCAAAAGGATTCACCTTTGTCACTCGCTTGGCTGAAACGAAGCAAAACAACCAAGTGAAGGCCATGCCGCTCGATGAGCTTCATCTTTACTTAAAGTCCATGACTGAAGCCAAATCACTGGATACACCTGAAAATTTTATCCCAAGCGGCCAAGGGTTTCCTCTACGACAAAGCTTCAATGGCCTATCCCGCGCGGTTACGCCAGTTCAGTGCGAAAACTGCCATCAGCCAGGCCAGGATTACCCTTTTTCGGGAACTTATTCCAAAAAGGTGGATACTTCCCAAACTTGTTTGAAATGTCATACACCAGAACGGGCCTCGGAGTGGTATAAGGGCAAAAAGCCGAATTGGGAGCTCATCAAAGCCAAGCGCGCTCAGATGACTTGCCCTGCCGGCGAGTTGACCCCCGAGTAACCGAAATTTTGAAAACCATCTTAGGAATCGAAACCTCCTGTGACGAATGCAGCGCCGCCGTGATCCGCGCGGAAGGTGGAAGTCCGCGCGTTTTGAGCGTCGCGACCTTTTCGCAGATTGAGATTCATCGCCCCTATGGCGGAGTCGTTCCTGAAATCGCTTCTCGCAATCACTTAGAGTCCGTCAATCCGATGATCGACCAAGCGCTTCGCGATGCGGGAATCGCGCTCGCTGATGCGCGAGAGCAGATTGATGGTATCGCGGTCACCAATCGTCCCGGCTTAGTGGGGGCGCTCCTAGTCGGCGTCAGCGCCGCGAAATCCCTCGCCTATGCCTGGAAAAAGCCGCTCGCTGCTGTTCATCACCTGGAGGGACACGCGGCAAGCGTGTTTCTCGATCGAGAAGAATCCGAAGAGCTTCCGCTCCCGATGCTTCTTGCGATCGTCTCTGGCGGTCACACCAATCTTTACGTGATGCGCTCGCGCCCCGAAGAATGGCCGACCGATTTCCTGGCCTCTTCACTTGTGGGACGATCCCGCGATGATGCCGCGGGCGAGGCGTTTGACAAGACCGCCAAAGTCCTCGGATTTCCTTATCCGGGTGGAGTTTGGATCGATAAGATCGGAAAAACCGGACGCCGAGACGCTTTTGATTTTCCGCGCGCACTTCCTCAAAAAGCGACCTTCGATTTTTCGTTCAGCGGACTTAAAACCGCGGTCGCTGTGACCGCAGAAAAGCTCCGCAAGGACGGCTCGCTGGAGAAAAACCTTCCTGATCTTTGTGCCTCCCTTCAAGAGGCGATCGTCGATGCGCTTTTGAGCAAGATGTATCTTGCGGCTCGCGAGCATCGCTGCAAATCCCTTGCGATTGTCGGCGGAGTGGCCGCAAACAGTCGCTTGCGCGGAAGGCTCGATGAAGAATGGAAAAAGAACGGATTTTCGGTTCCACCTCTTTTTCCGAAAATGAGCTACTGCACCGACAACGCCGCCATGATCGCGGCTGCTGGATTTTATCGTCTCAAACAAGGACGCGCACTTTCATCGCTCGACGCACTGACTTTGAACGCCGTCGCTAACCCACTTTCTTGAAAGGAAGCCCAACAAAATGCCAGCCTTCGGCAAACGTCGCGCACTGGGACAGCACTTCCTCAGAGACAAAGCGATCGCCCATCTGATCGCCGAAACCGCCGTCAACGGCGCCCGCGAACGTGGCTGCGTAGCGCTTCTTGAGATCGGACCCGGCCGAGGCGCGATCACGGATCTGCTGCTTGACCTGCTCAAGGCCAAAGCCCCGGTTTTGCCGATGCTTCTCAGTGAGCGCGATCGAGAGCTGGCCTCGCAATGGCGCGTTCGCGTGCATCTCGAAAAAGACCTCGAAGTCGCGGAAGGCGATTTCCTCGAACTGCCCGAATCGACTTGGCTCGCGCGCACGCCGCTTGCCGTCGCATCCAATCTTCCTTACTCGGCAAGAACCGGGATTGTTTTTCGTTTGGCCGAACATCCTGCTCAAATCCCGGTCATGGTTCTCATGTTTCAAGCCGAAGTCGCCCAGCGCCTCAGAGCGGAACCTGGAACCAAATCCTGGGGAAGCTTATCCATTTGGATTCAAAATCAGTGGGAAGTAAAAAAACTTTGCGCCGTTCCGCCTGGAGCCTTCGCTCCGCCGCCCGATGTGGATTCTGAAGTCGTTGTTCTTACGCCGCGAGCCGAGCCTTTTGTCCGCGTTGGAAACAGCGAAAAAGAGCGAAAACTCTGGGATTCGCTCCTCAGATCAGCCTTCGCGCATCGTCGAAAAATGCTGCGCTCTAGCCTTCCGGAGCCGTTCAAAAACGCCTTGGAGCGCTCCGGCCTCGATGGTACAAAAAGAGCTGAAGCGCTGAGCTGGGATGAATGGGCTCGCTTTTACCAGGCGCTTCTGAGCCAGAATTCTTAATAAGCCTCATGAAATCCATCAGACCACTTCCAAATCCAGTCCGACTGCTCAAGAGCTACTTCCTTGCCGGAATGCTCGTGCTCATTCCATTTGGAGTGATCGGATGGATTTTGCTCTCCTTGTTCGAAGCGATTTGGCGCCTTCACGGACTATTGCCTCGCGATTGGATGCCCCCCGATTTAGCGCAAGATCAAGCCTTCTTCATGCTGATCAATATCGCGTTCACGCTGGGAGTGATCTTCGTCGCCGCGTTCGCGATCTCCACCCTAGGTTGGGCCTCGAAGCATTTCTTTGGTCGAAAGATCATCGAGTTCTTCGGCGACATCATCAACCATATCCCGGTCATTCGAAGCGTCTACAGCGCGCTGGATCAGCTTTTGCGCACGATCGCGGCGGATGGCGGCCAGCAGTTCAGCCGCGTGGTGTATTTAGAATACCCACGTCGCGGCATGTGGACTCTGGCGTTCGTCACGGGTCCTGCTCGCGCTTTCGCCGGCCCAGAAAAACATCTCAACGTCTACGTACCGACGACTCCGAACCCGACTTCGGGATTTTATCTCATCGTTCCTGAGAGCGAAGTGCGCGAATCCAATCTCAAGGTCGAAGAAGCCTTCAAGAATATTCTCTCGCTCGGAATCGCTCAAGGCGAGCCAGAGGGAAAGGGCTAAACCGTCATGGCCGCAGCGAACACAAAAACTCCGGGCGAAAAGCTCATCGCAAGCAACCCTTTGGCCTACGCCAATTACTTCATCGACGAAGTCGTTGAAGCGGGAATGGTCCTCTCCGGCACCGAAGTGAAAAGCCTCAGAGTCCAATCCCCTAACCTGCGCGACTCGTACGTCGAGGTCCGTCGAAGCGGTGGAGCGCTCGAAGCTTGGCTTCTCAACGCCCATATCGCACCGTATGCCTACGGCAACATCTGGAATCACGATCCTCTGAGACGCCGCAAACTTCTTTTGCATGGCTATCAGATCGAGCGCATTTTCGGATCAATCACTCAAAAAGGCCTCACGGTCATTCCGACCCGGATTTACTTCAGCAAAGGCCGAGTCAAGATCGAGCTAGGCTTGGGCCGCGGCAAAAAGAAATTCGATAAGCGCGAGGATCTCAAGAAAAAATCAGCCGAGCGCGAAATGGCTCAGGCTCGCAAGGCCAGCCGTTACGACGAGGACTAAACCGCTTCATGCCATTCATCCAGCGCAAGACCATCACTGAAACTTTCCTGGCACGAGTCAAAAACTCACCTGATCAACCCGCCTTTCAGTATCGATCTTCTGGCGAATGGAAAGAGCTCACTTTTCGAGACTTCTACAACCAGGTCAAACTGGCGTCTTACGGCTTGATGAGTCTCGGCGTGCGTCCCGGCGATCGCGTCGCTTTGGTTTCTCAAACGCGACTCGAATGGTCGGTGCTCGACATGGCGATTTTAGGCGCAAAAGGCGTGACTGTCCCGCTCTACCCATCAAGCACGGAGGATGAGACGGGCCGAATGCTCGCGCACTCCGAAGCACGAATCGTCTTTGTCGAAAACGCCGACAAGGTTGAGAAAATTCTCAATATCCGCGCCGCAAATCCAAATGTCTTGCCTGGCCTCGAGCGCATCATCGTTCTCGAACCTCAAGCAATGAAGCTTGCGGTCAATCCGAAGCAGAACATCCGCGACGTGATGACGCTCGATGCGCTTCATGAGCTGGGTCGCCGCGAAGAAGGCAAAAATCCGAAGCGTTTTGAGGAAAATCTTTCTTCCGCGCAAGCTAGTGATCTTTTCACTCTGGCCTACACCACAGGCACCACAGGCGAAGCCAAAGGCGTTCCGCTCACGCATGAAAATCTCATGAGCGTGATCGAGGACTGCTTGGAGAGGATGAAAGGCAAGATTCGCTCGGATCGCGAAGTCATGCTCGCCTTTCTTCCGTTCTCGCATGTCCTGGGACGCCTGCAGAGCATGATTTTCTACACAGTCGGAGGAAAACTCGCCTTCTCGGAAAATCCCGATCGCCTGCCGCATGATCTTCTCGATGTTCGGCCAACGCTTCTTTTCGCCGTTCCTCGCATTTTCGAAAAAGCGTACGCACAGATCATGTCCGCCGTCGTTTCGGAAAACATCGTCAGTCGAAAGCTATTCGATCAAGCCCTCAGCGTCGGACGCGAATATCACGAGGCGTTCTGGAGTCGAAAGACGCCGTCCCTCGCGGTCAGCGGAAAGTATCTTCTCGCCAAGACTATGGTCTTCAAGCACATCACGGATCGTTTTGGCGGAAAGCTTCGCTATGCGATCTGTGGCGGAGCCCCTTTACCTCAAGAGCTCGGCGAGTTTTTCGAGATCGCTGGAGTCCGCATTCTCGAAGGCTATGGCCTGACCGAAACCTGCGCGCCTGTGACGCTCAACGATCCCGATCATCCGCGTTTTGGAACGGTTGGCAAGCCTCTCAAAGATGTTTCCGTAAAGATCGCCGAAGACGGCGAGATTCTTCTTCGATCCCACAAGGTTTTCCGTGGCTATCACAAAGACGCCGACGAAACCGCTCGTGCCTTTGAAGGCGGCTGGTTTCACACGGGTGATGTCGGGCATCTCGATCGCGACGGCTATCTCCATATTACGGAGAGAAAGAAAGACCTGATCGTTACTAGCACTGGCAAGAACATCGCGCCTCAAAAGATCGAGGCACTCGCCAAGACCAACAAGCCGATTCAAGAAATCGTCGTTTATGGCGATCGCAAAAGTTACCTCACCGCGCTCGTGACTCTGGACCACGAAACCTTGGTCGATTACGCCAACTCTCATCACATTCTTTTCAGCGATCTTCAGGGGCTGATCAAAAATCCAAAAATCCTATCGTGGGTCCAGAAAACTCTCGATGAGGTCAATCGTCAGCTCGCCAGCTACGAGCGCATCCGAAAGTTTATGATTTTGCCTCATGATTTTTCGGTTGAAGGCGGCGAGCTCACTCATTCGCTCAAGATTCGCCGAAAGGTGATTTATGAGCGTTATCGCGAGGAGCTGGATAGTCTTTATCAGTAATTTTTAAACACAAAAATTAGCGTGTATAGAGCTTTTTCAATCGCTGAGTTAACCGGGAGATAAATCCCTCGCAATTCGAAGGCTCTTCCTCTCCATAAAACCGCTTGCGTATGTACTTTTTTCCTTCTTCGAAAGCGCGTTGGGCAGCCTCGGGATCCTGATCCAAGAGCCCCAACGCTCGCTGAATATCTTCATTAGCGATGACCTTAACGAAGTGGTAATGCACCCGTTTGCTCCGGCCATACCAATCTTCGTCCGCAGGACCGGACGGAAATTCCAGGACTTCTTTGACTATCGCTTTGAGCACATCGATCTTCCTTGCTTCCAAGGGATCTCGGCTGAGCGACCAAGGGAGCGTGTTCTTGAATGCATCGTCAAGGATTTTACGAAGGTTTCCGGACGCCCCGTCTCCCAGGCTCCGTTTCCATTCGGCTCTCATCGTCGAGCGGATCAGGTCGAACGAGTCCTTTGGATTGGGAAACTTCGCCGCTGATTCGACCAGATCGCGAATTTTCTTAAAGATTGGGTCGTCCCACGAAATCACCGATCTCGCATGCTCGTTGATGTGTCTGATGTCATCCAAGATATCATTCAGCTTGAAACGGAAAAACGCGGGAGCGGCGGGATCCGCCATGAGGTCGGAATACTGGGATAGCCGCCGATGCCAATTTGTGGTCAGCGAATAGTCCAAGCTCCCCCTGTAATCGAGAAAACCCTGCACTCCGCGATCGAGTGCCGCCTTCAAAAACTCCCGCTCCGATGCGGGAGCAAGCTCGATTCTAAGTCGCGAGAAAAAGTCCACACTGCTCACGCCTTTCATCGCCATCTCGCGCGCAAACACTTTTCTCAATGCAGAATCGCTCAACAGTTTCTCTATCACCGCGCTATCACTTTTCTCGATCGCCCATTGGGAGAGAATGCGCGGAAAAGATCGCGCTTCAGGCATGTCGAGAAATTCCTTCAAAAGCGCGTTTCCTAGGCTGACTGACGGCAGCTTCGAGTCCCACGATCTTTGGCTCCAATAGGTCCGATACGCTTCCGGTAATTGCTTGAGCTGTGCTTGAATGAAACTCAGAAGCTTCTCGCGACTCGAAGCACTCAGGTTGCCCCGCTGGCTAAATCCCATCAGAAAGCCCAAAATCTCGTCGCCTGTTAATGAATTGAGATTGCGCGACGCAAAAGCTTCGATAGCAGCATCTGAAACCGGAAGTGTCCTGGCACGATAGCGCTCGAAACTTCGCGAAGCGACCTCCGCGAGCTCGCCACCATCTCGGAGGAGAAACATCCCCTTGCCATCGAAGAATCGGACGATCGCTTCGATATCGCCTGTTTTTTCCAAGGTTGTGGGAAGCACCCGTCGCTCCAACCACGCTTGAGTCGGCACACGCACAAAAGCATCCCAATGAGGAGTCCAGTGGGAATACCTCCCATCTTGCCCTTGCTGCGGAATCACTTTCAAATACTTTTCGATCTCCTGCTGCGAATCAATCGCGGTGATCGCTCGCGAGAGATCAGCTCCGAATCCAGCTCCACCCTGTTCCTTAGGTTTCAAAGCCCTGTCGAGCCTGTCCCAGAGCACGAGCTTGATACCGCTCATTTTGCTTCGGTCAGCTTCGGACAATTCCGTCATCAATGCCATGATGCCGTGAACTTGATCGTAAAAAGCGCGACCTCGCATCACGCGATCCAAGGGCGGAAACGCAGGAGAGCGCTCAAGAGCCTCAAAAATGACTTTCTCCTCCGTGGGAGAGAGCTTTTGCCGGGCGATCTCGGAAATCAGGTTTTGCAACGACTCTGGTGCCGCATTCTGGATTCGATCGAGCATCGCGCGCGTGGACAATACGGTTCTATAAACTCCTTCCGGCGCTCCGAAAACTTCGGCATTTCGGATGATATAGTGAGCATCCGTCCCCGTCGAACGATTGCTCAGCTCAGGAGTCACTCTCCCGGCGCCAAATTGGAGCCTCAATCCATCGGCTCCGAAAAGCTCCATAAATCGACTATAATTTTCCTTGTGAACGTCCTCACTCGCCTTCCAAGCATGATTCCCCTCAGGCGAATTGAGGTCAATGAGCCTAGCGCTTTCTCGAACGGGAAAGCGAATCAGGTACTTTTTCTCCCTAAAGTTCTCCGAGTAGGAAATATTGAATTCGCTTGAGACCCAGAGATATCCATCTTTTCCCGCTATCGGCCCATCCAATAAAATCGAACGGAAGTCGTTTTCGCTTCCGGTTCCGTGGTAAGCCACATTGCCAGGAAACGCGTTCTTGGCCTCGACAAATAGCCTGCTCGCATCGACCCTGTAGCGCTGAAGATTACGGGCAACCTCTTCCTGGGGAGTGGACACGGAGTAAACCACGGAGTTGAGAGAATTCAATCGCTCCGGGTAAGCGCGCACAAGCTCGGTCACTCCGAATTCGTCCAAAAGCCGTTGCGTCGGGCCGGGATCTTTTTCTTTTCTGACCAGCTTTTGAATTCCCGAATTGAGCCAATTCCAAAATATCTTCGAATCTTCGTAAGCGGCGAGCTGTGAGCTCAGAGTCGCTTCTCGAATCACTCTTTTAGCCTCCTGGTCGAGCACTGGATTTCGATTTTCAATTCCTCCGGGCTCACTCAATCGATTCTGGATAAGTCCCCTTAAATAGCGGATCGACAATAATACGGGGTGGTTGGTATGGTCTCTGGCTCGCGACGTTTTCGCGAACTCCGAAGCGATCGGAAATCGCGCGCTCACCTGACCCTTATAAATATCCGCGACCCCATCCCCCAGTGTAGAGAACAAACGAGACCGACTCATTGCGAGCTTTTCAATAGGCAGCCAACCTTGAATGTACTCATCCGAACTCTTCGCTACCGACTCCACTAGGGATATCGAATCGGTTCTTCGGATTCCCCACTGACCTTGAGCGATCGAAACTCCCCGAGAGCTGGCGACGTCAATATCCGAGGCGCCCCCCTTATCAACGAAATCCAGGGCATCGATCAGTCGAAGCTTTTTGAGCTCATCGACAACTCGCTGGGCGTCTGCTGGCGAGCTTACTGCCTTGAACTTTGACTTGAGCCAGTAGAGGTAGTCGCGGACCACTCCATGAAGAAGCACGGCGCCCGGATCCTGACGCCAGACTTCCTCGAAAAGATTCACGCGCGGAGCAAGCTCAAGCGCCAAGCGCGAAAAGGATTCTTGGCTATTCAAGCAACGAACTCCCTGACAAGGGGACGTAGCGCTCCCTGACGCAGAAAGCGCCGGGCTCGCCAAGGCGAGGGTCATTCCCCAGGCTAGGACAAGAGCAAACCTCATGCTATTTTTATCGGAAAATCTTCCAAAACGGTTCAGTAATAAATTGAGTGACTCTGTGACGGAACGTCAAGATTTTGGCCTTCGCGCAATGACTTGATCCGTCACTTGGGAGCATCAGAAAATTCTGCCCACTGGACGCAACGAATCGATCCAGTCAGACTATTTAGTGCGGAATACAGAGGTGGGCATGAAACTTTCGGGCGCTAAAGCTGTCTCTATCATCACTGGGAGTTTAATCTTTGGCCTCATCTCCTGGCCTACCTACGTCGAAGGCGGCCCTGCCAACTCTGCCCAATCGGTCATTGATGTATCCGCATTTGAGTGGAACCTAGGCGGTAAGCAACTCCGCTTTGTATTTGAACGCGGAAACTTCGCTCTCTGGGACCGGAGCAAATGGGGTCGGCTCGAAATCGGGGATCGAGGGAACGCTCCTGGAAAAACTATCCTCCGAGGAAATTTGACCGCTTTGGCCATTCATGGCGCGCCCACGAGCGACCTCACCGGAAATCTAACTCCTCGCGATATTGCACAGTTTACGATCCACTCGGCAGAGAATTACGGCGTGATTTTGAGCGGAGAATTCGGACCCGCCGAGAGCGGTGGCCGAAACTATCTTTACTTTGTTGATTCAGACGGAAGACTTGCCGGATTTAAATATGGCTTTGGCTCGTACACCTGAACCGGATTCGCGATCGAAAAACACGGGAAAAAAGACCCCATTTACGTGATCGATCTTTTGCAAACGCACTCCGGAATCGAGTTTCCCAGCGAATCGATCGCTTTGACCTATGACGACTCATTAAAAGCCTATCGCGCAATTCGCGAAGCCGCTCCTCGGGGAGATTCGGTTTTGCCCCTTAGAAATAAAAGAACAGCCGTAAAAGGGAATAAAATCCTGTTTCCAAACGGCAAAGAGGTCGAAGTGAGCGACCTCCGTTCATGGGGCACTCCCGCTTCGGTCCAAGGTCTGCAACCACCGATGACGATTCCCGGCTTAAACCCGCCGCCTGAACCGGTCAAAGTAGAACGTTTTGTTCACCCCGAGACCGCTACCCAACCCGCTCAGGCAAATCGCATCGAAGTCGTAGCTAAAACTTCGAAAAAGGCATTGTCTCTTTCTGAGCTCGAAAATGGAATCTCCGGTCGCCTCGAGCGCGTCGAAGAGTTTAAATTCATCCAAAAGGAAGCGAAAAATTTGGGCGTACGCGCCTGGCTTTTTGGCGGAACGGCAGCGGGATACGCTCACTATGTGAAATGGGATCTCCAGCGCGAGAATGGAGATCCGAGGTTTCAGCCAGATCGTTTCGATTACGATTACACCAATATTTATCGATCCACGCAGGATCTCGACATCGTGATCGACGGTGACGCAAAACAAGCCGAAGCGCTTCAGAACGCGCTTATGACGAAGTATCCCCACCTTCAAGGATCAAAAACGACTTGGGAAGTCAGGCTTCTCGCTCAAGACATGGGCGATAAACTAGCTATATTAAATAATCCTGACTTCATGAATCAGCATACGGATTCAAACTCCACTGGAATGATCGAACTCACTCAGCCTCCAAAAGGAGAATCGGTCGTGAGAGATGTGCGAGGATGGAAATCAAAGAGCCCTTATTTTCTCGAAGACTGTCATAGTGGCATGCATCACTACTATTTTTCTCCGCTTAACGAAAAAACAAAGTTAG
>CAZCBS010000057.1:0-16089 GCA_964496965.1 uncultured Bacteriovoracaceae bacterium
TTTGCAATTCCCTCGTTTTGGACAAAAGCATCCTCACGCGAAAACCGAATCGCATTCTCATAGAGCTGCATCGCCTCGGCGTCTCGATTTTCAATTCGCGCAAGCTCCGCGGCGATCAAGGCCGATTTGTTTCGAAAGTTCTCCGGACAGTTTTTCTCCCACTCCTTGAATTCTTCGAGATGCTCATGGAGCTCGTCGAGAGTCTCGGTTTTTTCTTGATCGGAGCTTTTTCCATAGAGCGCCGCCCGAGCCAACGCATCGTAGTAGCGGAACTCGTATCCAGGAGACCTTCCAATCGTCGTCCAGAGAACCGGTTTGATCTTCCTGCCCAGGGAGATCGCTGTCGAATAGTCTCCGGACATGAATCTTGCCTGCACTCTCCATGTCAACGCCCAGGAAATCGAAATCCCGATGCCACTCTCCAAGACTCCTTTCTCAAACTCGTCCGCATCGAACGAGGAATCGTTCCGGCCTTGAAGCTCCAGGACAAGCCTTTGACATGAAAGAGTCATGGCCTGCATCCATTCGATTCGCGTTTTTCGAACAAATTCCGCCAATCTTTCAGATTCGCGAAAAACAGCCTCCAGCGGCTCTCCCAAAATCAGCTTGCTTGCCATAGCCAAAAGCAAGTTATAGGACGCAAAAACAACGTCACCCGTCTCAACTCCAGCGTCAAAGCCCGATTGATAAAAAGGCAGCGCGTCTCGAAGAGAATGAGTCCAAGGATAAATCAGCCCGCCAAAAACCACGCAGAGCTTCGATCTCAAAGAAGGTCCGCTTTTTTCCGTCAAATCATAAGCGAGCTTTCCAAATTGATACGCGTCCTGCCATTTTCCGAACTCCGGTCCCATGACGATCCCAAGACCGCCATAACTCATCGGCGATCCCTCGGAGTTTCCGTACTGGATGGAGAGATTTGCGGAAAGACAGCACACCATCGTGAACAGATTCAAGTCATAATACGACGACAAGGCGAACGCGCCGGCCAAAAGAAACAGAACGGCTCGAATATCCGGATCAGTCACCGGAGGAAGATCGATGAGGTCATGGATCTTTCTCTGCCCAAGATTCTTCCAAACTCGCTGATACTCCTGTCCGATCTGATCTTGGGTCGGATGCGGATCGAGCCGGATATCGAACATCTTGAGACATTCCGTCGCGCTTCCGATCGCCTCTTCAAACGCGCCTGTCGCTTCGAGTACCGATAACTGAAGCGAATAAATGGCGGCTTTCTCAAGTCGCGTTTCGGCCATTTTTAACAAAAGCGCAAGAAGCTCTCTTGCTTTTCCTAAGTTTCCAACAAGAAACTCCCCGGTGGCGCGCTCGAAATAAAGCGCATAACAAAGCTCCCGATCGACTCCTAGGTTCTCATGGCAGAGCAGGCTGATTCCGGCCGAGCTGTACGCTACTGTCGAAGCATATGCTGAAGAAGCCTTGGCCTTTCTCGCAGCCATGAGATTGAGCTCAGCAAGCTTTTTACGCTCCCTATTATTTTTGATCAGCGCTGAGCCCAAGTTAAGCTGATTGACGATATCAAAGACTTTCTCATCGACCTCGTGAGCAGAAGCCCCTGCCAGAAGGACTCTCCCGACTTCGAGATGGCAGCGGGCGCGCTCCACGTCGGAATTGAGCTCGTACGCCGCTTGCTGAATGCGATCGTGAACAAAGCTGATTGTCTTTCCAGTCCTCAGTAGCAAGCCTTCTTCGATCGGCATCCAAAGCTGCCCGAGGATCCTCTCGGCCGATTTTCCCAGAATCGCCCCAAGAGTTTGAAGATCGAAATGACCTCCGATACATGCGCAAATTTTAAGTAGAGCTTGAGTGTCTTCCGGGAACTCTTTGAGCCGGCCCAGCATCAGAACGACGACATTGTCCGTGAATCGTCTTCTCCTGATCTTTTCCATGTCCCAACGCAAAACCCTTTCACGAGGATCAAAATCATAAAACCCCTCTCTGAAAAGCGCAGTCAGGAATTGAATGACAAAAAACGGATTTCCTGCGGTTTTTTCACGGACCAGCTCAGTCATCTGGCGCGCGACGGGTTCGGTGGTGCGTACGATATCGGACACAAAGTGAAATAGATCTTGATGAGACAGCGGACCAAGCAGGATCTCGTGGACTCTAGACTTTTGGGCGCTCGCCCGATCGCGCATCTGTATCAGTATTTGCATCAGAGGATGCGCACGATCGACCTCGTTGTTCCGATAAGCGCCGACAATCAGAAGATGCCGGACTTCTTCTTGTACTAAAATCTCTTGAAGCAATCCCAGACTGGCTGAATCCGCCCACTGCAAATCATCAAGAAACAAAGCTAACGGATGCTCTTTTTTCGAAAAAGCCCCGATAAATCGCATAAAAACGCGTTTTAACCTGATTTCTGCTTGGGAAAGCGGCAACTCCATCACGGGAGGCGCTGGCCCGGTAATCACTTCAAGCTGCGGGATCACATCGATCATCAATCGAGCATTGCCTTCTAAAGCGCCGCGCAGGGCTTCTCGCCATTTGAGGACTTCTTTCTCGCCCTCTGAAAGGATCCCCCTCACCAGCTTCTGCAGGGCTTCGACCAGAGCCGAGTAAGGAATGTTTCTTTTAAACGGATCATATTTTCCGGATACGAAAGATCCGCGCTCCCTCACCAAGGGAATATCGAGTGTGTTGATCAGCGCCGTCTTTCCGATGCCGGAATAGCCGGATACGAGCGTGAGTTCGATTTCTCCTCCGCTCACCACTCGCTCAAAACTCTGCAATAGCTCAGCGCTTTCCTTTTCTCGCCCGTAAAGCTTGCTGGGAATCCGAAACCGCGCTCTTGGATCATTTTCATCGAGATCAAACTCCTGGATCTCGCCTTTCTCGTCCCATTCTTTCAGGCAGCGCTCCAAATCCCGCGTCAGCCCATGGGCGCTTTGATAACGGTCCTCTGCCGCCTTCGATAAAAGCTTTTGAACGATTCCGGAAACGACGGAGGGAACTTCCGGCATCAACGAGTGGAGCGGAGCCGGAGCGCGCGCGATTTGCGCGTAAACCCATCCCATCGGATCTTTCGCCATTAATGGAAGTCGACCCGAAATCATCTCATAAAAACTCGCTCCAAGAGAATAAAAGTCGGTTCGATAGTCCAAAGCGCGATTCATTCGTCCGGTTTGCTCAGGGGACATGTATTCCAGCGTTCCCTCGATCAAGCTTGGAGTTTCCAGGACAAGCTGCTCTCGCGGAAGCGCTGAGGCGATTCCAAATCCTGTGATTCGCGCGTCGCCAGTTCTTGGATTGACGAAAATGTGAGCCGGTTTAATGTCTTTATGGATGATTTTTCGCTGATGAATCGAATCCAACGCCCGGGCGATGCGGATGGCGATTTTCAAGAAGTCCCTGAGCTCCATCGGCTTTCCGAAGCTCTTTCTCTCATCCAAAACCCTTCGAAGAAGCAAGCCCTCGAAATCATCCATCACCAGAAGTCCCGCCTCGGGCGCCCATTGCAGGCTCTGAGGCCTAAGAACGTAAGCCGGATCAAGATCGCGAGCCAAGCGAAACTCATTTTCGAACTGTCGGATCGTTCTTGGGGAAAGAGGCTTTTCCACGGTCGATTTCAAAATTCGAAGCGACGGCCCTTGCCCCTTTTTCAAACCCGTCGAATAGCCTCGGTAAAGAATCGATGCGCCAGCGGAGTCGCTCAAGAGAGTTTCAATCGTTTTATAACCTGGAAGTGGCATTTAAACTCAGTTGCAATGTTGTTTTACGGTCTTCATCAATAAGTCGATATCGACCGGTTTTTTGATGATGCCGTGAGCCTGTTTCATCGCATCCGCGGCTTTTTCGGCGTAAGCGGTCACCATCACCACGGGGATCGACGTCAAGACCATATCGGCGCGGAGCGCCTCGGCGAACGCCCATCCATCCATGACGGGCATCATCATATCGAGAAGGATCAAACAAGGCGGCTGAATCGTGGCCAGGATCGCCAGGCCCTCTTTTCCGTTTGCCGCGGTTTGGACGGTATAGCCTTCGATTTCGAGAACCATTCGTAGCGCATTACGAATCTCGTCATCATCTTCAACAATCAGTATAGATTGGCATTTCATCGGTGCCGCGTCCTTCGCTCGGAACAAGCAAGGTTCTTGCCGAAAGCGGGGAATGCCGATTGCAGTTAGCGAGAAGCCAATGTTCGTCCGCTCAACAACCGCCTCTATCTTTACCGCGCTGCTCTTAGCCTCGCCCTCTTCTCTGTCATGGGCAGGGCAAGGAATCGTGTTGCAAGGAGTCGGAGCGGTGAACCTTGCCATGGGCGGCGCCGGAATCGCCACTTCGCTGGACGCGATTGGATCGAGCTTCAATAACGTCTCGTCCATTTCGTATCTGGACGGAAGCTCGATGGAGTTCGGGACCGACCTTCTCTTTATCGATATCGCCATGACCGCCGATACCACTGACGTTGGAAGCTCGGGAAGCAAGGGTACCGTTGGATCGAAATCCCCTGTGCGCCCGATTCCTTTAATGGCGTTTGTTGAACAAACTGAGACTCCCTGGACTTATGGAATCTCTTTATTTGGAATCGGGGGCTTTGGCGTCGACTATCCCGCCAACTCGAACTCCAACCCGCTGACTCTTCCTCAGTCCTCAGGCGGGTTCGGAGCGATTCAATCGAACTACCAAGTCCTACAAGGGACTCCCGCATTGGCTTACAAGGCCGCTCCAAATCTCTCGTTGGGCGCTGGGCTCAATCTCGATATTGCACTGCTCTCGGTCGATCCGTTTACTTTCGCAGCGCCTAACTCAAGCGGCTATCCGACAGGCTCGCACACCTCTACTGCTGCTGGCATTGGATTCACTCTCGGAGCAACCTATAAAATCCAGCCCGACTTGGCGGCCGGTTTCGTCTTTAAAAGCCCTCAATGGTTTCAGCCCTTTCATTTCAACAGCCAGTATCCGGACGGAACCGCGACAACGGTCTCGCTCAAAGTCAATTATCCGATGATCATCGGCGCCGGGTTCAGTTACGGAAGCAATGAAAAGGCGATGATTGCAACGGATGTGAAATGGCTCAACTACGCCAACACCGCAGCCTTTTCGGAGAGTGGCTACGCCGCGGATCGATCCGTTCGCGGAGTCGGCTGGAAGAACATTTGGGCTCTCTCACTCGGAGCTCAATATCGCGTCAAGCCTGGCGCGGCCCTTCGTTTAGGCTACTCTTTCAACCAAAACCCGATTCCCAGCGATGTGCTCGTTTTCAGCACGACCGCTCCAGCGATTCTCCAACATCATTTCTCGATCGGTGCAGAATACGAATTCGCGAAAAAGCGAGTCGTCCATCTCGCGTACTATCACGCGTTCCAAAATACCGCCTCAGGTCCGATTACCAGTAGCGGGACAGGAGTGGTCACGGATCAGATCTCCGCAAATTCCGTCTCGCTTCAATTTCAGTTCAAGTCTTAAAGCAGGTGTTATTCCCACTCAATCGTAGCAGGGGGCTTAGACGTCACGTCATAGACCACGCGATTCACGCCACGAACTTGATTGCAAATTCGGTTGGAGACGTAGCCCAAGAACGCCGGCTCAAACGGATACCAATCCGCCGTCATTCCATCGGATGAGGTGACTGCTCGAAGCGCAACGACGTAATCATGAGTTCGTCCATCGCCTTGCACGCCGACGCTTCGAACCGGCAAGAAAACAGCGAAGGCTTGCCAGATTTTGTCGTAAAGGCCCGCCTCGCGAATCGATTGAATGAATACCTCGTCGACTTTTTTCAAAAGATCGAGATTTTCGCGTGTAATCTCGCCCATCACGCGAACCGCAAGACCTGGACCTGGAAAAGGATGACGACCAATGAAATCCTCCGAGATCCCAAGGCGACGTCCGAGCTCACGGACTTCGTCCTTGAAAAGGTCGCGAAGCGGCTCGATGAGCTTGAACTTCATGTCTTTCGGCAGCCCCCCCACATTGTGGTGCGACTTGATGGTGACCGAATGCTTATGTCCTGGGCTGGATTCAATCACATCTGGATAAAGCGTGCCTTGAACCAGGTAAGAAGGTTGATGGCCGATTTCGCGAGCGACGCGCTCGGCGGCATCGTCAAATACGGCGATAAACTCGGCACCGATGATTTTTCTTTTCTTCTCAGGATCCGTGACGCCCGCAAGCTTCGTCAAGAAACGATCCGAGGCATCCACGCAAGTCACGGGGAGATGAAGCTTTTCGGAGAACATCTTCATCACGCGCTCTTGCTCTTGAAAACGAAGCAGACCGTGATCGACGAAAATACAATGCAGGCGATCTCCGATCGCGCGATGAACCAGTGTCGCGGCAACGGCCGAATCCACGCCGCCCGACAGTCCGCAAATCACATGCTCATTCGGGCCGACCATCGCGCGAATCTTAGCGACCTGTTCATCGAGAACCGATCCCATATTCCAATCCGGCTTGATTCCCGCGTTTTGGAGAAGAAACTGCTTGAGGAACTCGATTCCGTTTTCAGTATGCGTGACCTCAGGATGAAACTGAAGCCCGTACATCTTGCGCTCATCATTGAACATCGAGGCGATTTTACCTTGCGCGCTCTTTGACGCGCATTCAAAGCCCGTCGGAAGCTCTTTCACTTCATCGCCGTGGCTCATCCAAGCATGAAAACGCTTGCCACACTCGCCAATGACTTCCATCCGGCCGTATTCGCGGGTATCGCCCTTCACGACACGTCCGCCCAGATCTTTAGCGAGAAGCTGCATCCCGTAACAGATTCCGAGAGTCGGAAGCTTGCTCGATTCCTGCTTTGCCAAAAATCCCGCTGGCAAGCTCGGCGCCCCTTCTTCATAAACCGAGGAAGGCCCACCGGACAAAATCACAGCCTTCGGCGCGAAACCTTCGATCCGCTCCAGCTTGGCATCTCCCGGCAAAATGACGGAATAAATCCCAAGCTCACGAATTCGACGCGCGATCAGCTGCGTATATTGTGAGCCATAATCCAAGATGACGACGGTCTGATACGCGTGAGCCATTAGCGTTTGCTCTCCAAGCGATAGTTCGGGGCTTCTTTCGTCACATCGACATCATGCGGATGACTCTCAGTCAGGCCGCTGTTCGTGATGCGAATAAATTTTCCGCTCTCCTGCAACCGAGCAATCGTCGGAGCGCCACAATAACCCATTCCAGCGCGCAAACCGCCCAGAAGCTGATGAATATTGAAGGAAAGGCTACCGCGATAAGGAACACGGCCTTCGATTCCTTCCGGAACGAGCTTTCGAACCTCATCCACCTCGGACTGAAAATAACGATCTCTTGAGCCATGCGCCTGAGCCATCGCGCCCATCGACCCCATTCCGCGATAAGTCTTGTAAGATCTTCCGCCGTAAAGAACGGTTTCGCCCGGAGCCTCATCGGTTCCAGCGAAGAGCGATCCGATCATAACGGTGTTCGCGCCGGCCGCGACGGCCTTCGTGATATCACCGCTATACTTAATGCCGCCGTCAGAAATGATCGGGACGTTGAACTCGCGAGAGGCCCGCGCGGCTTCCGCAACCGCGAAAAGCTGCGGGACGCCGATCCCGGCCACCACACGCGTCGTACAAATCGATCCAGGTCCGATACCGACTTTCACGGCATCCGCGCCCGCTTGAATCAGCGCCTTGGTGCCATCGTAAGTCGCGACATTTCCTCCGACGATCTCCACGCGATCGCCGAACATTTTCTTCAAGTTCGCAACCGTGTCGAGCACGCCTTTCGAGTGTCCGTGAGCACTGTCGACAAAAAGAACGTCCACACCGGCATCAACGAGCGCGGAAGCGCGAACGACACTTTCCTCGCCCACTCCAATGGCGGCGCCCACCACAAGGCGACCAAACTTATCTTTATTCGCGTTCGGATAAGCCTGCTGTTTTTTGATGTCCTTGATCGTGATGAGGCCTTTCAAAAACCCGCGCGAATCAACGACGGGAAGCTTTTCTACCCGGTGCTGACGCAGAATGCTTTTCGCTTGCTCCAGCGTCGTTCCTTCCGGAACCGTCACAAGCGGCATCTGGGTCATGCGATCTTCGACCAGCTCACTCATGTTGGTTTCAAAACGAAGATCGCGATTGGTGATGATGCCTAAAAGTTTCAGGCCACCGCTTTCCTTCACAGTCACCGGCACGCCTGAGATCTTAAAGGTGTGCATGAGCTCGAGCACTTGTCCGATCTTGGCCTTGGGTTCGATCGTGATCGGATCGAGAATCATTCCCCACTCGCTCTTTTTCACCTTCTCGACTTCGAAAGCTTGATCCTGAGTCGTCAAATTCTTATGAATCACGCCCAGACCGCCCTCTTGAGCCAGAACGATCGCCGTTTTGCTTTCCGTGACGGTATCCATCGCGGCCGAAAGCAGCGGCATCTGAAGCTCAATTCGCTTCGTCAGGCGCGTTTTCAAGGAAACGTGAGAAGGCAGAACTTCCGAATAACCCGGTAAAAGAAGGACATCGTCAAACGTTAATGCTTCATTGAGATCAAAACTCATTCGAGCTCTCCTTCGTCTGTGAAGTTTTCTAAATCCGAAAGATTCTTCCCAAGCTTTGCGGGCCCGGGGACATAGCTGTAATAATCCATCGCGTCTTGAACGTAATTGGCCGCGCTCTTCGGTAAAAACGCGAGCTCCTCGGCGGTCACGGAACGAACGACTCGAGCGGGCGATCCCACGACGACGCTCTTGGGAGGAATCACCGTGTTCTTCGTGACCAGTGCGCCCGCGCCGATGATGCAATCATCACCGATCACGGCGTCGTCCAAAATGATCGCACCCATTCCGATCAGCACGCGATTTCCAACGGTGCAGCCATGAAGCGTCGCCCGATGCCCGACCGTCACTTCATCGCCAATCACGAGCCGTGACTTTTTTCGAGTCACATGAAGCATCGTATGATCTTGGATGTTAGTGCGGCTCCCGATCGTAATCGAATGGACATCGCCGCGAATCACAACCTGAAACCAGACGCTCGAATGCGAACCGATCGACACCTCGCCAATCACATCCGCAGACGGGGCCACAAAAGCTGTTTCGTGGATCACCGGCCAGCATCCGTGATGTGGGAGAATCACGATACAACCTCCGATGTGCGTGGCTCAGCGTACGAAACCGCGAGCCCTTCGGCTTGATTCGGGTCCACAATCAGCTCGCCTTGAAGAGCGAGCGCGGTCGCTCTCGTGATTTTCACATCGAGGAATCGGCCCAAGAGATTTCGGCCGGAGTCCGAGACAAAATTCACGATGCGATTGCAAGTCGTATGTCCCGTCCAAACCCGTCCTTCTCCGCCATGGGCCAGCTTTTGCTTTTTCGCTTCGCCTTCGACCAAGATCTCCATGACCTTGCCGATGCGACTTGCGTAGGTTTTTTCAGCGATCGTCATCTGATGGCCTAAAAGGCGATTCAGGCGATCGTTTTTCACGTCGTTCGGAACATCGTCTTCAAGTTTCGCCGCGCGAGTTCCAGGACGGGGAGAATAAGCAAAGGCGTAGATATTATCGTATTGAATGCGATCGAGGAGCCGAATCGTTTCTTGGAAATCCTCTTCCGTCTCCGTGGGGAACCCTACGATCAGATCGGTCGAGATCCCGACTTCCGGGCTGATCTCGCGCAAACGATCCATTTGAGCGATATACGCTTCGATCTGATGATGGCGGCCCATTTTTTGGAGCACGCGATTGGATCCGCTTTGCACCGGAAGATGAAGGTGCTTGGCCAGGCGCGCGACACCGCCGCGCTCCGCGGGCTGATAGCACTCGATCAATTCGTCGCTGAAATCCAAAGGATGGCTCGAGGTAAAACGAATGCGCTTCAAAGCCGCGCAACGTGGATCGGTGTCGATCGCGCGCAGAAGCTGCGGAAAGTTCTCTTCGCCGGCGCGAGGTCCGACTTTTCCGATTTGATTGTGCAGCTCGCGGGGCTCAAGCCCTCCGTCGTTCGGATTGCCTTTGCCAAAGGAATTCACATTCTGCCCAAGAAGCGTCACTTCGCGCACGCCCATCGCAACCAGTCTTGCGATGTCATTGACGACTTCGGTGATCTTGCGGGACTTCTCGCGTCCGCGAGTAAAAGGGACGATGCAGTAAGTGCAGTACTTATCGCAGCCCTTCATGATGTTGACGTAAGCTTGCGCTTTCAGAGTATGGATTTTCGTCTCAGTCGAATAATCCATCGATTGATCAAACTCTGTGTAAACCGCATGACGCTCGCCGTTCTTCACCCGGTAGATCATTTCCGGCAAATGATCGAGCGTATCGGTTCCGAAAACAAAATCGAGATAAGGCGCGTTTTTAAACAGATTGCCTTTATCGAGCTGACCGACGCAGCCACCGATTCCGATGACCGGTCCCTTGCCTTCGCTTTTCAGCTCTTGCAGTCGGCCCAGCGCGGAAACGGCTTTATGAACCGCCTTCTCGCGAACCGAGCAGCCGTTGAGCAAAATCACGCTCGCTTCTTCGGCGTTTTCCGCCGGCGCCATCCCCTGTTCCGCCAGGAGTGCTGCCATTCGTTCCGAGTCCGCCACGTTCATCTGGCAGCCAAACGTCTTGATGTAAAACTTTTGTTTGGAATCAGGGCTTTGCATAGTGTGAATGGTGCAAAGCTATACCTGAAAAATCAGGTTTTCTCTAGACTAATCTAGCCTTTTGCGTGCTCGAAAAGCAGGGAAGGATCAGCCACATCTTCCGGGCAATGAGCCATCGTATAAGAGAGCTGAAGCTTCAAGGCCGTCTCAATTCGAGTTAAAAGTTTCGGAAGGTCGCTCTTCCGGTAGTCATCCATCACGATGGCGACTTCCCCGCGCTGAGGGAGCGAATAGGCCCCGTCCGTCGTGCGATAAAGGAGGCGCTTGATCTCCATGCGAAACCGATCAAACTCCCAACCCGCCGGAACCTTCATCAAAACCAAGGCCACCGACGAGGTTTGATTCGAAAGCACATACGCCCGCGAAGTCAGTACCGCGCGCAGAGCTTCTTCAGACGAAAGATCAGGAAGCCTGAGTTCCAACGATACCTGCGCCTCTTTCGACTCTTGCGCGAAAGTTCCGCGGTGAAGCCGCATAATCTCATGGATCAAAAGAAACTCGCTCCCCAGCCCTTCTTCGGTTCGGGTCAAGAAAGCTTGCTCCGTTTGCATCACTCCCGCAAAAGCCGAGGCAGGCGAACGAACGCCCCCCTCTAATCCCACAAGCCCATGGGTCCAAGCCGCTTCCCACGCCTTCTCGGTGCCCGGCTCCAGCTCAAATTGAAAAGCAATGGCAGGCACAGGCGCTGAGGATATGCGAACCTTAATCGCTGTACCTTTTCGAGCTCGAAAAGACAGATTTTCAAAGCAGAGATCGACCGCACGCGAGAGTTTTTGCGGATCTCCCAACGCCACCACCTCTTCATCGCCTTCGATCTCGACTTGCACGCCGTGATCCTTGAACGCCGGTCCATGCAAACCCAGGCGCGCTCGAACAATTCTTTGGAGCTCCATCTCGCGAAGATGCGCATGAAACGTTTGGCTTTCGATCGAAGCCATATCGAGAAGCGTCGTCAAAGTCCGTTGCAGTCTCTGCGCGTTCTGGCGCGCCATTTTTGCAAGCTCTGTCGGCGGAATTCCCGATCCCGCGTTCTCGCCTCCCGAGAGCTCATCATCCAAAAGGCCAACCGAATTGAGAATTCCCATCAGCGGCGTTCTGAGCTCATGCGAGATCAACGAAAGAAGATTGGATTGAAATGCGCGAAAAAGCTGCTCATCTTGAGGGCTGAGCGCGGACGAGGGCCTGTGCCCAACCGCAAGGCTTGCTCCCAGCTCTTTCAAGTCCTGAGGCAAATCGCCGGGCGAGACTGAGGGCAAGTCTTCGGTGATGACGTACTCGGGCTTCGCGGGCTTTTCAGCTTTCGCCGATGAGCTCTTTGAGGTCCGACGTGTCTTCGATTTCGAGCTTAACGAGCCATCCTTCTTCAAGTGGGTCCTCTGAAACCATATCGGGTTCGTCTTTTGCCGCTTCGTTGACTTCTTGGACAATACCCGATGCTGGAGTCGCTACCTCCAGCTTGCCCAAAGAGCCATCTACCGTGAGCAAAACTTCACCCTTTTGAAAGTCAGTTCCTTCATCCGGAAACTCGACGCTCGCCACTTCGCCAATTTGCTCGATCGCGAGGTTGGTCACCCCCAAAGTGACGATCGAACCCTTGCGATGAAACCAAAGTTTACCTTCAAAAAATTCACCGTTTTTCGGTGCCAGATCGGACATGAAGTTTTCTCTCCTGAGTTTATCAGTCTGACCGATTTTTTCACGGAGTGCTCAAAAAAAACACTCCAACATTTGGACTTCACTCGAAAAAAAACGCGACTTTTTCAATTTTTTTAATTGGGACCATTTGATCCGTGTCGAGTGTGACACAGGTCAAACTGCATTTAGAAATCAGCCGTAACTTGCTGTTTATTATAGCTTTATTCTAGGCAACTAAAAGTTGACTTACAGCATTAAACCATTCAAGCTTGATTAATAAAGTCTACTTTATTGGGGATCTGACATGACACGCGTAGCGGGCTCTGCCCGCCTCGACGACTGACAGCCAGGCAGGGGGAAATCATGGCAAAAGCAAAATCGAATTCGGATTTTCAATCTCGAGTCATTCTTCACATGCGTAGCGGGCTCTGCCCGCCTCGACACCCAAAACAAATCGCCTTCGCTTTGTTTTTGATCACTCAGCTTTTTGCGATTTCGTCGTTTGCCGATGAGGCCATTCCACAAGTCATCATTACCGGAGAGCGCCCTAACAACCTTCGTTCTGAACTTGAACAGCAAGGCGCACGGAATCAGGCTGCATCTCTGAATCTGCTACAAAATCGAGATCAACCTTCCCAAAATGTTATTATCCAAAACTCTGCCGATGTCGTCGGACAGACGGGCCAAGGAGGAGCAAACGGGAAAGGCTCGGATCAAGCAAAGGGCTCTACACAAAATAAAGATAATAAAAAAGTCGGCGATGGTCGATGCGACGCTTCTCATGAGCTCGGCAAAGCCTGCCAAGATACTTATGACTGGATCGAGAATGCACAGCTCGCCAATCAGATCTCTACAGCCGCAGGTAGCACGGTTGTCAATGCAACCGGGCAAGTCGGAGCAATCAAGGCTCAAAGCGCAGGAACTCAATCAGCGGTCATGCAAGCCGCGGCAAACACCCAGCAAAGTGCTGGAGAATTAAAAACCACCATCGGACTCGCTAACACCGCGATGGGCGCTTACCAAATCATGCTTTCAAGAGACCACAAGAAAATCGGCGAACAAGACCTCACGAGCGAAATGAAAGCAAGTCAAGACCAATCAAGCCAGGGCGGAGCCGCCACTGCCGATCTAAAAACTTATAAACAAGCCATTGGTGAACAAAAGAACGTCGAACGAGCCGCAATGAAAGCCGGCGTCATGAGCATCATCACGGGCGTCAGAGACACCGTCGCAGGCGCACTGGCGATCGCTTCCGCAAAACAATCCAAAGACCTCGCGAACAAACTTCAAGACGCCACAGGAAGCAGTTATCAGCTGACGTCAGCAAACCCCGATACTTTAACCAGCACTGCGGGACAAACCACCGCGATCAATCCTGGCACTGCGACCGATCCTGCCGTTGCGACGACTGACGGGACTGTCAAGGCAAGCGACGTTCCCAACATCTCGCCTCCGATCAATCCAGATTTAGCAGCAGGTGGACCGGGCGCAGGACCTGCCGCGGGTACTTTCCAAGGCGGCAATCCTCCCAACGCGCCAGGCGGTGGAAGTGGCGGCAATATTGGAGTTGGAGCTCCTGCCGCGGCCAAAAATGATCCAGAGCCTTCAGGCCCGAAAATGGCTGATTTCAAATCGAACACCGCCTACGGCCAAGGTGGCTCAGGCTACGCCGCTGCCGGCGGAGTCAGCGCTGAAAAAAGCGCGGACCTGGGCTTTCTCGCCAACCTTCTTCCAAAACCTCAAGAGGAAATGGGCAAGAACGGAATCCTGGATTACGGCGTCGCTGACCGCTCTCCTGCCAGCATGGCCGCGCCCTACTCGTTCTTGGGAAAAGACGTGAACATCTTTCAACGAATCTCTGACCGCACCAGCATCAAAGCCAGAAACTGCGATGTGGGTGGCAGCGAATGCGGGAGCTAATTTCGGGGGAATCGATTTATGAAAACTCAAACTCTGCTTGCGCTGATCGTGACAGCCTTCGCGCCTTCGCTGGCGCACGCGGATCAATATAGTGATGTGTGCGGAGACACTTCGCAACCGCCAACCGGTCAAAAAGCCGAGTACTGCGCATCCGCGAATCAATCGCAGAGCGCCTCAAAGAAAGAGAAAACGCTGACTCTGATTTACGCCGCGGTCGCGGGCACCTGCGCGGCAAGCTGCATGGACTTTGAGATGGCAACCTACCCATGTCAAATCGGAGCCGTCGGAGCGGCTGCCGCCGATATGCTCATCACCAAGAATTTCACCAGCATGTTTATGACCGGGATGTCCGGCGGTCTAGGCCTGGTCGACACCATGAACGAAGGCAAAGGCGCGACCAGGACGATTTTTGGAAAAACATTCAAAACCTAGTGCATCACCGCAGCCACCTCCGCGATGGGCGCGTTTCTCCACAACAGCAGCCGAGCAGCCGCGGAACAAACGGCGAACTCCAATCTTGAATCCGCGAAAACCGTGGCCAACACCACTCCGAACACTTATCAATTCGATAACGCGAGCGGTTCGAGCACAAGCACCGGAACCCAAATCGCTTCGACCAGCAGCACGGCAACTTCGCTGGCTCCAACCACTACGAATTCAACCTCAAGCACTGGAGCCTGCGGCGATACCACGAGCGTCAGCGGCGCAGCATCATGCGCAGCGACTGCGGATCCAAAAATCGCGGGCTTGGTCTCGTCTGACGCATTCCAAAAAGCCTTTCAAAAAACTTCAGGAATGAGCCTCGGTGATTTTCTGAAAAACGGCGGCAATCTGAGCCCAAGTGACGCCATCAAGGCCAGCGCGGGCGCCGCGCTCGGCGCCGATGCGTCTGTGCAACTCGGCAAAGCAGTCGCAGCCGTCGAAAAAGAAATGCCGAACTTCAACACCGAAACTCCCGCAGCCTACGCGGCCGGCGGAAGCCGGAAAAGCGGTTCCGCGGACCCCGATCTCGCCGGCATGATGAACGGGCTCATGAGCAAGCTCATGCCTAAGTCCGAGGAAGAAAAGCAATCCGGCGTCAGCGAAGTCAAGTTCGCCGGGGCCACTCGCCGCAATCTCGCCTCCGTCACTGCGGAAGATCCCACGGTCAGCCTTTTTGACCGAGTCGCCTTCCGTTATTCGAACGTGACGTCCCGACTCTTTGCCGATCCCAACAAGCGCAAGCTTTCGGAGTGGTGATTACCGCCCTGCTTCGCTGCACTTCTGATAGGTCCGCTCAAAATCAGACACGTTCCGATCAAAGTACTCATGCAGTAGCTGCGGAGCCAAGGTATATCCCGTGACTTGAGACACGTCCAAGCTCACCCACCGACCGTCGATGTTCACTTCGTTCCAGCCGTGAGCCTGCAAGCGTGGATCGCTCTTCGCTTCGCAAATCTGCGCAAGTGAAAGCTCTGCGGGGCGAGCGTGAAATCGCTTACCGATAATCACCTTGGTACGAAGTCCCACGGCGCGGGCCAATGCCGCATAAAGGTTCGCGAAGCCGTCGCAAACCGACAGTTTCAAATTCAAAGTCGTCAACGCATCCACGGATCTCGATGTATAAGAGCCATCTTTGAGGCCCTCTTCGTCGTAAGAAATCTTTCCGGCCATCCAGTCGTGAATAGCTAAGGCTTTTTCCCGATCGGTCACCTTGCCTAGTGTAATCTTCTGGGCGAGCTCAATGATCTCAGGTGCATCGCTCTGAACCATCAAGGATGGAGCCAGATTTTCGATGTCACGCGAATCATCGTTTTGAACCTTGAACTCAGTCGACTTGCTGAGCGTGCCGTCATCGACTCGGACCTTATCCGAGAAATACACTTTTACTGTGTAAACACCCGCGCCGTTCGGAAAATAAACCCTCCGCACTGGCGCCCCAGGGGGACCGGGCATAGACGGGTGCATGAAAGGAACCAATGCCCTGTTTCTT
>CAZCBS010000058.1:0-16065 GCA_964496965.1 uncultured Bacteriovoracaceae bacterium
ACTATTTTGGTGAGGCCTGGAAGGGTCCGGACGGCGTGATCTGGGGCGATCTTATTTCAGAGGGAAAATCACAACCAAACGGCATAGAATTGTGCAAAGACTTTCACGGAGATCTTCCTTCAAAAGCCGAATTCGAACGGGGTTACATCAGCGGATTCCGGGAAGTACTGCCTCATTGGGATGGTCTTTTTTGGACGTCAACGGTAATTGCCCCAACCGTCCCAAACGTCTTCACTAACGGTTGGTGGTATAATAGCGAAGGTGCGATGGGCATAGGACCCAATCTTTTCGAAAATGCAATCCGTTGCGTCGCTCGATAATAATAACAATCGACCGATGCGAAAATCTGAAGAGTTACACTTCATATTTTGGCGATGAGAATGGATAATCATGTCTGCCTTCGCTCCAGCGAGCGAGGGCAGATGCCGACCATGATCCGATCTACGTCTGCAGCAAAGATTCACTTGCGCTTGCTGCCTCCGAAGACGATTCGATTCGTATCCAGTGCTCGATCGTTTCAAAAAATATCGCCAAGTTACCATTATACGGTGAACGCCCTTGAGTTCAAAACCGCACAATATTTCTGGAGGATCTATGTCAGTAAAATTTTCGGTGAGTAAATATTTCTGGTTGGCTTCGTGTCTTCTCATTTCCGTACCTTTTAACTCCTTTGCGATGGGGGGGTAAGCGTCAGCTTCCTCGGCTGCACATAAGTATCACTGCCGAATTATTTTCGGCGAGAGTACGAGTGTAAATCAAAAGCCTTCACCGGCGCTTGAAGAAGCAGTGAAAGAAAAGAAGCCCGCTTCCGAGAGAAATGAAATCGAACAGGACAAGAAAAAGATCGCCTCGCGCAAGCCACGCACAGATCTGGATTTATAATGCGCATCTCACAAACCGATCTTCCTGATGTGCGGTTTTCAGGTCCCGCAAAAGGTTTGGTATTCGTCATCACAGGGGCTGGGTTCTAGATAAGGCGAATGCTCGGGTCGATTTTCAAACGGATGCTCCAAAGCGCTGAGAAACTTTTGAAAGGGAGAGAGGTCTTTCTTTTCTACAGCCGCGCTGAGTGCTTCCTCGACATGATGATTTCGAGGGATGATATTTGGACTCGACTGGAGCATGAGCGCTCGCACATCTTCGACCGCGCGCCCCTCGGCGTTTCGACGATGCTTTAAGCGCGCATGCCAAGCGTTCCACGTCAGATCGGACTCGGCGACCTCTCGGCCTAAGGCGAGCGATCGGAAAGTATTCGTGAAGTCCCTTTTGTTTTGATGCATCCAGTTCAGTAAATCTTCGACCAACGATTCGTCTTCGGGCTTGGACTCAAAAAGTCCAAGCTTGCTTCGCATGCCCTTTCGCCAGAGTTCGGAGAACTCGGATCCGAAATCTTCCAGGCATGCTTTGGCGATTTCAATCGCTGTATCCTCGTTAGGATCGAGAAGCGGGACAAGGGTCTCAGCGAATCGAACGAGATTCCAGTGCGCGATCGAGGGTTGATTGCCGTAGGCATAGCGCCCTTCGCGATCGATCGAGCTGAAAACGGTCGCGGGGTCATAGCGATCCATGAAGGCACAAGGGCCGTACCCACAAGACAGAGCGGAGTCGAGCGGAGTGAGTGTCAATGATCTGAGATACCGCTGGAACATAGGCTCGAAATCTGTTCGCGATTTGATTTGCGTAAGTTTGAAAGTGGGAAGGATCATTCGGGACTACAATCCCCTGATTTGAGCCACCCTGCACAAGCTGAGTTTCGTAAAGATCGTAGGCTTCGACCGAGGTTACCTGATCGAGCAAGGTATCGTCGACAAAACCTGCGGTTCGAATTTGATCGGCCTGCGCTAAAGAGGACATGCAGACAACGGCATTTCCGCCTCCACTATCTCGAACGCCTGCAAGTGCGATCGATCCTCCTGGCCCGGTAGCAATGGCCAGAGAGATCAACACCAGGGATTTTTGTACGCTATTTTTAACTGGGCTCATTTTTATTTTCTCCTGGCGTGGACATATATAACTCGACGCATAGCAGCAGGATAGATATTTATTGCAAAATATACTGGTTATATTTGATTTTTTATAAATTATTAAGTAACACGACTTAACTGCATGAATATATTTAACTATTTAGACTACCGCGAATACATCAAGGCCCGCATTGATGCCCTTCCAAAGGGAGGACGTGGAGAATTGCTCCGAATAGCGAAATCCGTGGGCATTCATTCCTCTATCCTGAGCCAAGTTTTTCAAGGACACCGCGAGCTCACCTCAGAGCAAGCCGTTGCCGTTGCAGGATACTTAGAGCTGACGGAGGTCGAAACTCGATACTTTCTTCTGCTGACTCAGTGGCAGCGTGCAGGAACAGAGAAACTCAAGACGGTGCTCAAAAAAGAAATCGATCACCTGAGGTCCGAGGAAACTCAGATTATTCGCCACATTCCTCAGAGCCAAGTCCTCACGCAAGAACAAAAGGCCGTATTCTATTCAAGCTGGCACTACAGTGCGATACGCGTATTGAGTTCAATTCCTGATTGGCAAAAGGAAGAGTCTCTCAGAAAACGCATGGGTCTCACACGTGAGCAATTCGCAATGATTGTCCGATTCCTGGTTGATCACGGACTCTGCGAAGAAAAGGGCGGAAGTTTTTCTCCTGGCCCTCAAAGCACGCATATCGAAGGCGTCTCTCCGCTTGTAGCCCGCCATCATGCTAACTGGCGAATCAAAGCAATGGAGCGTCACCCGAGCATCGCGCACGAGCGAGAACTTGCGTTCACATCACCGATGTCGCTTTCGCGTACAGACGTCCCTAAGGTGAGGGCTATGGCTCTGGAATTTATATCTAAGATATGTGAAATTACCGATCCCTCTCCATCAGAAGTGGCGTATTGCCTGAACTTAGACTGGTTTGAGTTTTAAACTGGCCCCCTAGGCTGGGTACATCCGATAAGCGCAAGTGCAGTAAAGCCTGAGCTTGGCTCAGGTTTTGCCCCTAGTCCGACTCATGAATCGGAAAGTTTCTAGCGGAAATCACCCTAAATGCCCTTATATCGACTGCTCTGAGCGCTTTCAGTCTTTTCGCAAAAACTCCAATAGTCCGACTATTGGATCAGTTGTTCGAAAAGGCTCATTCTTTAGATCATCCGATGGAAAGAGGATCGTCCGTTTTCTCTGCAGAAACTGCAAGCGCTCATTCTCCAATGCGAGCAATTCCCCGTGCTATTGGCAGAAGAAAAGAAGGCTCAATAAGCCGATTTTTGAGCTTTTGGTTTCCGGTGTTTCGCAAAGACGGATCGCGCGCCTTCTGAAGATCAATCGCAACACAGTGGTGAGAAAGCTTCTCTTTCTTGCTGATCAGGCTAAGCTGTCGCAACAAGAGTTTCTCGAATCATTGAGGGACTCGAAAAACAAAGTAACAAGCGTTCAGTTTGACGAGATGGAGACTTTTGAAAGATCAAAATGCCTTCCGCTGAGCATCCCTTTGATCGTTGAAGCAGAAAGCCGAAAGATCTTGAGTTTTCGCGTTGCTCAAATGCCAGCCAAAGGACCGCTAGCTGAGATTTCCCGCAAAAAATATGGAAAAAGAGAAGATCATCGAGCGGCTGCGGTGGATTCGCTCTTATCTGAGTTATCAGGCGTGATTCAGCCCAAAGCTCAGATGCTTTCGGATCAAAACCCGAAATATCCAAACTGGGTGAAGCGGCACTTCCCCAGCATTTCACATGAAGCGGTAAAAGGCAGGCGAGGTTGCGTCGTGGGCCAAGGAGAGCTCAAGAAGATTGGAAACGATCCGCTCTTTGATCTCAATCACACGTGCGCGATGCTGAGAGCGAATGTGAACCGACTGTTTCGAAGAACATGGTGCACGACGAAACGCCCCGATCGACTCGAAGCCCATCTTGCTATTTACGTTGCTTATCACAATCAGGTGCTCACGGCTTCTCGCGACTAAGGCTCGCATTTCTTGCTCACAGGCTTTTCGACCTGGCACGAAACTTCATCTCGATTGCTTCGATCTCTTAGAGAAAAGATGAGGGGAGATGTGGGACCAGTACTGAAACACTATAGTTACCCAATTATGGGTGCCAGTTTGTGTTTTGTATATTGCCTGTCTCTGGAATTTATCACTCCTTGAGATCCAAACTCCAGAAACAAGCCAGCTCAGATTTTTTATCGTATATTTAAATGTAACCGTCTATTTTTTAATTGCAGTTGCCGAGGTATTACACTGATCTATACTCCCATAGAAGTGAAACTCGCTCTGAGCTTCATCGACTTTACAGGACTTATAAAATTGCAGACACTTCGCCATTGCGGACTCCCGAGTGACTTTCACTGCTTTGTCCTTATCCGCTTGGATATCGTCATTATCACCAGTGCTTCTGCAACGACTTTCAAATGATGTCGTGAACTTTGTAGGACGAGGATTCGACGTGGAGTCAGTAGCCGAATACTGAATGCGACTTAGATAGTGTGCCGCCAATTGACAACTAAATTTTCCGAGCGAATCTGAGCCGCACCAGCCAATTGACATCTGGAAGTTTCCATTCACATCGACTGTGAAAATGTAACCTACGTCGTTGCTTTGCTCACTTTGCCAGCAAGTTGCGTTATTGCAACGAAGAGTGACAAGTGCCGCTGATGCCTCACAAAAGAAACCTGTGATCGGATTGTTCACATACCTAAACGTGATCAATGATTTGCTGGGAGTGACGCTTACAATTTGAAGTCCACAGGTGTCACGCGTTGAGAACTGTGCATAAACATGACTTTCCTTGAGCACTTCGTAAGCTTGCGATGGATCAAATGATTCCGATGGGGTTAGATCTGCAGCCCTGGCAGAGATCGCCATTGCAGCAGAAATCATACATAATAACAGAACACTTTTATTGGATGCCATAAACCTAATCTCCTTAAATAATGTCAATTGAACTGTTCGAGCGCTTTATAACCCTGAGTTGATTAGTTAGTTATATATTTTTACTCAAAAGACATATTAAATCTTTACTTTTAGTGAAGAACTTCGATATGCAATCTAGCTATGCAAACAAAGATGACTTCTCCTAATCTTTACGATTTCTCGGAATACCGTGAATACTTGCGAGCATATTTCGAAGCATTCGATGAGCGCGGAAATAGATCGGCCTTCGCGAAAGCTTTGGGATGCCAGCTCTCCTATTTAACGAGGGTCCTTGCAATGCAAGCGCACCTCAGCCCAGAACAAGCGGATTCGGCGAGTCGCTTCTTGGGGCATTCGACTCACGAGATGAAATATTTCTTTGTCTTTGTTTTGTATTCTCGTGCGGGGACGAGTTCTCTTCGGGATCGCTTGAAAAAAGATCTCGATGAAATGAAGTTGTCGCGTCTTTTATTGAAAAACCGGACGCAACTCAGGCAAAGTCTTTCGGTTGAGGACCAGATTACCTATTATAGCCGTTGGCATTATGCCGCGATTCATGTCGCGATTAGCATTCCGGAGCTGCAAACCGTTGAAAGTATTTCTAACTATTTCCGGCTCTCTCCCCGAATCGTTCGTCAGGTTTTAAAATTTCTTTCAGACAAAGGAATTGCGCTGCAAAAGGGGCATCGCTTCAAAGTGGGCGAAACCCAGCTTCACTTGCATCAGGACTCGGGCCTGATTTCAAAGCATCATCAAAACCTCCGAATCGAAGCAATCAAGAGCCTGGATCGTCAGACGGACCGGGACATGCATTACTCTTCGCTTGTCAGCGTTTCGGAAGCGGATCTGCCTCGAATTCGCGAAATCCTGATCCAAGCGATTGAAGAAGTCCGCTCCGTCGTTCGAGAATCCAAGGACGAAAAAGTGGCTTGCTATTGCTTGGACTTATTTACCCTTGGGTGAAGCTTGGCAATACATGAAACGACAGTGATCGGCTGAATGAGTACTTTCAATCCAAGTATCAAGTAGAACTCATTACTCCTCACGAGGGAAATCGCGAGACTCAACGGCACATAGCGCACTTTACGTAATTCAATTCGGGGCTACTTTGCTTATTGCCTGTCTCTGGAATTTATCACTCCCTGAGATCCAAATTCGAGAAACAAACCAGCTCAGCTTTTTTATCGTATATTTAAATGTAACCGTCTATTTTTTGATTGCAGTTGCCGACGTATTACACTGTTCTATACTCTCATAGAAGTGAAACTCGCTCTGAGCTTCGTCGACTTTACATGACTTATAAAACTGCAAACACTTCGCCATTGCGGAATTCCGAGTGACTTTCACTGCTTTGTCCTTATCCGCTTGGATATCGTCATTATCACCAGTGCTTCTGCAACGACTTTCAAATGATGTCGTGAACTTTGTAGGACGAGGATTCGACGTGGAGTCAGTAGCCGAATACTGAATGCGACTTAGATAGTGTGCCGCCAATTGACAACTAAATTTTCCGAGCGAATCTGAGCCGCACCAGCCAATTGACATCTGGAAGTTTCCATTCACATCGACTGTGAAAATGTAACCTACGTCGTTGCTTTGCTCACTTTGCCAGCAAGTTGCGTTATTGCAACGAAGAGTGACAAGTGCCGCTGATGCCTCACAAAAGAAACCTGTGATCGGATTGTTCACATACCTAAACGTGATCAATGATTTGCTGGGAGTGACGCTTACAATTTGAAGTCCACAGGTGTCACGCGTTGAGAACTGTGCATAAACATGACTTTCCTTGAGCACTTCGTAGGCTTGCGATGGATCAAATGATTCCGAGCGAGTTAGATCTGCATTTCTGGCTGAGATCGCCTTTGCAGGAGACATCTTGATTGAGGCTGACGCTTCGATCTTTTCTAAGGCCATCTCAAGATAATTCGAAGTCTCGTAATCGTCATCGAGAACATCAACGACTCGCATCAGCTCGTGAAGCACCAGCTTCCGAAATTCTTTCGGATCAGTAACAGCTTCCCAGTCTGGCTTATAGAGAGTAATGGTATGGCCGCGAGTAATCGCGGATTTCTCGCTTCCATCGAGTAGGAGCGATTGAGACGTTACGATCAGTCGAAGCTTTTCTTCGGTTATGGAATCGGGCCAGTTCAATAGACTGTTTAGCTTGTAACTCGGAAAGGGTCTTCCGTAAACTTTGACCACCTCATTGGAAGCCAAATCCTCAGCGCTTTTTTTGGCGACTTTCATGAAACGAGCTTCGAGAAAACCACCGCCGCCGCCACTGGTCTCACTCCCCGCCCAGACGTAGAGGGGCAGCGCTAGAGCGACGAAAAGGATACACGTTAGAAGACCAACATTTTTTTTCATATCAAGCACGTCCTTAACCTCGGTGAGGTACGATATAGAGCTGTAGTAAAATTGTCAAGTAAAAAAACCTTAGCACTTTCGCGCATCTTTTCGCTTGTAAGTGATCTAAAATCGTAGGCAATTTCTATACGATTTAGATATCAGATCAATATTTCTTACGGCAGCACATGCGTCCCGGCGACGTTAAGAAGTTGGAAACGCATCATAAGGGCCTGCATGTTCTCATCAATCAATCTGGATTCCTCTCTGAGTTCAGGATAGTTGGCGTCAAGAAGAGACTCAATTTGAGCGTTTATTGACGTCCAGAGAACGACACGCTTAGTGCCGCAATTCCAAGTAACGCTCCACAAGCCACTCTAATACTTTTACTCACACCTTTGTCAGAGGCCATAAATTCAATCTCATTAAATATTTTATATTTGAATAACGAGACGCGTTATAGCTCTGAATGTGCCGACTTGTTATTTATTTTTACTCAAAATACAGGTTAAAAATTTATTTTTAGTGAAGGAAGAAGCTCTATCGCGCGGCACAGGGGCCAAGCTCAAAGATCTGAGAGTTAGGTAAACTGCAAAAATGTGGATTCTCGGTGACTCGCCAAAATGAATACTGTCCGACTTTTCGGATCATTGCGTGAAGAGCTTCCGCTCACCCCTTCCCCACCTTCAGCAAAAACTCGCCTTCCCGAACATCGACATCAATCAAGTGCAAATCCGGAAATGCCGGAACCAGCATCTTGGGATCAACGGTAACGCGCAAAGCCTGAGATCCGTCTCGCCTCTCGCCCTTGTACTCAAACTGGCAGATCCCTTGAAGCGATTTTTCGAGGCGTGACTTGACGGTTTCGAGAATCATCTTGGAGAGAAACTCGAAGTCGATTCCGGCCACTTTGATGTCCCGAACCCGGATATCAAACGCATCCAGTTTCTTTTTACTCGAAACAAAATCCACGATCGTTTCAAACGATGTCGAGACAAAAAGAAAAACGTGCACTCGACCTGAAACATGCAACCCATCTTCCTGGAACCGAAGCTTGAGATCCTTCACCTTGGAACTCAGCGCCTGCGCCTCCGCGTCGATCATCGCCTGACTTTCAAACAGCGCCTGCCTTAATCGCACAACCAACGAAGGCGGAACTTTTGCGGGAGTTCGGCTGGAAGGCTTGCGGACCTCGGGTTGCGGTGAGTTGTCGGCCTGATCGGAATTCACGTCCAAGACGAAATAACTTTGAGCATCGCCGTCCTTCTTGTTTCGCACGATTCGAATGCCCCCGAGCTCCATTCCCTTGAGATAAGGCAAGAGCTGCGAAAGCTTGATTTTGAGGACGATCGCATTTTTGCGCGCAGCAAGATCCTTATCGAGCCGAAGCTCGTTCTCACCCGTAAATCCGAGCACTGACGCGATTTCTTTAGAAACGCTTTGAAGCTGCTTTCGCTCAATCGGAATCGAAGCTAATTGCACACGAAGCGAGTCGCGTTGGATTTTAAGATCGTCTAAGGCTTCTTTGTTTTTCTCCGTCCCGATCGCGCGCTCAACGTTTTTAAGCAAAGCCTCAAGCTTTTCACTGCGTCGATCAAATCCACCGAAATCCCCGGACAGGGCCGCAAGATAGCCGCGCGCGGAGGCAAGCGCGATCGAGAGCATTTGTACCGGAACAATCACGCGCTCCTGCGCAGGATGCCTGGAATCTGCCGGATAAAAGAACGTTTCGTTCAGCGGAAACTCAATCAGCAAATGACCGTGTCGAGTCACGCCGAGTTTGGCGGAAATTTGAAAGCGAAACCTTCCCAGCTTCGGATCGAGATTGATCGCGCGCAGCTCTTCGATCGGAACTTGAGCAATTCCTCGAAAGACAATGTGATCTTGATCCGGCTCGAGTTCGACTTTCAACTCCCGAATCATTTCGGACTTGAGATGCCGTTGCAGCTGTTCGTTGATGAAGTCCTGTGAGACGTAAAAGCTCGCGATCTTTCGGCCCGGAGCTGCAATAGGAGCTACAAGAGGCGCCGCAACAGCTGAACTCATAGCAAGTGAACAGACGAGCGCTAAAGCTGCAGCTTTGATTCTCTCGGGTCTCATTTCTCAAGTTTAGCGTGTGAAGTCGCCTTAACGCTAGAGCATCGTGAAATATTGCGATAATCTTGAGCTATGAGACCCCTTCGACTGATTCTACCGATCCTTTTAATCGCTTCATTTTGGCTCCCCTTTTCTCAGGCACTGGCTCATGTGACCATTGACCCGCAGGAAGCGGTTCAGGGAAGTTATGCAAAGCTAGTATTTCGTGTACCCCATGGATGCGATGGAGCTGACACAACAGGAATAACGGTAGGGATTCCGGAGGGCGTCGTTTCTGTTAAGCCGCAAGTTCATCCAGGCTGGGAGATCGCTCTGAAGAAACGAAAGTTGAAAAAGCCAATTCAACTTCACGGAAAAGATATTTTAGAAACCGTTTCCGAGGTGAGCTGGACCGGCGGCCCACTCCCCGACGAATTCATGGATGAGTTTGGACTCAGCGTGAAACTTCCCGAGAAATCAGATGCACCGCTCGCTTTTCCAGTCACACAAAAATGCAAAGACAAGGTCACACGCTGGGAAATGATCCCAGCGGCGGGCCAAGATTCGCACTCGCTCAAATATCCGGCGCCCTTACTCCGACTCAATTCGAGCGGAATACACTCAGGATACCGGTAACGAAGTCCCAGCTTGGTCTTAAAGTCCCATATCCTTCAGCACACGATGAGCAGCGTTGTGCCCTGAAGCCCCGATCACGGAACCGGCCGGGTGGCAGCCCGCGCTGCAGGAATAAAGCCCCTGCACCGGCGTATGGTAAGGGACACGTTGATCCATCGCAAAAGTATTGTCGACATGATGGATATGACCGCGCGTGATTCCGAAATGCTTTTCGACCTTCGGCGGAGTCAACGTGAATGTGTCGACCACAAGATCCGATGTGCCTGGAGCGAATTCATCCGCAATCGAAAGAAGATGCTTCACATAACGTTCTTCTTCTTTCTCCCAAGTCGTCCCCTTCAGCTCGTAAGGGACCCACTGAACAAAGAAAGCCGAGTTGTGATGACCGTATTGATCCTGAAGCGAAGGATCAGCGACCGTGTGGATGTACCATTCGATCGTCGGAAAGTCGGCAAGACCCCCCGCACGAACTTTTTCGTAACCCTTTTTAATATTGTCGAGCACACTCATTCCCGTTTTTTCTTTCTGCGGGAGGAGATGAATCGTCGTGCTGTGCTGACCGCGATTTTCCGGAAGACATTTAAACTTCGGCAGCCCCTTCAGCGCGAGATTGACCTTCATCGTAGTACCGTCGCGCTTGAGGCCGTTAATGCGATCCGTGTAGTCCTTTGGCAGGTTTTCCGTGCCTGCAAGCTCCATCATTTTAAACGGATCCGCGTTACAAACTACGGCTTTGCACGAAAACTCACGCCCGTTCTCGAGAGTGACTCCCTTCACTACGCCTCTCTCGATATTGATCTTTCGGACCGGTGCATCAGTCAGTATTCGCGCACCGGCAGCGACGGCCGCTTGCGAAAATTCGCGCGCGATCGTGCCCATTCCGCCTTTGACGATCATGAATGTTCCGTCAGATCCCGGCAAACGACAGAGATTGTGAACCAGGAAGTTAAAACCCGCGCCAGGCGTTCCAAACGTCGCGTTGAGTCCCGAAAAAGCATCCGTCACTCCGTACATCGCCAAGAGCAGATCACTCTTAAAGCCGAAACGATCGAGGTATTCCTCAACAGGTCGGGTGCACAGCTTGACGAAAATGTCCCGAAGCTCTGAGCGAATATACTTTTCTGCGGTCATCTGAAGCGAGAGAGGCTCCTCAAGCCAAGACGGCGCAAGGTCATCGCGGATTTTTCCGATCTCAGACATCAGCGCTTCGTTGGCTTTCCAATCCGCTTCACTGAAATGTTCGAGGAATTGCCTTCTCATCGCCTCGGTATCAGATCCAAACAAAAGATACCGTGTGTCGGTTGTCGGCAAAAAATAGTGCGGATCACGGCGGATCACCGGAATATTCACTCCGATTTTCTGAATCAGCTCCGGTGGCATTGGGCCCAGAAGATACGATCCGGACGACGTCCCCAAAAGCGGAGCTTTTGCGAAAGGAAATTCCGTCTGAGTCGCGCCGCCGACTCGATTCTTGCCTTCAAGAACTAAAACATCAAGGCCCTGGCGCGCCAAGAAGATCGCGGAAGCCAATCCGTTGTGGCCCCCTCCAAGAACGATAACATCCACTGAATCTCTTTGAGTTCTGATCGCCATAAGTTTGGAATATGCAACCAAATCCCGATTTTCGCAAACTCTTTAGAATCGGCGCCCAATTCTGGGAGTTTAAGTATCCGAATCTCGCTCCCGAATCGCCATGCTCTGAGGAAGCCTTCCGAAGAAATAGCGATAAGTGGCCTCGGAAGACTTGGACCAAGTCAGTCCCGCATCTTTCAGTCGATTGAAAAGATCAGTGTCAGCCGAACGGACGGATTTAAATCCTCCGACTTTCAGAATCGCATCCCTGCGTCCAAATAAAACGCCTGTGACGACTTCGATCTCGTCGACCGCGATGACTTTTCCCGGATTGTAAAAATCTCTCACGACGGGCTGATCCATTCCGCTGCAGTTTTCGATCTGGAACTTGCCGAGTGCAAAATCGCGGCTGCCGATCGTCCTGAGCATCACGCTCAAGTGATCAGGCAGATATTCGTCGTCCGAATCCAAAAAGGCAATCCACTCCCCCCGCGCTTGGGAGATCCCATGATTCAATGCCGCGGGCTGGCCTTGATTTTCCGTCCGAGTGACCCTCAGTCGAGAATCGCTTGCCGAACACTTCTTAAGAACCGACGGCGTATCATCCGTCGATCCATCATCGACCACGAGATGCTCCCACTCAGAATAGGTTTGGCGCCGGACGGACTCGATCGCACCCGAAAGGAACTGGTCATGGTTATGCGTGGCAGCAATGATGGAGATCAATCCTGATCAGATTACCACAATCCATCCTCAAATTGACATGCGGGTTTTCGCCCCCTAGAGTGAAATCAATGAAATTTTACGGCAAAATTTTCTGGAGCATCTTTTCGACCTCTTTTGCCCTGGGACTTGCCCTGCTCATCGTGACCGTCAGCACCGCAAGTCGAGATATGCGAACGGAGTTCATCGAGCGCTATGTCACGCTCTCCGATCTGATCGGAAACACGCTGATCGAGTCCGAATCATCGATCGAAAAAATCGGCGTGAACGCCGCCAAGCACCTGGATCTGCTCATTCGGCAAAAAGGAATTCCAGAGACCTCTGAGCTCAGGGCCCTGGCCTCAGACCTCAAAGTCACCCAGTTCACGATCACCGATCACGAAGGGCGCTTTCTTCGCGACACAATTACTGATCCAAAAACGCAAACACATACTTTATTCGATTTTTGCGCGGGATATCGAGAGCTCCTCAAGGGAGGAACTGCCGTCGAAGCGACCCCGATCATTCCTAGCTCGCCGTACAAGGGTCCTTTCAAATTCATCATGATCCCCTCGCACGATCGAAAATACATTCTCGAGACGGGAATGAACCTGGTCGACATCGGCAAGATCCTCGCCGAGACATTGAGGACCGACGAAAACATCCGCTCGATCAGCTTACTTTCCCCAACCGGATTCAACTTCGGAACCATTCATGCGGACGGCCACTTTACCGATGGCGAACAACACAAGATCAGTGATCTGCGCCCCGGACTCAATGAGCTCAAGGGCAACACCCTTTCCATCGTTCGGCGCGTGAAGATTGCCTCCACCCAATGTTGCGAATGCAAGATCAAGAACGTGAATGACCAGGAAGGCTATTATTACATCTTGAAACTCGAGGCGGATGCACACCCTTTGAATGCCTTGATCCAAAGAATCTTGATGGGAGCCGTGGCGCTGGGAATCGTTCTCATCCTGCTTTCAGCCGCCCTTGCGCATTCGCTTGCTCGAAAGCTCGTGCAACGACTTCTCCTCGTCGAATCTGCCTTGAACGAAGTCAATCGAACGGGTCAGCTGACGCAGGGAATTGAAGTTGGAGGATCGGACGAGGTGACTTCTCTTGCCAAAAACTTCGGCCAGATGATGAAGTCCCTGACGGAATTTCGCGAGCGAGAAGTCCAGATGGAAAAATCCGCGGCCCTCGCCGAGCAAGCCTCGCAGGTGGCTCACGACATTCGCTCTCCGCTAGCGGCGCTCAATATGGTGATCGATACCCTCGACTCCATCATGGGCGAACAAAAAGAGCTGATCCAAAACGCGATCCAGAGAATTAATGACATCGCCAATTCCCTACTTTTTACGGGAAAACATCCAAGCGCCACTCAAGCGCGGTCTGCGGCCTGGATGCTTCTGCCGTGGCTCGAGTCCCAAATCAGCGAGAGACGTTATCAGCACCGTGATCTTGCGAATGTCGAGATCCTCGCAACTCTTGAAGAAGGACACGAGATATCTCTCGACATCGACCCACTCGAGTTCTCGCGCGCTCTTTCCAACTTGCTGAACAATGCAGTCGAGTCGCTTCATGACCAATTGAAAAACGGTTGTAAAGGATCCGTCTCAGTCAGAGTGTTCAAACGCGATAAACAGACCGAGATCGAGATCCGGGACAACGGACGCGGAATCTCCCCAGAAGATCTCAAAAGACTTGGGCAAAAGGGAGTCACCATCGGAAAAGAAAAGGGGCATGGGCTCGGGATCTATCACGCGCGCAAGACCATGGAAGACGCGAAAGGCTCGCTGCACATCGAGTCCGAGCTTGGCAAAGGCACGAAAGTGATTCTGATGATCCCGCTCGTCGGCTGAGACTTTCTCTAACTGCCGTTGGAATCGACGGCCTGGCTCCAGGCCTGCTCAAGCTCAACCAACGTGCGTCGAAAATCACGATCGACCTCCGCGACATCCAGCTCGGGAGCGGCCTCAGGATGCGCGAGCAAGCTGAGGATCGCCTTGAGCCTCGCCTGAAGGTTGATCAAATCATGGAGCGAATCCGCTGAAATCTTCATTCCCCGCTCCTTTCCTCTGAGCTTGAACGTCCTCAAAAATCCGGTACACGGCGGATTTGGAAACTCTCAGCTCCCTTTGAGTCCGCGTGAGATTACCTGCATTCCGCTTGAATGCTTCTTCGAAAGCCTCTTTCTCGATGCAGTCGATGAACTTTCGCAGCCCGTGCTTCTGAATGTACTGCGATACACTCTTTGAATAGATTTTTTTATCCGCCGCCGACTCGGCCTCGAGGTCGTAAGGGTTTTCGTTGTTCTGGATATGCACGGGCAGATCCTCTTTTTTGATCAGGCCCCGAGATCCCCCCGAGAGAGACTTGACCAGTTGCTCGAGCTCGCGCACGTTTCCGTGCCAGTCATACGTGGCCAGGCAATCCAAAGCGGACTTCGAAAATGAAACCTTTCGCGCGGACTGCGCAGCGAAGTGCTCAACGAGCTTGGGGACGTCGCCTTTGCGCTGCTTCAGCGAAGGGATCGACAGCTCCAATCCTTTCAACCGAAAGTAAAGGTCGAGCCGAAACTTCTTGGTCTCGATCAGCTTGAGAATATCCTCGCAGGTCGCGGCGATCAGGCGGAACTCCGTCTTGATGGGCGTGGTCCCGCCCAGCGGAACGAACTCGCGCTCTTCGAGCACCTTTAAAAGCTTCTTCTGAAGATTCAATGAAATCGACGCGACTTCATCCAAGAAAAGAGTTCCACCATCCGCTTTCTTGAACAATCCGTCGCGATCCTCGGTCGCGCCGGTGAAGGCTCCTTTCTTGTGGCCGAAAAGAAGGGACTCAGCCAGGCTGTCAGGAACCTCCGCAAGATTTTGATGAATGAACCGATCGTAATTCGGTTCGCTCAGGCGATGGATGAGCTTGGCGATTTTCGTTTTTCCGACGCCCGTGGGGCCAAGCAAAAGGACCTTCTGGTCGCGGTTCAAGTTCTGATGCCGAAGCTGATCGATCAAGCCGACTAGAAACGGGTCCTGAGTAATAAACTCGCGCGCGATAAACTCGTCGAGCTCCCGATTTCCCAGTTGCTTGAGATAAAATCCGAGCTCGCGGTCCAGCTGGTCTTGGATGTCGAGCTTCGAAAAGTAATGTTTGCAACCGACCTCATACGCTCGTGCGATCATTTTCGGATCGACGTTTCCGGTCAGAACGATCGGAGTCACGCCTCGCTCGGCGGCGAGCGCAACCAGCTCCAAACCGGAGTTTTTTCCCCGCAACCCCAGATCGATCATCGCGACATCGAATTTCTCAGCACGCAGAAGATCGCAGGCGTCCTCAAAATTTCCCGCCCCGCGGACCATTCCGTATTTTTTGAGCTTCGAAGCGATGTCCGCCCGAAAGTAGACATCATCTTCAATGAGCAGGATTCGAATGAGTGACGACATGCTGCGTCGTATTCTCATAATCACCGTCCGAATTCAACCCTCGAACAGTCGGATTCCGACTCGCGGACGTCAAATGGGAAAACTTGCTGAAATGATGAAACAATATACACTTAAGCCCATGTCTGAGCCAAAAAACCAAGACGCTCCCCTCGCTGTTTTCTTGGATGACGACGCCGTTCTTTTGAAGTCATGGGCCTTTATGGCGCGCCTTGCGGGAGTTCGGCTTCTCACTTTCTCGGACTCAGATCAATTGTTGAAGGCCCTTCCGACGATTCCCAAAGAGACTCCTATGTATTTGGATTCTAGTCTCAAAAACGGCGAGAGCGGAGAAACGCTCGCAAAAAAGCTCCACGAACTCGGATATCATGAGCTTTTCATGGCCACAGCTTATCCGCC
>CAZCBS010000059.1:0-15937 GCA_964496965.1 uncultured Bacteriovoracaceae bacterium
TTACAATCGGTATCACCGCCAGCAGCGGCGTAAACTCGACGCCCGGCACCTGCAAGAGCCGGAAGCGCATCCGCGCGGCGGCGCTTCGTGTTGGCGTGAATTTGACCATCCATCTCAGCGGCTTTGGTGCCTTCTTCATTCGAGTAGCGGAACACGCCGACATGATCGAGCGCGAGCGTTTCGAGATCTTTGCAAAGCTCTTGGAACTCTTCTTCAGTCTCGCCAGGAAAGCCAACGATGATCGAGGTGCGGAAAACGACTCCAGGGATCTTTTCGCGAAGTTTTCCGACCAAGTCAAAAAGCTTAGCCTTGGTGAGGCGGCGATTCATCGAAGCCAGCACGCGATCGTTCGTATGCTGGATCGGCATGTCCAGATACTTCACGATCTTTGGCTCGCGAGCGATGATGTCGACAAGCTCATCAGAGAACTGATCCGGATAGACGTAGTGGAGGCGGATCCACTCGATCCCATCGATTTTGCAAAGCTCAGGAAGAAGCGTTTCAAGGCGCTCTTTATACTTCCACTCCATTCCATACTCGGTGAGATCTTGTGCGACAAGGTTGAGCTCGCGAACTCCGCGCTCAGCCATCTGGCGCGCTTCGGCGACGAGAGACTCGACGGTGCGGGAGCGCACATTGCCGCGAAGCTTTGGAATGATGCAGAAAGCGCAACGGCGATTACAGCCTTCGGAAAGCTTCAAGAAGGCCGAGTAAGCCGGACCCGTGTGCATGCGCGGATCTTTTTCAGTGTGAATGAAAGCAGGCTGATCGATGTAAGAGCGCTTCGGAAGTGGAGCGCCTTCTTCAAGCGCTTTTCCGTGCGCGTTCAAAAGCTCGGTGATGCGATGATACTGGCCGGTGCCGATGAAGAGATCGACCTCAGGCATTTCGCGCTCGAGCTCTTTCGAGTAACGCTGAGGCATGCAGCCGGACGCGACGAGAACTTTGCAGCTTCCGTCTTGTTTCTGCTGAGCCATCTCAAGAATGGTCTCGATTGATTCTTCTTTCGAAGCCTGAATGAAAGAGCAGGTATTGACGATGATGACTTCGGCATCGTCCGGATTGTCCGAGATCGTGTAGCGATCTTTTTCCAAAAGACCCAGCATCACTTGTGAATCGACTAGATTCTTAGGACAGCCGAGGCTGACAAAATAAACGGGCGACTTCGTGTTGTTGGTACTGCTCATAAATAATGCCTAGTCCCTGAAATTACCGAACTGCATCGGAACTTTGATTGAATCTTGTTTTCCTCGGAGAAGCGCGATCGCTTCTTGAAGATCGTCACGGTTCTTTCCGGTGACGCGCACTTGCTCGTCTTGGATTTGAGCCTGAACTTTAAGTTTACTTTCTTTAAGGGTAGCGATGATTTCTTTGCCCTTCTCTTTCGAGACGCCCGCTTGAACTGTGGCGACTTGGCGAACGCTTCCGCCAAATGCTGGCTCGAGATCCTTATAATCAAATGAAAGCAGCGAAATTCCGCGCTTCACGAGTTTGTTCTCTAAGATTTCTTTTACAGCGTCGAGCTTGGCTTCTTCACTGCACCAAAGTGTGACGGTTTTTGCTTTTTGATCGAGCTTGAGCTCGGACTTTACGCCTTTAAAATCATAACGTTGCGAGAGTTCTTTGGTCGCTTGGTTAATGGCGTTATCAAGCTCCTGCCAGTTCATTTCCGATGAGACATCAAAAGAGGGCATATGGGCCGTTGTATACAGAATTGGTCAGATAAAAACAACAGAGGAGTTTGTAAAAAATAGTGAATAAGTTCAGGTAGTTTGCTACCCGATCGCGATTTCAGATGGAGCTTCCTCTGGCAAAGGATCCAAAGCCGTCGATTTTTTAGGCTCGCGCAGAAAGAGCGCCGCGGTCAAAAAAGTCAGCCCTGCAATAGCAATTGGATAGAAGAGGCCGGCAAAGGGGTTTCCGGTTGCAGCGACTGCGGCCGTTCCGATGAGCGGGACCAGGCCGCCGAATACACCGTTGCCGATATGGTAGGGAAGCGACATTGAGGTGTAGCGAATTTTCGCTGGAAAGAGCTCGACCAAAAAGGCAGCGATCGGGCCATAAACCAACGTCACAAAAAAGACTTGGGCCAGTACGAGGAGAGTGAGGGCAAAAAATCTTGGCTCATGCAAGGGCATGGCCGGATTTGCGGCGTTATAACCCGAGAGCGTCATCATTCCCTTATAAATGGGAAAATAAAAAACGATCGCAAGAAGGTGGCCCGTCATCATGATTGGCTTTCTACCGATTTTATCGGAGAGCCAGCCTGCCACGATGAAAAACGGCGTGCCGAGCACCAATGCGAGCGCGATGATCTGATTGGCGGTAATTGCGTTGATCTTGAGGACGGTTTGCAAATAGTAGAGGGCGTAGAACTGGCCAGTGTACCAGATGACGCCTTGGCCCGCGGTCGCTCCGAAGAGCGCGATGAGAACTATTTTGCGATTTTCCGGGTTTCCGAAACTATCGCGGATCGGGGTTTGAGAAGTTTTTCCCGAAGCCTTCAGTCGAGCGAAAACCGGTGACTCGTGCAGTTTTCTTCGAAGCAGATAAGAGAGACCGATTAGAACGACGGATAGCAGGAAGGGGATTCGCCAGCCCCACATCTTGAAATCGCTCTCACCCAGCAAAGTACGAGTGGCGAGAATGACGCCTAAGGAGATGAAAAGCCCGAGCGTCGCGGTGGTTTGAATAAAGCTTGTGTAAAATCCGCGCTGATTTTTCGGTGAATGCTCGGCGACATAGGTGGCCGCTCCTCCGTATTCGCCGCCGAGCGCAAGCCCTTGGACTAAGCGCAGGACAAGTAGTCCCAGTGGAGCCAGGATCCCGATTTCCTTATAAGTCGGAAGCAAGCCGATAGTGAAAGTCGCTGCGCCCATTAAAACCAGCGTCACTAGAAAGGTATGCTTTCTTCCGAGCAGGTCTCCCATTCGCCCAAAAATCACCGCGCCGAAAGGTCGCACGATGAACCCAGTGGCGAATGTCGCTAAGGTCGACAAAAGAGCGATCGTGCTGTTGCCATCCGATCCTGCGGGAAAAAAGTGTTCAGCGATGATTAATGCAAGGCTGCCGAAAATGTAGAAATCGTACCACTCAATGAGCGTTCCTGCCGAAGAGGCCCCGATGACTTTCCAGATGTTTTCTTTGGATTCGAGAGACCTGAAGGTTTTTGTCATAGAGTGGAGCACCGCCTTGTTCGGCGGGTGCGAAAAATGGGCCAATCGAATGACTTGTGCTTTGCGCTAAGCGGCTCTGTTATTTTTGCAAACCGAACAGGATGTCTTCCCAAGGCGAGAAGTTGCAATCTCTGACGACTGTTTCCTGAGGGATAGGTGCGTAGACCGCGCCTTTTGCGTCCGGATTTTTTTTCAAGAATGCCATCATGAGTTCCGCGTCGATTTTCAATATCCGCTCATTCTCGATCAGTTGGAAAGCTTGAATGCCATTTTCGATGGACTCTTCGACAAGGTGAATCGTCTTTTTTCCAGTCGAGCGATATTATTAGAAGGTCTTTCGTTTTTTCTCGAAATATTGATTATACGCCATTCGCTCGATCGCAAGCCAGATATGCAAGCGTCTGAGCAATGGAGCGCCTAAATGCGCGGCAACGCCGGTGTCTAAAGGCAGATAAATGGGTTTTCCGGTTCCTGAGGGATGAGGATTCAATTTCATTAAAACAAAAAGCTCGCAAAGCGCCGTGAGATGACTGCCGATTTTTCGGGGATCGACTCGCAATGCTCGTGACATTGCCGTGCGAGTGGGATCCTCAAGAGTGGCTGCAAGCTTCAGAATCGAATAGGCGAGCTCGCTATCGAGTTTGAGACTTTTGAACTGCTGAAGATCCCTCAGGCAGGTGAGATCGATCCAGTCTTGAAAAAGCGCGTCTTTTTGTTCATCGTCGCGTACAGAAAAAATACCCGGCATCCCTCCGGACGAAAGGTATTTCATCGTCTGTGCGCGAGTAAAATCAGCGTGCTTCGCTTTTGTTCCAACAGTCTCCCCCAGGGTCATGGGAAAAAGTCGAATTCTTCCCATTCTCCCGGTGAGTGACTCTCGAATCAGAGCGAGGCGGGAAAACTCGGTCGAGCCTAATAGAAGAAAGCGCCCTGGAGTTCTTTGTTGGTCCACTTCATGTTTAACGGCGTCGAAAATATCGGGAACTTTTTGCGCTTCGTCGATGATGAGCAGATCGTTCTTCTGGTGGGCCGTCAGAAAAGTATGCGGGGCGAGCTGCGCTTCTTGACGAAGACTGAGATGATCCAAGCTGACATACGCCGCATGCTGGATTTCCGGTACGAGCAGGTCGCGCGCTAAAAAACTTTTTCCGGTTTGTCTGGCCCCTTGAATAGCTACGACGGGGAAAAAGCGCAGCTTTTTTTTCAGGCTCGGAAGTGCGAATCGAGAACGTGAGTGAGGCATCTTATCAAATTAAACCCCCCCTGATTTAAGCAGTCAATGTCAAAATCAGGGGGGGTTTAATTTGACCGATAACTTGAGAATCGCGTTACTGCGAGCGGTGCGCCTAGCTTTTCTTCTTTGAAATTAGGGACTTCTGCTTTGTTGACTTGCGTTTAGATTCGGGCTCGGCATCCAGCTCGATCCCGAAAATAGACGAGAGGTCCTGCGATTGGATGAACCTCAAGTATTTTATCTTTCATAAAGAGAACAGGACGCCGAGAAACAGCAATTGCTCTCGGTGTTTTTATTTATAAGTTATTGTATTTATTAGTAATTGTGACTCGTTCTTTTAGTTGACTAAAATAATCATATATATCAAAATAGAAAGATCGGGGCTTTTACTTACGGTCTCGGGGGGCACAAATGAATAAGCATCATACAATGACGCTGGCAAAGACGCTGGCGCTTGCCGCGCTGTCTTCGATTCTTGCACCATCCTGTTCGCGAGTCGTTCATTTCGATTCAAAGACATTACAGGTCAGTCAGCTGAGCTCTGGCGTGTCTGTCATGAGTGTCGCGGACCATTTCGTGGTCACGCCCTCAAGCAGCAGCAATCAAGACGCGGTCAAGACTGTCCTTCAATCTTCACAAGCGAAAATCACCTCCGTGAACCCGGATGGAAGCGTGGTTGCTGAGATCAAAGGCGCGAGCGCTCAAAGCACATTGAAACAATTGCAAAAGATCGGGAAAGTCGTGCCGTTCGCCACTCTCGTTTCCAAGCAAGAGTCGCAGGTCAAGATCCAGGATCGAAAATTCAACTCGGTTTCTTTATTACAAAACTCCGGGGTAACGCCACTGAGCAAAAGTCAAATCAAAGCCTCAACCGCTCTTTTGAAAGCTAGCGCAGCTGATTTGATGCTGCAGCGAACCTTCTCGGTCAATGCGGCAGCCGAGAGCGTGGCGGAAGACAGCGGTTTCGACGCTCCTCATTTGATCGACAACTCCCTATCGCCGCATTTTCCGGCAATCGGCGATCAAGGCCATTTTGGTTCTTGTACGGCCTGGTCTTCGGGTTACTACGTTCATACTTACATCAATGCGACGGTGCGGAACAAAGATCTCAAAGATGCGGATCGCGATCAATACACTTGCAGTCCTTTGTTCCTCTATTTCCTCGCGAATATGGGAGACGATAAAGGAGCGATTCCTTCGACAGCCGTAAAGAATGTCCGAGACATCGGGTGCGCTCCGGTTTCGTCCCATAAAAATACCACGGACCCATTTCAAGCTCCTTCGTATGAAAATTATCTAGAAGCTATTAAATCTAGGCTTGTTGTGAAATATGACGATCCGAGCGTGCTCACGACGCAGTTAGGTCCCGTCAACGACATCTTGTTAAATAATCTAGATGCAGTTAACAACGTGCGCGCAAGACTGGCTGCAGGACAGATTGTTTTTTCAGCAATCGTTGCGGATAGCAATTTGATGTGCCTGGGTATTGGGGGCGTCTATAAGACGGGAGATGGCAAGACTCTCAATTGCGATGCACCTGAAATGAAGCAGGAGTCTGCCGACGGAGTTGTCTCAAACTTCGACAAGAACTTTATTTTCGGTGGCCACGCCGTGACGATCGTCGGATATGACGACACGAAAGAGTACACCGCATCCGACGGGACAAAGCACAAAGGTGCTTTCTTGATGGCCAATCAATGGGGGACCGCCTGGGGCGCGAAAAACACCGCCGGAAACACCGGATTCTTTTGGTATGCATACGACAGTTTAATGAACGGTACATTGAGCCTTCACGCTTACCCGTTCGAGATGGAGCTGAAACCTGAGCCGAAAATTTTAGCAAAGATGGGGTTTCACGTTCCAAGCGAGCCTCTTCAGCGAGGCGATGCTTTGAGGGAAGTTGGTCACTCTGGCTACATAGAAGACCCCAAGAACCTCAGTTCTATCGCTCAATATTTATTTGAATTGAGTCAATCCAGTTATATTCTAAGTGAGCAGTATTTTGATCTCCCTGTCGATTTAACGCCAATCATCGACAGTGATGGGCACGGATATATTTCTGCGGGTAGTACCGGATTCGATGACATCAACAAATTCTCTATTTTGAATGTAAAAAATTTCAGCATTCATCGTCCCTCCTTTGCCCTCGGCGATCTGTATGCCGATATAACAGTAGATTTGGCAAGTCCTGCGCCAACGCCAACACCTACGTCAACACCTACGTCAACACCTACGTCAACACCTACGTCAACACCTACGTCAACGCCAACGCCAACACCTACGCCAACACCTACGCCAACGCCAACACCAACGCCAACACCTACCGCATCACCACGACTGGTTTTGGAATCCGTCAGCAACAGTGGCTTAATGACGGGCTGGGCGTACAATCCTGCATCTCCTTCCACGGCGATGCCGATTTACTACCTGATTGTTAGCAACGGTGAAGTTTCCTATTCGAGCTTCTCGGATGTCGCTAACGTTGCTCGGCCGGATCTCAATTCCAGCCAAGGCGTTATCGGAAACCATGGATTTAGCATTCAGCTTCCTGCTGCGGCTATGATCAATGGAGCTCGAGCAATCATACAAAGCTCAAATGGCTTGGTTTTGGAGCAGACTTTAACGTTTAGTCCTGCGCCAACACCAACACCAACACCTACGCCAACATTCACTCCTACTCCGGCTCCATCTCCAACGCCGACGGTTACTCCAACGCCGACGCCATCTCCGTCGATGTCGCCTCAAGAAGAGTGGATTCGTTCGCTCTACATCAATGGATTGGGTCGACAAGCCGATGCTGCAGGACTGGCATACTGGAAGAATGTCGCGGCTTCGTCTAACTCCGTTGCTCATTGCAAGCAGATCCTACAGGACTTCTCATCGGATGCAGAATTTGTAGCCCGGCTGAATAGCGTCTCCAGCTCGCAAGTGGTGCAGATCGGCTATCAAATGGTCTTGCGCCGATCTGGGCAGGATATTGATCAGGCCGGTTACAACTACTGGTTCGACTTGGTTGATCGAAAAGTCATCACAAGGAGCCAGTACATGAGCTCGACGATTAACTCTTCAGAAACCGATCAAGTCTGTAAGAAGGCTGGATTTAACTAAGACGTTGACGCACCTGCGCGGCAAAAGGGTATGCCATACCTTTTTGTTACTCCTTCACCTGCTCCGTATTGGGTGGAGGAGTGAAGTGAAAGAGCGAATCGTCTAGAGGCTGCCCAAGCCGGATATTGGAAAGAGAAATATTCGTCTTGTTTCCGCCGCGGTGAGAAAGGTCCACGCCGACGATGAGCTTTTGCGCGGGATCGACGTGAAGGGTGGCTTCTTTAACGGTCCCGCCAGTGCCTTTTTTAGGAACGACGACAAAGTCAGTGGCTGACTTTTGTTTGACCGTCATCGAGCCATTGGAGACGTTGTAGGAAAATGTTCCGGCGAGCAGGCCTTGCGCGAACTTGGTTTGAACTTGCGAAGCGTTCTTTTCCAAGTACTGACCGGCCTCGCTTTCGTCAAACGGAGGAGTGTAGAACCAGAACTTCTTGCCGTCGCTGATCAGGATGTTGTGATCGGGCTTGAGTGTTTCCCAGTGAAGTTTTCCGGGACGCTTGAACTGAATTTTTCCCGAGCTTTTTTTGATCTGCTTGGTTGTGGCGCTTTCGTCCGCTTCGTTGAAGTCCGCGATCAATGTCGAAGCCTTGAAATACTTGGCTTCGACTTCTTTAAGTAGCGCGGGAAGCGGAGTGGCCTGTACCTTCGCTGGAAAAGTTTCAGGTTTTTTGCGAGTCTCGACTCGAATGGATTCTTCGGCAAATGCCGAAGCAGCTACCGTCAAAACCAAAAGCTGAAATATCGCAAAAGCCTGAGCCTTCATCACAAATGCCTTAGTGCATCTCGATGGAGACCATCTTCGAGACACCTGGCTCTTCCATCGTGACGCCGTAGAGCGTGTCGTTGAGCTCCATCGTTTTCTTGTTGTGGGTAATGAGAATGAACTGGCTCTTTGCCGACATCTCACGCAACAAGGCGTTGAACTTTCCGATGTTCGCGTCGTCGAGAGGCGCGTCGACTTCGTCCAGCACGCAGAACGGGCTTGGCTTGACGAGGAAGATCGCGAAAATCAACGAAACCGCGGTCAGAGCTTTTTCACCACCGGAGAGAAGCCCGATGTTCACGACCTTCTTGCCTGGAGGCTGAGCGAGAATGTCCACGCCGGCTTCCAGGATATCGGTCGAGCCTTCTGGATAAATCAGAGAAAGCTTAGCTTGGCCGCCACCGAAGATGATCGGGAAGAGGCGTTGGAAACGATCCGCGATCGCTTCAAAGGCTTTCCTAAAGCGCTCTTCGGAAGTCTTGTTGATGTGCTCGATGGCTTCTTGAAGGTTTTCGATCGAGTGCTCGAGGTCCGTCTTTTCGCCGAGGAGATAGTCGTAGCGCTTTTTGAGCTCTTCGAACTCTTCGATCGCCATGACGTTCACTTCACCCAAGCGGCGAATGCGCTCGCGCAAGCGTTCGACTTCTTCGCCCAGAGCGATTTCTTCTTCAGCGGTCATTTCCGCGGTCACCACTGTCTCATGCATTTCCTCTTGGATTGGCGAGGTCACAGGAAGCTCGAGGCATCCTGGGCCGTACTTTTCTTCGAGGTTTTGCGTGAGGTGAGTGATCTCGGAAGAGAGCTTCTCGACTTCGAGAGCGAGCTGATTTGCTTCGGCGGTCTTGTGATCGCCGGTCTTATGAAGATGCTTGATGCGCTCAAGAGCGGCGTTCGCCTTGGCATTGTTCTGCTCGAGGCGGTCTTTGACTTGAGCGAGCTCGTCCTTGGCCTTCGCCAAAACAAGCGTGAGCTCTTCGATCTTTTCCTGCATTCCGCTTTCGCCGCCCGAGAACTCTTCGCGTTCGCGGGTCGCGCGATCGAGCGTGCGATTGATTTCGTTCAAGCGGCGCTCGCGATCGGTGATGAGAGCCTTGGCGGACTCCAGTTCGCGTTGAATGCTGCCGGCACGTTCGCGGAGCGAAGCTTCGTTCACGCGCAGAGCATTGAGCTCTTCTTCTTGAGCGCGAAGCTCTGTATCTTTTGTGGAAACACGGGATTCGCCTTCGGCGATCTTGGTGTCGAGTTCTGATTTTGCGGCGTTGAACTGAGAAAGTTCTTCTTCGATCTCAGCGCGCTCTTCGATGGCACTACGAGCTTCGGCTTCAAGCTCTTCGCGTTCGTTTGCGAAAGACTCGAGCTGGCGCTCGGCATCCTTCACGGCGCGGTTCATTTGATGAACGTCGCGATCCAGGGCGGCAACGCGGACTTCATTCTCTTGAAGCTCGGACTGCAAAGTCGTCAAACGGGCGCGAGCGATCTCAAGGGCCTGACGAACTTCGGCGAGCGCTGTTTCTTTGAGCTGATGCTCGCTTTCAAATGCGGAGACTTGCGCGCCCAGCTCGGCGATCGCGTTTTTGCGGCGAAGAAGGCTTGCGCCTCCGTCGGTTTCCATATGGCCGCCGCGGAGAATCCCGTCAGCGCCCCTCGCGCTTCCGTCCATGCTGACGACGGACCAGCCGCCCAGCTTGGCGAGGCCGCCGTTTGAAACGAAATCAGCCATTGCATCAATGCTGCGAACCACGATGACCTGAGCAATGGTGCTCGAGGCGCGATCTTGAACGGCGGCATCTAGGCGCTTATTGATTCCGACAAACTCTGAAAGAGCGCCGAGGACTTCGAATCCGGCCTTTTCAAGTGCGGAGCGAGCTTGGGTCGCGTCGATTTTCGAAGAGGCTGAAGCTTGATCGGCTTCAGCTAAATGAATCGCAACACGACCTGCTTTATCAGCAGAAACTTGTTGAACGGCTTCAAGAGCCAGTGCGCCTTCGGCCGAGATCAGGCTTTCCAGGCGGTTTTCCAGCCAGCCTTCGAGCGCGCTTTCATATCCTTGCGCGACTTCAAGAGCGTCGGCCAGAGAAAGAATCTTGCCTTGGTTGCCACTTTCGCGAGCCCAATCCAGCGCGGCCTTCGGGCCATCGCCAAATCCTTCGTGCGCGGCGCTCAGCTCTTCCAAACTTTGGAGGCGAGACTTGAGTTGAGTCAAACCGCGAAGGGACTCGTCGCGGGACTTTTCGAGCTGACGCGAATTCTGTTCATGGCTTTGAACGGCCGTTTGTTGCTCGCGGCGCTCACCACGAAGCTTTTCGATTTGAACGCGGGTCTCTTCGGCCTCGGTTGCTGCGCGAGTGGTTTCTTCGCGCTGGCTTTCGAGGCGGCTCGAATGTTCTTCGACTTGCTGTTCAAGACGTTGGATCTTGGACTGTGCGGATTCCATTCGGCCCAAAAGCGAAGCGGCTTTCGAAGTCAGCGCGCTCGAATTGGTGATGCCATTCATCAGATCGCGCTTGGTGCTTTCGAGCTCCCGGCGCAAAGCATCGGCTTCGATGCGAACCGCGCGAACTTTTTGGTCCATTCCGCGAGCTTGTTCGGCCGCGCGCGCGTAGTCTTCGTCTGAGTGGCTGGCTTCTTCGGTGCGAGAAGCTAAGCGCTCGCGTTCGGTTTCGAGAGAAACCGTGAGATCTTCCTTTTCTTGGCTAAGGGCTTCGAGCTGGGAATTCAAGTCGCTTTGACGGCGGCGAGAAAGATCGAGCGCGCTCTTTTCGTGTGTCAGGTCATCCGAGAGGATCTGAATTTTCGACTGCCATTCTTCGGCGATCTTCGAATCAGTGACTTGCTCGACGCGATCGACTTCGATGGCGTTTTCTGCCACTTGCAGTTCGGCGCGGAGACCGACGAGCTCGATCTCGAGCATTTCTTTTTGTTTGACGAGAGCTTCAAGCTTTTGACGAAGGACGCGGATCTTGCGGCGACCCCAAGTCATTTCTTTGTCGAGGAGCTCTTCCTTGAATTTCTTGAACTGGCGAGCCTTCTGCGCTTGGCGCTCGAGAGATCCGAGGCTGCGCTCGATTTCTTGAATGACGTCGTTCAAACGAGAAAGGTTAGCTTGCGTCGCTTCCATCTTGCGGAGCGACTCTTTTTTGCGAGCCTTGTACTTGGCGATCCCGGCGGCTTCTTCGATGAGAAGACGGCGCTCTTCTGGCTTGGAGTTAACGATCTTGCCGATTTGGCCTTGCTCGATGACGGAGTAGCCTTTAGCTCCTACTCCTGTATCCATGAAAAGCTCCTGAATATCTTTCAAGCGAGCTGGAACGCCGTTGATGAAATATTCGCCTTCGCCACCGCGGTAGAGTCGACGAGTGACGGAAACTTCTTTGCCTTTCAAAAGATGGGCTGGAATGTCCGAAACCGTCGCGCCTGCAGGAGCGTCTTCGCCCGCGGCGGCAGGGGTGCTGGTTTCCATGACGAGCGTCGCTTCGGCCATGCCGAGCGGAGAATAACGCGTGCTGCCGTTGAAGATCAGGTCATCGGATCCGCTTCCGCGCATGTGCTTGTAAGACTGTTCGCCCATGACCCAAAAGAATGCATCGACGATGTTGGATTTTCCGCAACCGTTGGGACCGACGATCCCGGTAATGCCGTGATCGAAGTGAACGATGGTCTTGTCCTTGAACGATTTGAAGCCTTGAATCTCGAGACGTTTAACGCGCATGAAAGTATTGCTCTCCCCCGGTTCCCCACTTCGCTTTGAGCGATTGGAGCAATGTAACAAGCAGGCCGAAAAAGGCAAGGGAGGGGAGGCAAATAATACATATGGCTGGTCGGATAAAAAAATGCGGGCCCGGTAGCAGGAATCATCCGCTCCGGGCCCGTCTCTTTTGAGTCTGTCACTCGAACGGTCTTTAAAGAGACCGTCATTGTATTCCCCGTAGGAGATCGGGCGCACGGCCCTCGGTATTCGCCTCGCGGCGTATCCGCTCTTGAAGGGGTTGTAGGATCTAATTTTTAAGATTTTGAATTAGCTGTCGCGGTGAATACTGGCCTAGGGTTCATCCGGCAGTTCGTTAGCACCGCAGAGCTCGTGCTACTCGGGCGTTTCCCCCGTAGCCCCGGATCAGGGAGCTGCGGATTATCGGCACCTTTCGCTAGAAGCGGTTTAGCCCACGCTATCTCGTGCGTGGAGGGCCGGTCTGAGGGCTTTCGAGGATCATACCAATCTGCAAATACGTTCTGCGCATCTGAATTGCCTCCGATGAATCCAGATTATCAAAGATATAACGCATTGCAATATGCATAATTTAGACATCATAACACTTTGAATTAATGAGCGAAATTGGCCACTGTCGATTTCTAGTGCAACGCGTTAGTTTTGCTCGGGCGGCAGAATAGATACAACGGTGTAATTTTTAAGGCTTTTTGCCTCTTCGTCGGTCTCCGTTCGCTCTCGCAAACGGCGAATAACGGCCTGAAGAAGGCCTAATTCAAAGCGTGCGGCAAACTCAACGTCGTCTTTCATCGCCTGAAAAAGCTGGTCGCGATGGAAGCTGAGGACGGTGGTTGCCGAGCACGCCGTTAAAGTGGCGGAAGGAAGCGAGCCCTCGAATAAAGACATCTCTCCCACGACCTCGCCCTTTTTAACGGTGGCTGAAATGGTGCCCTTTCCAAGATCAATGGAAAGCTCGCCGCCTAAAACGATGAACATCTCATTGAGCATCTCTCCCCGACGAATCAAGTTCTCGCCTTCGGAAAGCTCACGAGTGTCGGCAAGAGTCAGGAGTTTCATGAGAGAGCGTTCGCCAAAGTGCTGAAAAAGCCCGATTCTGCTGATGGTGCTGAGCTTTGCAATGACATCTTTCGCTAGGACGTCTTTCGCCAAGGCATCTTTCGAGGATTCTTGCTTCTTAGGCAGCCATTCGATGCTGATCGCCGTGAGGTTATCGCGTGCTTTTTTGCCGAGGGCATAGTCTTTGAGCGCATCGGCAAGAGGGACGGTTCCGATCTTAGCCCATTCGGCCGCACGGAAGTTCGTATGCCCAAAGAAGTCAGAAACCCCGTCAGTGCATAGGACGATTCGCTCGCCCGGTGCAAGCTCCCGGGCTTGTATGGACGCGCGCGCGAGGGGCTGAAAACCCATCGCGGCGGAGAGGTTGTCGGCGTAAGTCACGCGACGGGCTTCTTCAAATGTCTTTCCCTCGGCCATTAGGGCGGTGAGATAGGTGTGATCGCGCGTGAGAAGTTGAAAAACCCCATCACGGACTGAGTACGCGCGGCTATCACCCAGATGGGCGATGATCGCGTAGCCTCTTGAGAAGAGCGCAAGACATGAGGTGGAGAATACGTCTTTCATCTCGGGACGGGACTGGGTTTCCAAATATAAGGACGCGGAAACGCTCTCAACCGCTTGTCGGACCATCTCCACGAGAGCTTGCCGATCTGCGGATGAGCCTGTTCTATGGTGGGCCTCTACGACTCGCTTATTGTCTTGTATGAATTTCTGAATGCCTTGGCAGACCCAGTCGGCGAAGGTCGCGCCCTGAGGATGGGTGCTTCCGTCGCTGACAACGCAGAGCTCGAGATCCGAATCGATGAGCCATCGATCTTCATTGGATTGTCGAGTGGTTCCCGGGTGAGTCACTGCATGCGCTTGAATTGTCATCCTTTCTTCAGCTTGATGCTGCTCATTCAGTCAGTCAACTGACTAACTCCTAAACAGCGAATTAGGATCGTTTTCGAAAGCGGATCGAGTTTTTCCAATTAAATTAATCCGTGTCATTTCAGACACATATATGACTCTGCGCGGCATGCTGCTTGCTCTCTTTGGGGGCATGAAGACTTTAGCAGTTAAGATTTCACGCAACGATCGACGTTCTCATCCACGTACCGCTCCAGGCTTTGGATCTCGCCGCGGACAAAAGCTTTCGATGGGACTGACGAAGTCGGAGCTGATCGAAAAGTATCGCTATAAAGTCAGAGTGATCGCCATGAAGCTGGCTCGCGAGCTTCCGGCGTCAGTCGATGTTGAAGACTTGTTCAGCATGGGCTTTATGGGGCTTCTGGATGCCGCTGAAAAATTCGATCCAAAGCGCGGCGCTAAATTCGATACCTATGCTGAATTTCGTATTCGTGGCGCGATCATCGACGAGCTTCGCAAACAAGATTGGGTACCGAGGAGCGCGCGCGATCGAATGGATGCACTTCATGAGGCGGCCGAAGCGGTCGAGGCGCGCACCGGCGCTCGTCCGAACGCGGAGGAAATCAGCAAAGAGATGCGCATTCCGCTCAAAAAGTTCCACGAAATGATGCGCGATCTTGGATCGCAATCCTTGGTGAATATGGAAGATATGCCCGAGGGCTGGGAGCAGCAGGATTGCTCGTTGCCGGATCCGTTTCGTGAAGTAGTTCGCAAAGAGGCCAAAGCGGTCGTAGATCGAATGCTTCAGGCTCTTCCAGAGCAGGACCGAATGGTGCTCGGATTTTATTACTACCGCGGCCTGAATCTAAAAGAAATCTCCGCGATTCTTGGCGTGACCGAGTCTCGCGTCTCTCAAATTCACAGCCGCGCGGTCTTGGCGTTGAAAGGCCAATTGCGCAGTCAGGTCCCTTCCGTCGAAAACGTATTTCTCGCGCTGATTGACGAAGAGTGAGCAGTCGTTTACGGCGCGAAATTGCAGACTTCCGGAAGGATCTGTCGTTCAATCACGCGATAGAAGTTCTCGGCCAAGTTTCCGCGATCTTCATCCTTCTCACAGCACTTTAATCGATCAGACTTCAGATTTGCGTAGCTTTCAGCAAGAGCGAAAAGCAAAAAGGCCCGAGCGTGAGACTCACTCGAACTCAAGCTCGGCATCAGTCTTTGAAATTGCTTGGAGAAGATGTTGATAGCGGGGACACGAAGGCGCTCGCAGAGCTCTTCGGCGTAAGGTCCCCCTTTAGCCAGGGTCCATCGATTAAAACGATGGCCTGCTTCCGCTTGATTGAGCATTTTGGCCAGGTCCATGAAGATCGTTTGAATGGCATCACGCGGAGGCAATTGGTCCGCGGAGTCCAGACGTGGAAAAAGTTTTTCAAAATGGCCCAGCTGTTGATCCAGTGCTGCTTTTTCAAGCAGTTGCTTGGTCTTGAAATAGTATCCCACCAAAGCAGTATGAACGCCCACGGCATCCGCGACATCTCGGAGGACAAAACCATCAAATCCATACTGGGCAATCAGAGAAACTGTCGCGTCCAAAATGTCTTGTTTAATGTCGCGAGGCCTTCCTTCGGCGGAAGGCACTTTTCGAGGTCGCCCGGGCTTGCGGTTTTTGAGCTTAATTGTAGAGGATCCAGTTGTAGTCATTTTGAGCTCATGGATTAAAGTTCGATATTACGAATCTGTAACACGCCTGTAGGGTATTTGTGAAGAAGTTGCGAAGAACATTTTAAAAATAAGAAAAGCCGCGCCCAGAGCCCCGGACGCGGCTTTTCTTATTTAAACTTAAAACTGTTTACGCTTATTTGCGGCGACGTTTGGACTTTTTGCGAGTCTTTGCAGTGTCTTTTGTTTTTGCGGGCTTGCGCGAGTGACGGATGGCAGCCTGTGCCGCTGCCAATCTCGCGATCGGCACACGGTACGGCGAACAACTCACGTAGTTGAGCCCCGCCAAGTGGCAAAACTCCACG
>CAZCBS010000060.1:0-2877 GCA_964496965.1 uncultured Bacteriovoracaceae bacterium
CGGGCAGTTGATGTAGGCGTCCTCGCCTCCCTTGCCATAGCGATTGGCGATGAATGCATTTTCCATATCGATTGTTGAAGCATCGATGATGGGCGCGATGGCGTCGTAAAAATAAAGATCGTCGGCGCCCGTGGCCTTTGCGATCCACGCGCTCAGGGAATCTGAGGTCAGGGGACCGGTTGCGATCAGCGTGATGTGGTTTTCGACCGGAGCCGACATCTCGCCGTGAACGAACTTGATGTTGGGGTGAGACCGAAGCGCTTTCGTGACGGCTTCGGAAAAGACGTCTCGATCGACCGCCAAGGCGTCTCCGCCAGGAACGGCTGCATCCATTCCACAACGAAGAATCAGCGAGCCGATCTTAGTCATCTCGGCCTTCATCATTCCAGGAGCGGAGTTCGGGGCCTTGGATTTGAACGAATTGCTGCAAACGAGCTCGGCGCAACGATCCGTTTGGTGGGCGGGAGTCATCTTTTCGGGACGCATTTCGTGAATGACGACCGGAATTCCGCGCTCCGCGAGGTAGAAGGCCGCTTCGCTGCCGGCCAAGCCGCTGCCAATGATGTGAACAGGCTGAATGGGCTGATGCTGATACTGCTGAAATGATGACATGCCGCCTCATCTAACAGAAAACTCAGTGCCAGGAAATTGGAATCAGGCGAGATCACGGATACAATGGAAGGATGCGGATCTCAGAGGCGTTGGAGCGATTTCTTTCCCATTTAGAGGTTGCGCGCGGGTTTAGCTCGCATTCGACTCGAGCTTATCAAATCGATCTGGCTCACTGGACCGAGCATCTGACGACCGTTCAATCGATTTCGAATACGGAGGATCTCAGCCAGCGGCTTGAGGCGGCGGATCTGAGGTCTTATCTTTCGTCACTTTATGAAAGCCACGAGCGCTCGTCGCTCTGCAGACGGCTTTCGTCGATTCGGAGCTTTCTTAAATATTTGCGCGTTCAAGGACTCGTTCGTCGTGACGTCGGTCTTTTGGTTCCCTCTCCTAAAACGGAGAGCAAGCTTCCGCGCTTTTTGAAAATCGAGGAAATGCAGGAACTGGTCGAAGCCCCTGATCTTTCAACCTGGCTTGGAAAACGCGATCGGGCTCTTTTCGAGCTTCTCTATGGAAGCGGTCTTCGCGTGAGCGAAGGAGTTGGGCTGTCGCTTGGAGATGTCGACTTGGCGGGAGGCTGGGTCAAGGTTCTTGGAAAAGGCTCGAAGGAAAGAACTGTGCCTTTTGGAACCGCGGCTCGAGAGGCCATGGAGAATTATCTGGCGGCTCGACCGGGGCAGGTCTCAAAAGATGCTCCTCTTTTTATTAACTATCAGGGAACGCGACTGACGGCCCGGAGTGTTGCCAGAATCTTGACAAAGCACCTGGTTCGGATCGCTTCGGCAAAAAGTCTTTCGCCACACGGGCTCAGGCATAGTTTTGCGACCCATCTTTTGGCTGCGGGAGCGGATTTGAGGACGATCCAAGAGCTACTGGGCCATGCTCGGCTCTCAACGACCCAGCGCTATACGCATGTGGATCTGGGGGCGCTGTTAGATGAGTACCGAGGAGCTCATCCCTTGGCGAATCCTTTAGCCAACCGAAAAAGTACGGATTAGCGAGAACAGCTCGCGAAAATTCTCGGAATCCGGTTCAATGGTCGATATAAGGATTCCAACAGTAGAGCACTCGAGACCATCATGGACAGCTTGGTTGATTTTCTTCTCAATTTTTATGGCTACACGCCTTACTTCGTTCTTTTAGGAATCCTTCTTCTTTGCGGGCTAGGGCTTCCGATTCCTGAAGACATCACGCTTTTTGCGGGTGGGCTTTTGGCCTATTACGGCGTGACCGATGTTTGGGCAATGATGGGGGTCGCGCTCTTTGGGGTGATTCTCGGGGATTCGATCATTTTCTGGTTGGGGGCCAAGTATGGCCGCAAGCTCACCAAGAAATGGATTTTCCATCGGCTTCTTCCGGATGATCGTCTGGACGCAGTGAAAGAGAAATTCCATGCACGAGGGAACAAATTGATCTTCGCCGCCCGCTTTATGCCGGGCCTGCGCGCGCCGATATTTTTCTCCGCGGGAATTCTGCATCTTCCCTATCGCGTTTTTCTTTTTTACGATGGAGTGGCGGCCCTGTTGAGCGTGCCGGCGATTATCGGCGCTGTTTACTACTTCGGAGATAATCTCGAGCAAGTCATTCGATACGTTCAAACCGCTCAACACGGGATCTTGGGGGGAATTGTCGTCGTGATTCTTCTCATGGTTGCGAAATGGTATTTTTCGAATCGCAAAAGTTCTCAAGGTTCTAACGAAGCATGAATTCTAGTCATAAAAACTCTCTCAACTCGATCGGTCTTGCGGTTCTGTTTTCGCTTTTTGGATTGGGTGCCGCGGGAAGCGCCATGGCCTCGGTCGCGGACGCCGCGCCTTCGCCCGATGTGTTGACCAAGTGGTGCTCGGATTTCAAATCCGAGATCAAACGCCTGAAGTGGACGATTGATCCGTGCTTGAGCGGTGTTCAGTGGAAGGCGGGGGGAGTTTCGAACGAGGGGCGTCCCTTAGTTTACGCCGAGTTTGGAAATGAAAAGGCTTCAAACGTCACGTTGATCCTGACGATGGTGCATGGGGATGAGATCACTCCGGCTTATCTTGGCGTGGAGATCATTCACTGGCTCAAGGATCATGAGTCCGAGCTCAAAGACAGCCGCGTGATCGTCGCGCCGCTTGTGAACCCCGATGGTTTTTACCGAAGCCCGAAAACGCGGATGAACGGTCATGGCCTGGACGTCAATCGCCACTTCGCAACCAAAGACCGGGAAGGTGGCGACCAGCTGTGGAAGGCGGCGGTCGACCACGGGCTGCCGATAAGCCTGCACGC
>CAZCBS010000060.1:2887-13139 GCA_964496965.1 uncultured Bacteriovoracaceae bacterium
GATTTTTCAGGAAGAGTTGATTCGCAAGTTCACTCCTCAGAAGATCATGTCGGTTCACTCGCCTTTGAACCATATGGATTACGACGGGCCGTCCGCGCTGTCGCTCAACAAGTTTCCGCGCGAGTACGTGCACGAGTGCATCCGACTTCAGCGCGAGCTGAAGGCCAAGTCGACCGGATATTTTCCGGGATCGCTCGGCAACTATGCCGGCCGCGAGCTTGGAATCCCGACGATCACTCTGGAGCTTCCAACCGCGGATGCAGCGAAGGCCGAAGCCTATTGGAAGAAGTTCAGCCAAGGCATCCACAATATGATCCAGTTCACGATGCCGAGCGTGGTCATGACATCTCCTTCTGCACCAACGAGCGCCGTGCCTGTTCAAGTGAGCTCGTCGAAGTAGTTCTGGAAAGCTAAGCGACGTAATTTAGCATGATCTCTGGGCCTAATTTTACGACCGCTTGGTGAGCGTTATGAGTGCGGCATAAAAGCCTCAAATTCGAAATGGTCGTTAATCCTCCGAGCGCCAGTGGCTGAACATGATCAATCTCCAGGGCAAATCGTGATGAGCATCTTCGCCCGTCGGGGGTTTGATAGGTACATTGTCCATTGTCGCGAGCCCATACCTCGCGCTTCATTGCGGCAGGGATGTAGCGCGGATTTTTGTGCGTGTTAAAGGTAAAGAGCGGCTCCGCTGGCGGAGTCGAATCCGCAGGTTTTGATTTGGACGTCGGTTTAGTCGAAAAATGATCTGACTCTTTGTCCTTTGCCTGCGCATTTTTAGGAGCTTCATTACGGACGGTCTTTTTTGTGGCAAGCGGATCCAGCTTTTTGAGAGTAATATCCGCCATGCGATGAAAAAGCTCGAGATAGGACGGATTGAGCTGCACATGTCCGTCGAGTTCGCGGATACTTTGAAGTTTCTCCATGAGGGCGTCGTCCGCGACAAAACGAATTTCTGTTTGAGTCGGGGAAACGACTCGTTCTTTTTCTTGAGGAAGAGCAGCTTGAGGATCTAAAGCTGAAAGCTCTTTTTCGCATTCTCTTTTGGATTTTCCTTGAAGCGCGAAAACTAGCTCTTTCTTTTCTTGTTTTGAAACTGGCTCTTCTTTTCTTTGAAAGAAGCCTTGGATCGTCGAAAGAGTGGACAAGTTGACGTCGCCTTTTTCAAGAGCGGGCTCGATCTCAGGTACTTCAACGAGGAGTTTCATCGCAGTGATTCGACGTCCTGCCGCGGCTTCGGAGTATTGCAGCTCTTTGACTGCGTATTCAAACAAGGATCCATAGCCTTTTTCGGCGTAGAGCCTTCTGGTTTGAATCTCATGCATGTGCCAGAGAATTGAAGTCGTCAATTTTCTTTCCTCTGTCGCGAGTGACTTGGTGTTTTGGAGTAATGCTTCATTTGATAATGATTTAAGGTTTTTCATAAATAGGAACATTACATATCATCGATTTTCGCATGCCATGATTTGCGCGAGGATGACTTGTGACGGGCTTGTTTTGTAAAAATGGTTTCCGCCGGCATGTTTTGAAATAGGACTTGTTAAAGCTCAAATTCGCTTGAATTAGGCTTGTTTTACCGTGTTCTTGGAAAGCTGAGCTGCGATTGGCCGATGCGCTGTCAAGGTTTTTCTAAAATATTTTGTAATCATTGCCCGTGATGCTCTTGTTTTTAATTTGTGGAGTTTCAATTGATACTCGTGGCCGTCCAGTTTTTTGCTCTGGGTTTAGACTTTTTACTTTTCGGCACTCCGCCGGCGGAGTGATTTAGCGGGCGGCGATCGCTTTTCACAAATATCTTTCTTGTAGCTCCGGAACTTTGGCGAGGCATCTATCGATTCTTTTGAAGTCGGGTTATGCTCTCCGCAAGGTAACCCCGTATGACTTCTTTCCTGGCACCCATTACGTCGAAACTCTCGCGCTTCTCGAAAGACTCGCCTGAGGTTTTTTTCGGACTCGCGCTCTTTGCGATTTTGATGATTCATGGCACGACGATTGGTTTGACGGATGATGAGGCTTATTACTGGGTTTTGGCGCAAAAGCCCGCGCTGGGATACGCTTATCACCCGCCGATGGTGGCTTGGCTGATCGCTCTCTCGCAAGCGATTTTCGGGGGGATTTTTGGGGCGGCGAGCACGGCGGTGGTTCGATTGCCAGCGGCGATTTGTTCCTCGCTCTTTCTTGGCATGGCGGTGAGCTGGCTCAAGCAAGTGGGCGTCAGTCGGGAAAAGATCCGCGGCGCCGCTTTGGTTTTGCTTTCTCTTGCCGGCCTTTTCGCGCTTTCCTGGATGATGGTCCCGGATCTTCCGCTTTTTTTGGGGTGGATGCTGGTGTTTCGCGCGACTTGGAATATTTGTTTCAATGAGCGAAGTGGAACGGCGGACGAAGGAATGATTTTCTTTGGGACCGCTCTTTCTTTGCTCTCTAAATATTCGGCAGTGCTATTGGCGTTTTCGTCGCTGCTTTGCTTGCTCGTTTGGGCCCCTCGGCCAAGGCGCGCGCGCGCGATTTTCGGGCTTTTTCTCGGAGGCGTACTTGCCGCGATTCCGATTTTTCTTTGGAATATGTCGCATGAATGGGCATCGATTCTCTATCAAATCCGCGATCGGCACGAGGGGGGTTCGCTCTCGTTGGTGCGATGGGCGAGGTTTTGGGCTGTCGAGCTTTTCGCCGGCGGACCTGCGTTGATTCTCTTTTCTTTTGTGATGATGGCGCGCGCTTTCAAATCGAACGCGGATCGGGTCGAGCGATTCCTTGCGATTTTTGCTTTACCAGTAGCCTTGGTTTTTTGCCTTCAGCCGCTTTGGGCGGATTTCAAGCCTCACTGGGCGCTTGTGGTTTGGTGGCCGGTCGCTCTCGGTCTGGCATTGATTTGGGCTAAGGATGAAAGCGCTTGGGCGAAATGGCAGATGCGGTACGGCCTCGTGCTCGGTGCAGTCGTTTTAGTTTGCTGTCATGTTCCCGTGATTCAGTACGCAATCTATCGGGCGAAGAGTGATCAGGCGGATCCGCGTCTCGACGTGACTAATGATCTTTATGGATGGCGAAAGCTGGGCGAGTTTTTAAGAACACAGCCGGGGAATGAAGATCTATCGATTCCGGTTTTAGGTTCACGCTACCAAACCGCATCGCAAGCCTGGTTTGCTCTGGGCTCGAAAGCCAAGGTGAGTATGATTCCCTTGGACGTGAAGTCGCGCGATGAATGGCCTCATCTGGCTGTCGCTAAAAGCCAAGGGCCGGATTGGTCGGAGCTGACTCGGCCCGTGTTTTTCGTGGCGGACAATCGCTACGATGCGGCGCCTGAGTTTCCGAAATCCAATTGCAGCAAAGCAGGACGCGTGCAAGAAGATCGTGCGGGTTATCCTGCCAAATGGATCGATGTCTGGCGCTGCAGTCCGCAGTGAGATTCAGTTCGTGGAAGTCGTGCCCTGGGACGGAACAACCTGAACGGAGTCGGTTCGAATCCAGCCCGCGATTTCTTCGCTGTTTTGCGAAAGAACCTTGAACCAGCGGTCGTTCCAATCCGTCACGACGTACTTGGTTTTTTCGTCTGCGTTTCCGACAACGGGGTAAACCATTCCCGGGCCTGAGCGGAGATGGATGTTTTTCGCTTTAGGCTGGACGATGAGCGGCGGATTGTCGCGTGAAAGCTGCACGGGTTGCGGAGCGGTTGGAATCGGCTGCCGCTCGGGCGCCATCGCTTGGCTTCGAACCTGGTCTGAGTATCCAGCAGTCTGCGTGTGCGAGACTTTCGCTATCGAAGTCGAGTCGATGCGAGCAGAGCTTGTCGCAGCGGGATTGTTCGGATTGTTTGAGGCATGAGCGCGCGAGACTGAGGACTCGTCGTTTTCGCGAATCGATTCAGGATGACGATCGCTTAGAGTAGGGCGAGATTTTTCGATCAGCTCACCACTTTGCATCAAGAGATAAAGTCCTGAGCCAAGCGCGAAAGCTGCGGCAATCCCGATTGCCATTGGAAAGAAACGAATCCTGTTGGATGCCATCGGAACATCTGGAAGAGGCTCGGGAAACATCCCGACGTTGTTGACACCGTTCATATAGGATGGCATCGCGCTTCGGTCCACGCTAGCTCCTGCTGGCGCGTGTGGGCCGGCGAGAGGGCGTCTGCCGGCTTCGAGAGACGCAGGCGCGAAGGGTTGAGTGCTTGGCGCAGGGGCCGGCTCGGAAACCATTTCCGGCTGAAGCAATGGATTGTCGGTGCGAGCAGGGCTCGTAATCAGTTTCGAAACGGTGTTTCTGCGGGTTGCCGGCTTGATCGTCGGTTTGTCGCTCTCGTAACGACTGAGATTTCGAGCCGCGGCCTCGCTCAAAAGCGGATTTTCGGACGACTCGGGAAGAAGGACTTTTTCTCCCGCAGGCGCGCGATCTACTTTGATGATGTTGACTTCGGATTTTCTGACGAGCGCATATCCGCCGCATTGATAGCAGCGGGAAAATGACCAGCTAGTGTTCATTTTGTCATCAGCAATGCCTAAAGCGATGCCACAGTGCGGACAAGTCCAACGCATGGAAGACTCCCTCTGTGTATCAGTTTTTCACAGCTGCAAAATCGGTCAATGGGCAGTAGTTGCCGATTTTATGGGCTCCGCCAGGGGGACTGAAGTCGTTTCCGGAGCGAGAATACGGAGTACGACGCGTCGATTCTTTGACAATGCGTCCTCATCCCATTCTCCAGCGGGTGTGCGAGACGGTGCTTCCGGACGGGTATCTGCATAACCGATGGCCGCGAGTTTTTCCGGAGAAAAGCCCAGATCTAAGAACATTCGAACAACGCGCGAAGCGCGGGCTCCGGAAAGCTCCCAATTGGAAGGAAATGTTCCTCCGACGATAGGTCTGCTATCGGTATGGCCTTCAACAATGATACGATATTCTTTCTTGTCTGCTAATTGTCGACTGGAGATCGTGGATATCAGTTTATCCAGAACGACTTTCCCCTCGGGCTTGACGTCCGCTGACAGAGTGTCGAAAAAAACCGTGGACTGAAAGGTGACGCTCACGCCCGTCGCGTCCGACTTGACGTGGGCGAGCTTTCCCAGTTGTGCCTCGTTCACGACTTGCGTAATGAAAGTGGCGAGCTCCTCGACTTTCGGTTTTTCGTACTTTCCCTTGAACTGAGTGGCGAGCTCTTTTTTCGTAGACTCGAATTTCTGTTGGTCGACGGTGCTCAAGGCGAACATCATGATGAAAAATCCGCAAAGAAGCGTCATCATGTCCGCATAGGACACAAGCCAATTGGTCTCGTCATGCTGAGCCTGGTAAGATGGTTGCTGCACCGGCTCTTTATGCCGCTTTGGCAATGCGTATTCTGAATCGGTCTTGCTTTTAAAACGATGGATGCTCACGCGGCTTTTCTCACCACTCGATCACGAGGCATGAGGAAGGAGTTTAGGCCTTCTCGCATCGCGATTGGATTGACTTGTGATTTGAGCATGAGAGAGCCTTCGAGGATCATTCGCCGAAGCGTCATTTCCTCGTGCGAGCGCTCCGTCAGATTTTCCGCGATTGGAAGGAAAATCAGGTTTGCGAGCGCGATTCCGTATAGGGTCCCAATCAAGCCCACTGACATCGCGGGTCCGATCAGTTTTTGGCTGTCGGCTTGCCCGATTTTTTGCAGCACTCCGATCATCCCGAGAGTCGTCGCCAAAAGACCGAAGGCGGGTGGAAAGCGGCCGATCGTGCGGAACATATTGGCTTCGTACATGTATCGCGCTTCCATCGTCTTGATTCGCTGATCGAGCGTGGTGCGGATTTCGTGTTCGGTCAAAACACCGGCGGCCACGAGTGCTACCGATTCGCGAAGAAAAGGATGTTGAATCCCGTTGAGCGCTTCGGAAAGGGCGGAGAGCCCCATGCTTGCGCGTTTGTTCAGCTCTAAAAGCTGCGTAATGGTGCCTTGGTAATCGACTTTGTTCTGGCCCAAAACGCGCAAGGCGAAGACGCGAGTGAGGGAAATCAGGTGCGAAAGAGGGTAACTGATGCTTGCGGCGGCGGCCGTTCCCCCGCACACGATCAGGATGCCGTGAAGATCCAGAAAGACTTCGAGATTGTCGGTTGTCGATGTGAGCGCGATAAACATCACGCTGATGCCGATAAAAACGCCAAAAAATGACGAGAAGTTCATGTCAGGCCGCCTCCTTCTTCAAGGCTATTTTCCAAAGCTGGTATTGACTGATCACGTAATTGTCGTCGAGCTCGCGAAGCCTCGCGACAAGATGACGGACGCAGCTTTCGTAAAAACGGATCTTGGTCGCTGGCGAGTGATTGAGCAGCGCCTGAAACGCTTCTTTCGAGATATAAAGCAGATTGCACTCCGTCAGTGCCTTTACCGTCGCCGACCTCGGGTTGTTGTCGATCAGGGACATCTCCCCGAAGAAGTTTCCTTGGCGCAGCTGACCGATATCGTAATTTTCGCCCGTCAGCTTATTGGTCTTGAAGATCCCGACGAGGCCTTCGACGATCAGATAAAGACCCCAGGAGAGCTCGCCCTCGATGACAATGTTGGAGTGAGCCTCAAAGCGGCTCATTCGACCGAGCTGCAAAACCTGGTTGAGCTCGGAATCAGTGAGCGGCTGGAGCAGCTTGATTTCCCGCAATGTCGAAATCGTTGGCTTTGGCGCAGGAGGCGTGATCATCCGGCCACCTTTCGATTGGCGCCGGCTGGGGTGATGCTTCCGACGACCGCGCCATTCTGGATATTGTTCGTCAAATCGTTCATAGGATCCGAGAACATGCGCTCATTGGTTTCGACCAAGTTGATCAGACCATCGTTGGCCATCAGCTTCATTCGGTTCAGGATCTTGCGCTCGATCGCGAAGTAAGTCTCGCGGTTGACTTGAGGAGCATTGTTCAGCTCATCCTCAAGCTCGATTGCCAGCTCGCGCGGTGATTTCGCGAAGATCGCATCGCGAACCTCTGGTGGAGCGGCTTTAAGGAATTGAATGAGCTCGTCATGGCGAAGGCTCAATACGACTTCTAGCAATTGGCCATCACGCAAGTAGCGCAGAGTTTCGACGCTGACCAGCTTGCCTTTGACGTTGCGAGCGCTATCAGGGCTCGAGGCTTCGAGATTCTTCATGACGTCGCGCTGCAAGCCGGTTCCCGTGCGCTCGAGCAAGCTGACCAGAACTTCGGAGCCCGGCAGAGCCTCGGTGTTGAGTCTTGGGTTTTCGCGGCGTTTGCGTTTCAATGCGCTTGCCACGTTAAAGACAAAGTCTCGAGGCAGATAATCGATTCTGCTGAGCTCCGCCAAAAGTCTCATTCGTGAGTCTTCGTCCAGCTGTCCGTAGATCACGGAACGCTTCTGTGCGTCGACTTGAGTCAGAATGATCGCTTTGACCGTGACGGATTCGTTGCGAATCATCTCGAGAACCTGCGTGGAGTCCATTTCAGCCAAGAAGTCGAAGAGATTCGACGAGCGATTTCCGATGACGGCGAGCTTGCCCGAGACGGTTCGCTGATGCAGCTTGCGTAGCAGGTCGAGACGCTCGACTTCTTTCAAATCGATCGTGGTACGAGCATAATATTCCATCAGCTCGTTCATGTCGCCTTGAAGGCTTGGGTCACGAAGCATGTCGATGACGATGCTTTCGCCGAAAATATGAAGATAGAGAGCGGTCACTTCGATTCCGTCTTCGGTGATCACGCGAGTAAAGACATACTTTGCGACACGAGGATGGTGTGAAAAGACCTCGACCAGCTCATCGGTCAGGCGTTGGATCTCAAGTCTTTGAGAAAGGGTAGCGGTCGTCTCGCTCGGGCCTTTGACTTCGTCTCCGAGCTCATCCGAAAGCGCCGACTTGCGCGCTCCCAGCTGCGCGTTCGTCGAAGGACTTCCAGGGCTAGCGACGATCGCATGACGTTGTCTCATGCCTGCGATCGCGATGAAGATCAGGAGGGAGAGAACGGAGCATCCAAAGATCAGTCCGTATACTTTGAAGTTTTGAAGCTCGGCATGAACTGCGTCGCCGTTTTCGACGCGCTCGATTTTCTCGTAGTGCTCGAAACGCTCTTTCTTCATGTCATTCGAGTTTGAATTGCTCGTGTTATTGGCTTGAGTCGCCGCGGTCGAGTTTTGCTCGTTCGTCGACGAACTGTTCGATTTCTCGTTCTGTTGCCGCGAGTCGAGGCTCTTGGAGTGGGAATCGTTCGTCTGCGTGCTGTTCTTATGTTCTAAATCTTCACGGTTCGTTTTCTCGCTTGAAAGGCCGCGCTTGCCGTTAACGGCGACTCCGTCAGCGTCGAGGGTACCATAGGCTCCGACAAGGCCATTGCCCATCGTGGCGGAAGGTCTTGGGAATCGAAGTGTTTTGGAGTTCAACGCGACTCTTTTGAATGAGTTGGTTTTGAGCTTGATCATCTCAACGACGTTGTTGCGCTCTTCGGGGCTCAAAGACTCGTCGATCAAGAGCGTGCCACCGATTTCTTTGATCTTGATGGCGATGTCGCCTTCTTGAGTGAACTCGCCAGGCGCCGCGTACTGCGCTTCCTCGCCATTGACGACTTCGGTCTTTAAATTGAAGTCCGTGAAGAGACATTGCTCTGGGCAAAACTGTTGGATCAACGAGTTGACGGTGCTTTCGAAGTTCTTGGCTATTCTTTCGCGAAGATCGGCGATTTTACCTTCGGATCCCGCTGGATCCGGAAAATGAACGACGTCGGTATCGACCGTGACCGGATAGTCCAGCGTGTCGAGATAACGCTGGATCAGCTCGATTAATTTTCCGCGGGAAACCGCTCCAATTTTGTCCGCGATCAAAATTTTCATTTTGGCCGAGGTCGGCGCAAGCGAGTCTGGACCGACCGGTGGCGGTTCATCAAAACCGGGGGCCGAGGCTTCTGGGACATTGAGATCAACTTGGACAGATACCGAAAGCAGCTTGCATTGATCGCGGCAGTACTTGTCGAGGAGCGGATCAACTAATCGGCGGATTTGAGCTTCGGTTGTCTTTTGAACCGTTTCGCGAACCGTCGCGGCGCCCGGAAGTGTATTTCCGGCCTCTGCGCGGTCGGAAAAGAGCGCGGCGGTCGTCGTGATCATGAGGAGCATGAGAAGAATGATGAATTGCTTCATTTGTTCTCCTCTGCGGCGGGAACTCGTCCACCACGGTGCTCAATAAAGCGCCGCAGGGATTGATTTTTCGGATCGAAGCGAAGCGCCTGGCCCCAGGATTTCAGGGCAAGATCTCTCCGTCCCAATCGATCGAGCAGCGTGCCGCGCATTTCATGAAGCTTTGGATCGGTTGGGAAGTCTCGAATCATCGAATCCACTTCGATCAAACCCGCTTCGTAACGACCTGTTCGATAGAGCTGCTTGACCTGATCCAACGAAGCAAGGTAACTTCGCTGGCGTTCCGGAGTGACTTCATTTGCCGCAACAAGGCCCAAGCCTTTTTCGATTTCACTTCGTTTTTGTTCCTCTTCAAAAGGAACTTTTGAAAATTCGCGAGTCAGCTCATGATCGGACGCGGTTGGAGCTTGTGTCGCATAAGCGTTGCTTGGCGGAGTTTTTTCAGATGTGTCATTGCCCTCGTCTGCTTGCGATGCGAGCGAGCGCGAAGCACCGTTCTGGTTTGGAGCGGGAATCACAAAATCCGTGACACCTTGATTGGCTCGAGGGAACTCGACTTCGACAGCCTTGTTTCCGTTTTTCGACCGGAAGATCATGCTGTCAGCGGGATCATTGAGGGAGTTGGCGTCGTAGGCGCCAAACGGATTGGAAATCGGCTTTGCGGCGTCTTTGGATGAATCTGCGGCAAAAATGCCTTTAACGCTTGAACAGGCGACGCACGAAAACGATGCAAGAGCCAGTGCTCCTGTCATCATGATCGCGTTTTTGATCGTCGTCCGTTTCACGTCGTTATCTCCTTTTAAAATAAAATGCTGATTCCAATTCCCGCTTCCATGCCGCCTACAGTTCCTGCCGAACTGTTCGAAGTAAAAGCCGTGGACTTTGGGCGATATCCCAGAGTGGGCGAGATCGCGTAACTCTTCCCGAGGCGCCATTCGTACTGGGCGCGAACCAAACCTCCCAAGAATCCGGAAGAGTAGGTTCCGCCGAGCCCGAGCATCAGGCTTCCGCGCGGGCGGTTGTAGTTCTCTTCTTCTCCGATGAAGTTCCAGCCGTGCACGAAAAGCAGAGTCGCGTTGACGCCGGAGTATAAGTCGACAGTGCTTGTGGACGAGCTGACGAGCCCGGATGCGTTTTTCAGAATGTCGAGCTCGAAGCCCACCTCTT
>CAZCBS010000060.1:13149-15916 GCA_964496965.1 uncultured Bacteriovoracaceae bacterium
ACGTGTTTGTGTGCGAGGCTGAAGGGCCGGTTACGTTTTTCAAAATGTTCAGTCTCAAACCCACCTCTTTTTGGCGATTTTCGTAAACGTCAACCGTACGGAATCCGAATCCCGCCCGGCCCGTGCGTTTGCCGACGTTCGGTTCAGATAAATAAAGGAAAGATAATCGATATTGAACGGTAGGGACGTACTCGGCTTGTTTGCGCGAGTCATCGATCTGGCTATAGTCCACTCCGCGGCGCACGGCGGATGAACGCGAAGTCTCTGAGTTATAAGTCTTGCTCCAGATGATCGTGCCTTGCTCAGGATCGGTCACGTGAAGCGAAAGAAGCATTCCGGAAGTTTGGTAGGCGAACGCGATGTCCATGAAATGGAGGATTCCGTTCTCCTTAGCGATACGGGAGAGCTCGACGGGATTGGTGTCCGTGGAGCTGACCACGACTTTGTCGCCGTTGAGCTGGGTTCTCTTGGAGCGGCATGAGAGGCATTGGATCACGCGGGTCTTGCTTGTCTTGAGAATGCGTTCGCTCACCAAAAGCTCAAGATGGCTGCGAAACGATGGCGGCACATTCTCGCTCGTCGCGATATTGCGTACGGCCAGGTCTTTCAGTCCTTGGACGTTGCCATTTTTCAAGTCGTATTCGAAATCCGAGAGAACGTCTTCGAGTACTTCGTAGAAGTTTCTGGTTTTCGAGTCGTTGTCTGCGGCTAAAGCCAATGGAGAATGAGCTCCTGCTGTAAGCGCGAGAGCAACGGCCAATGCGGCAGTGAAGCGGCGAATTCGTTTTGTCCTATTCAATAGACTGCGCACTTGAGGCTCCTTCCTCACTTGCTCTTCGGAGTTCTGGGCCAGGTCTTAATAAAAAAAGTGCGTATTTTTGGACACGGTTGCATTTTCTCCGCTAATTCCGCTCACGATCTAGGAACAAATTGCCGAGAGAAAGAGGAGATGAAAGCGAGTCTTCGTAAATACATGATGTCCGTCAGATGGCTGACGCTTGCACTTGGCGCCGGAGGAACCTGGCTCGGGGTGGCGGGCTGCAGCTCGACGTCGACGATCGTCCCGCCAGCGCCTCCAAAAGAGGTGGCTGTGCCAGACTACGCGTATTTGCCTCATCCCGCAGGATACATGACGAGCGAGATCAAGCTGCTCTTTACTGACAAGTCGGCCCCATCGCGAGAAACCATGGCGAAGTGCGACGACGAGTTTAAGGCGCTGAATGAAAAGACCAAGAGCATTGAGGAGCGTGCGCTTGGAGTCCGCGAGCTGGTGAGCCGCAATCCGGCGGCTTATCATTGGTGTTTCTATTCGCGCATTCTTGAGCTCGAAGAAGGACTGAGCAAAGACGACTTTGTCGATGAAAAGCAAAAACGCATCGTGGCGACGTACGAGTACTTGGTGCCCGTAGCTCGCGCGTTTATGCTCGAGTTTCAGGATTCGCGATACGTTCGATGGGCGATCCGCGACTATCGGCGATTGGCCGATCTTTATTTTTATCGCAAAGTCGAGCTAGCACCCGAGATGAGCAGTCAATTAGTGGACGTCGAGGTTCCTGTCGATGATCGATCGAACCTAACGCTCGAAGAGGCGCGTAAAGCGGGCATCATCGACAAATACAAGATCGGGAACTCGATTCCTGATTCCACGGTGCTTCCGGGAAACAAAATCGAACAGGATGAAAAACTGGAAGCGGCAGCTCCTCCTCCAGTCAAAGCTCCGGAAAAAACTGCTGCAGATGCTGAAGTATCTGACACGATGCAGTATGCTCAAGAGCTCGCGCAACAGCGCAAGGAATCGAGTGCTAACCGAGCGCCGGCAAAAGCTCCTGCTCAAATTCCTGCGCCCGCTCAGGCACCGGCACCTCCTCCTCCAACGGCTCCGGCAGCGCCCACAACTCCCGCTGCTTCGGGTGAGTCATCGTCTCAATTTCCTGCAAAAGATAAAGAGAACGAAAACGTTTTTTAATCCGGAAGGATCTTGGGTAGGATCGATCGACCCCTCATAGGCCCATTCGCTCCGCGCGGTAACGATTGTGCGCGCCACAGCGCAGAGTGAGATTGTCAGCCGTATTTTTCCCGGCGCCGGGATGTCGATTTTTAAAATCTAAAAAATATAGCAAAAAAAATCGACAAATGTCGCTGTTTTTAACGAATTCCGCTGTGTCGTTAGCGACATTCTGTCTTTCAACTGCACGGATTTGCTCTTCAATTCAGCGCGATTTTTTTTATAGTGCTCGGCTCGCGTCTTGCTTTAATGCAGAGGCACCACGATTAACATGAGAAAACGAACACCAACGTATATGCGAAAATCTTATCAGCTTCTGCTCGTCTTTTTCGTTACGCTTGCCTCGGTCGTCGCGATTTCAAATTCAAGCGCTCTTGAGTTCAAGAGCGGATCGGAGCGAGTAACTTGCAGCTGCACTTTTACCGGTCGCAAGGACTATCAGCTTTTCAACGAGACCAACGGCATTTTAGGGAGAAGAGTTCATCGCAAATGGACATGCGAGTACTCCTGCGATTCTGCATCTCACTTGGAAAAATCGGATAAGGATAAAGTGATCGGCAGTTATGAAATGACCAACCGAGGCGAAGACAACGGTCTTGAAGGAATCTGAGAAGGCAATGTATACGAATCAGAGTCCAGCTATTACGTCGGGCCCGATCTATACACTTACAACTCGACCCATAGCTCCAATCAAAAAGAAGCAAAAGCTAAAACTCTAAAACAATGGGAGAAGACCCAGGGTTTCCATTCAGTGAGCTTTCT
>CAZCBS010000061.1:0-15910 GCA_964496965.1 uncultured Bacteriovoracaceae bacterium
ATTTTTTGATTGGAACCAGCGTCAAGCAGGTAACTAGCAATGCCCAGACAGGGACTCTAAAGCGAATATCGTCAAAGACTTGGGGCACCGCTACCAATACAGCGGCCGAAATCAGAATCCAAACGAGCAAAAGCAGCGATCGTGAGTCAAGCAAGGACCTAGCTTTATATATCCTCGATATAAAAATGAAATAGACGGCGAAAGCGAAAATGAGAGATCCAAGAGCGCCGATGCCCCAAAATACTACCCCCATTCCTTTGACGCGATTGGGAGAGTTTTCTGTCCCTTCCTTAAACCAGCCCGGTCCCAGGGGGACTTGTCCCGTCAGAATGGCGGTGTATTCGGTATTGATATTGCCAAAGAGCACTCGCGCCATTCCTTGCATGGACATCAACATCCAAGAGGGCCAGTGCTGTTTCAGAGTTTCAAAAGCTTCTGAATTTCCGGCTCCTGGGTGCTCGTCGTGCCAGCGGATTTCAGCTTTTATAAAATCGAGTCCTGAACCACGATACTGAACAATTCCTGCAACGCTTTGAATCCAGCCTCCGCCTTGATTCGCCAGATACCATCGATGGGATTGTGAATAGTTCCAAAAAAGAACGGGAGAAAGAACGAGTAGCAATACGGCTGTCGAAAAGGCGAATGGCTTTGCTGCTATCTTTTTTAAGGCCAAAAAAACCGCAAGAACGGCCCATGTGACGACGATGAACGGCATTCCGATCGGTCGCAGCAAGATGGCCACTCCTGAGCAGAGCCCGACCCATAGCCAAGGACGAAGCTTTGAGTGTTCGCTATTGAGGCCGGCTCGGATTGAATGCGCCAAGCCTAAAATCGCTAACGCAAACAATGCGTCCGTCATGACCAGATTGCTGTAGGCTAAGAGCACAGGATCGAAAAGCCAAAGAAAGGCCGGCAAACGATCATTTCTTTTATAGAGGATTAGGCCAGAAAACCAGACTGCCAGCGTTTGCAGGAAAAGCGTCAGTTCGATCTGCCCGAGTTTGAAGAAAGTAGAGGCGCAAAGTAACCAGCCGTACATCGGAGTGCGTAAGGAGTCTCCACCCCACGCGCCTTCGCAGATTGTTCGGGCATTCTCGAGATAGTAGTTGGAGTCGTCTTGAAGATAACCATGGGTACGCAAAACAATCGCCCATAAGACGAGGCGTAATGCGAGGTTGACGAGAACCCAAGGGTCTTTAAGGAACGAACTTAATGCGCCCCATCGCATAAATACACATCCTTAGAAGAAGCCATCCGTGTTTCCATCGGCTGATGTTGGTTTCGCCATAGGTGCGCTCTTTATAGCGAATGGGGACCTCGGTGATTTCGAGATCGAGCTTGGATGCCCCGAAGAGAAGGTCGAAATCTCCGAATGGATCGAAGTCTCCAAAATATTCGCGGCCACGAGCGATGCGATCATAGTTTTTGCGGCTGACGACTTTGGTACCGCAAAGAGTGTCCTTAAAGCGTTGGCCGAGGAGCCAGGTGAATGCCCAGCTGAAGAATTTGTTTCCGAGGAGATTGAGCGGCCGCATCGCTTCTTTTTCCATTTTATAAACCAGGCGGCAGCCATTGATGAACTCGCCATGTCCGTCGCAATAGGTTTCAACGAAGTGAGGGAGGTCCTCTGGAGTGACAGTTAAATCGGCATCCAAAATCAAAAGCAAATCGCCCTTTGCTTTTGAGAATCCGAGGCGAACCGCATCTCCTTTTCCCTTTCCGGTCTGGCGATAGAACGAAACCGGGAAAGGCTTAGGAATGTCTGTCGATGCGATCACTCTTTGAATTTCGGAAGCGGTGTCGTCCGTGGAGTTGCCTTCGACGAAAATAATCTCGTATTTTTCTCCGAGGCTGTTGTCCTGGACTTTCGCCATCCGTCGAACGGCGGATTCGATGTTGCCTCGCTCGTTGCGCGCCGGAATGACGACCGATACAAGCAGGTCTTTGCGTGGAATCGTTGCTTGAGCTCTTGCCACGACAAAGTGCGTGCACCCGATCCAATTAAAAAAGGGAAGGGGGGCCAAGATTCGATTCACGAAAGAAGAAATCGGACCCAGGTTCTTGGGAATGAGGCAGCGATAACCCGATTTGATCGTGCGGAAGCCGGAAATGTCGAAAAGGTTCGCGACATCGTCAGCGGAAAGCCAATTCGCCGAAGGCTGAGGCATTTTCAGGCCGATTTTTTGAGCCAATGAGAAGATGGGCGCCCAAAGAAAGTTGTAATAACAAGCGATAACGCGAGTATCTTTATGGCAAATCGGCTTAAGGTATCCGATAGCCCGCTGAATATCTCCCCATAAGCCCATCGAGTTGACCAATAGGATGTAATCGACCCCATTTGGAAACGCTTCGGTCACCGAAGCCGGCAGCTGACTGTTTCCGTCCCAGCTCGCAAAATCAAAAGATGGAAAACGTGTTTTGGCCTCTTCTGCGACGGTAGGGGATAGGTCGAGACCGAAACCTTTCGCGGGCGCACAGGCTTGAAGCATGTGACCGGTTCCGAAGCCGACTTCAAGGACGCGCGCGCTTTTTTCGACATGAAAGCTAAAGAGCCTTTTGAGGTCGTCGTAATAATATGAATTGCGCGCCATCCATTGATAGCGATCATTTGCCTGAGCGAAAGAAGGCGACATGGATTGGGGCAATGCGGAGGCCATTGGAATATTAGATTCGGACATATTTTTGAGGATCGAGCCCTTCCAGCTTCAAGTCTGCAATGACCATGAGCTGAACTAGTTCACGGAAGCTGCACTTTGGCTGCCATCCCAATTTTTTCTTGGCTTTAGAGCAATCTCCGATGAGTAAATCGACTTCGGTAGGACGATGATACTTAGGATCGATTCGAACGTAGTCGTTCCAATCGCGGTTGATCATTCCAAAGGCGATGTCTAGGAATTCGCGAACCGAATGGGTTTCGCCAGTGGAAATGACGTAGTCGTCTCCCTCGGGCTGTTGAAGCATGAGCCACATGGCTTCCACGTAGTCCTTGGCGTAACCCCAGTCACGCTTGGCTTCGAGATTTCCTAAGAAAAGCTCGTTTTGTTTACCGGCAAGGATTCTGGCCAATGCGCGGGTGATCTTACGGGTGACGAAGGTTTCGCCGCGACGGGGAGACTCGTGATTGAACAGAATGCCATTCGATGCGTGAAGCTGATAGGCTTCGCGATAGTTGACAGTGATCCAATAGGCGTAGACTTTCGCGCAGCCATAAGGGCTTCGTGGATAAAATGGGGTGGTCTCTTTCTGAGGCACTTCGAGGACTTTGCCGTACATTTCAGAGCTCGAAGCTTGGTAAAAGCGAGTGTCGATGCCGGAGTCGAGAATTGCATCCAGAATTCGGATGGCTCCCAAGCCGGTCACGTCGGCGGTGTATTCTGGGATATCAAAGCTGACGCGAACATGGCTTTGCGCGCCGAGGTGATAAATTTCATCTGGCTTGATTTGGCGAAGCAGGCGATTGAGCGCTGTCGAATCCGAGAGGTCGCCATAGTGAAGACGAAGGCGCACATCCTTGTAATGCGGGTCCCGATACAAGTGATCGATGCGATCCGTATTAAAGGAGCTCGAGCGGCGGATGATGCCATGGACTTCGTATCCCTTTTCGAGAAGAAGCTCGGAGAGATAGGATCCGTCCTGTCCGGTAATTCCGGTAATCAAAGCCTTTTTCATATGATTCCCCAGTGATCCCAGAGCGCCGCCGTGAAGTCAAGGCGAGACCTGCCGAGCGGCCTTCTTAAACACCTAATTGACACACCCTGCTTAAACGCTAAGATGCGCGGGTTTTGAAGAAGCCTTCGGAGCGGGGGAGTATCGGTCCGGCAAAGCCGTAAATGCTTCCTCATAGGATGTCATCCAGTTGAAGCGGATCAGATGCCCAAGGGCAGCTACTCCATCCTTCCAGTTAATCTTTTTCCCTTGAAGGCGAGTGCGGGGGTAGTATGAAATCGGCAATTCATAGATCCGTGCGCGAATCTTGCCGAGATATGCGGTCAGCTCGACCTCGATCCCAAATCGTCGCGACTGGAGATTCATCGAGCGAACGATTTCGGTTCTGAAGACTTTATAGCAGGTTTCCATGTCAGTCAGATAAATGCCTGACATCAAATTGCTGAGAACCGTGAGAAAACGATTTACAAAGTAGTGATAGGTTCGATGGACTTGAGGGGCGTTTTTCTTGAACCGGCTGCCGTAGACTACGTCCGCTTTGTTGTCGAGAATGGGCTGTAGAAGGCTTGGGATGTCGTTTGCATCGTATTCGAAATCAGCGTCCTGAATCAAAGCCAGCTCTCCAGTCGCTTCTTGAAAGCCGCGAATGACCGCGGCTCCTTTGCCCTGATTGGGCTTTTGCTCGATCACTCGAAAGCCGTGTTTTTTCGAAAGCTCGTGCAAAATTCGCAAACTCTGATCTTTTGATGAGTCGTCGACAAAGATCCATTCGCGCTCAACGCTCGGTGGACAAGGAGATTTCATCAAAACGTCGATGACATCGGCAAGCTGACGTTCTTCATTATAGACAGGTACAATGATTGAAAGTTTGGGCATGATTTAATTCCTTTCAATAGGGCCGTTTTCGAGGGCCCTGTTTTCGAGTGCCCAGTGATAAGCGTTCTGCAATCCTTCGCGCAGTGAGTAGGAATGTTTCCAGCCCAAGGCGCGAATTCGACTTACATCGAGAATTTTTCTTGGTGTACCGTCCGGCTTGGATGTGTCGAAAGCGATGCGACCCGAATAGCCGACGACTTCTTTCATCATCTCGGCAAGCTCTCGAATCGTGCAGTCTTCGCCAGTGCCGATATTGATCGTTTCTTCGGACTCGTAGTTCCGCATCAAAAGCACCAGGCCTTGAGCAAGGTCATCGACATGGAGAAATTCGCGCATCGGCGTTCCGCTACCCCAAACGGTGACTTCGCTCAAGCCTTTCTGCTTGGCTTCATGAAACCGGCGCATCATTCCGGGCACCACATGCGAATTCAGCGGATGAAAGTTATCGCCTGGGCCATAGAGATTGGTCGGCATCGCAGAGATGAAGTTTTTTCCGTACTGTCTGCGGTACATCTGGCAGAGCTTGAGGCCTGCGATTTTCGCGATGGCGTAGCCTTCGTTGGTCGGCTCGAGCGCTCCGGTGAGAAGGCTCGACTCTTGAAGCGGCTGCGGAGCCATCTTGGGATAGATGCAAGAACTGCCGAGAAAAAGGAGCTTTTTCACGCCGTTTTCAGCAGCAGCGTGAATCGTATTTCCGGCGATCATGAGGTTTTGGTAGAGGAAATCCGCTTGCTGCGTGTTGTTCGCATGGATTCCTCCGACCTTCGCGGCCGCAAGAAAAACCGCATCGATCCGCTGGTCTCTGAAAAACTTGTTCACGGAGCTTTGATCGAGAAGATCGAGTTCCGCGCGCGCGCGTGTTACGACTTCGGAATACCCTTCCGCTTTGAGTCGACGAACGATCGCTGATCCAACCATCCCACGATGGCCTGCTACGAAGATTTTGCTTTTCGAGTGAAGGATATCCATTTTTAGAAAGCTCCGACTCCGCGAATGACGGAGAGAATCGTTTTCACAATGATCGCAAGATCCAAGAGCACCGAGCGATTCTCAAGATAAAAGAGGTCGTATTCGATGTTTTGGTGAATCGGCTCGCCACGCACCGCGCTGATTTGCCAGACGCCAGTGATTCCCGGCTTTGCTTCGAGCCTGCGTCTCTGCAAAGGAGAGTAAGTGTCCACGATAAACGGCATCTCCGGCCGGGGTCCGACCAGGCTCATATCGCCGCGCCAGACATTGAAAATCTGCGGCAGCTCGTCCAGGCTTGTGCGTCTGAGCCAGCGGCCCACGCGCGTGATTCGAGGATCGTGGGGGTTGCTCGGAGTATAGGCATACTTTGGAGCGTCTTGATGCATGCTGCGAAATTTGTACATCGAGAACTGCCGCCCGTTTAAACCGACGCGCTTTTGCTTGAAAATGATGGGGCCTTTGGAATCGAGCTTGATGGCTAGGCCGATGATGCCGACCAGCGGCGAGAGCACGATAATGAAGAAGGTCGAGAGAGCCCAATCCACCAGCCGTTTCAGGACCAAATAATAGATGCTGACGTGATTCTCGCGTCTGCGAACAACCGGAATTCCGCCGATCTCGAACATCTCGACATGCTGAATGAACTTCTCGTAGGAGTTTGGGACGATCGCATAATTAACGCCCGCGGTGACGCAGGATTCGACGAGCTTTTGATTTCGCTCGAAAGTCGCGGAGGGCAGAGCGATAAAAACTTGGTGAACGTGGAGCTTTGTCAAGTCATGCAACAAGTTCTCGTCTCCTAGGACTGGCAAGCCTTGCTTAGGTCCTAAGCCTTTCCAGGTCACCGTTTGACCCTGTTTGTGGTCGTCCAAAAAGCCGATCGGATACAGGCCAAGCGCGGGGCTTTCGAACATGCGTTTGGCTAAATGGATTCCAATCGCTCCCGCGCCGTAAATCAAGACGCGCTCTTGGGACCAGCCGCGTTGATGGAAAAGAATATGAATTCGGTAAAAGAGCTGACGCTGCAAATAGACCAGGACAGGGGTAATCAGAATGGCGATGGTGAGCGTGATTCGAGAAAGGTCCAAGCTTCGAATATAAAACGAAGCGCTCAGAACAGCCGTAGCGGAGTAAAACCCTGCTCGGAAAATACCTCGCAGTTCTTTTACGTTCAAAAGGCTGATTTCACGGCGATAGAGTCCGACGCGATCGAAGATCAGGACATAGAGAACGCCGGCTCCGATAGAAAGCGTGACGAACTCGGGCAACGACTGAGGCGAATGACGGCCGAGTCCTGAGGTATAGAGCCAATAGCTTCCGAGATAGCAGGAAAAAACGATCAGAAAGTCGCAAAGAATCTGCGTGAAGGTGATTAACCTACCGAAATAAGAACGAAGAAGACGCTCGCTCGCAGGGGCGTTCAGGGCGTGAGAGCCCGCATGAGAGCTTTTGATCCCGAGTGTCGTCGTTCCTGCTTCTTCCATATCGTTTGAGAAATTTGTAACTCGGAGTCCTCTCCAAAGGCAAACGGGATCTGGTGTGCTAGGCCATTGTATTCGAGGAGCTTCTCAGGCAAGGTGATGGACTCCGGAGCCCAGCTAGCCTTATATGGAAACGACCCCCATCCTTGGTGTGAATATTTCTCGTCTTGGCTTTGAACAAGCGCTGAAGGCATGCCTTGAGCGCTCGGCTCAAGCCGAGGGAGGGTACGTTTGCTTTGCGAATGTTCACAATTTGATCGAATCTCACTGGAATTCGGAAGTTCGCGGCGCTCTCAACGGCGCTTCTTTCGCTGTTGCCGACGGAGTGCCCTTAGTTTGGGCTTCGCAATGGGGAGACGGCCCAATTGCTTCGCGGGTTTGCGGCCCCGATTTCATGAAGGCCTACCTCGAGAAAACTTCCGAAGAGATACATGGAATGATCGGAGGCGCTCCGGGACAAGGGCAAGCTCTGGCGGAAAAGCTGGGATTTCGAGCGGTCTGCTACAGTCCTCCGATGAGATTCTTTTCGGCGGAAAACGCCCGTGAAGACTGGCTCAAGTTTCTTGAGCTTTGCCCTGGTGGAAGACCTCCTGCCGTGGTGTGGGTGGGGCTGGGGGCTCCTAAGCAGGAGCTCTGGATGAGAGCGGTGAGCCCGCTTGCTCCAAGTACTTTGTTTTTTGGAGTGGGAGCTGCCTACGATTTTTTGGCTGGAAATAAATCAAGAGCTCCGATGTGGATGCAAAAGAACGGACTCGAGTGGCTCTATCGATTGACGCAGGAGCCAGGTCGTCTTTGGCGACGTTATTTATACACAAACTCGCTTTTCCTTTTTCTGCTTGGGCGGCAGGCGGCTCAGAGCATGTTTCTTTCATTTTATGGCGTTCTCGCTTTGCAGCTGCTTCTGTCATGGTTTGCTCCGCCTCTGATGGTTGGCAATCGCAGCCTGTTTCTAGGGGATCTTTGGTTTTTTCTTTGGGTACCTGTTCTTCTTCTTCAGCATCTCAAAAATCCGGCTGTTCGCTGGCGGATTCTTCCATGGCTGGTGATTTCATTGGGAGTGGCCGGGATTTGTTGGGCTCATGGCAGTATGCGACCCACGCTGGGTCCAAAGCTTCAAACGCTTTCGATCGAGCTTCGAGAGGGTGATGCTTTTAGTCCGATGCGCGAGGGAGTCATTGCTTTTCGATTTCTCGTCTGGTTTTGGGCCGGCGTAGCCGTCGCGTTCCGATCTTTTCGTGAACGAGAGGTTCGCGCGCTCTCCTGGGTGCTCGCATTCTCAATGGGATGGGCAGCGCTGATCATGGTGGCCTGTAAGCTGAGTCCCTCGCTTGCGGTTTTGTTTGGCCACGCCTTTGGTTATGTTCCAGAATCTTATCCTTGGATTGGCCGAGTCTACGGTCCTTTTAGATCTCCGAACGAGGCAGGAGCGGCGTTGGGATTGGGCGCGCTTCTGGTTGCTGGAGGGGTAGGAGAATCACGATCCTTGCGCTCATTCGTATTTGGCGCAGCGTACGTAGGAGCCGGTTTGGCGAAAGCCGCCACTTCACTCGCGAGCGTGTTTTTGAGCGTTCTTGGCGGCAAGCTTTCTCGCTGGCCGCGGATCGCAACGAGCGTTTTGCTCAGTACAGTCGCGGTGGGGGCTTTTGCTTTGCCGCTTCTCTCGAGTCGGTCCGATTTTATCGAGAATAAGATCGCAAATTTAACGTACCGACTCGGACCTTGGAAGATTTACGTCGATGCAGCCTTTAGCGCTTGGGATCGCCTTCTTTTCGGGATGGGCTTTAATCAGTATAATGTCGATGATTCTTATATCTTTCTTCTCAATCGCGGCGGGCTTTTGCTTTTGGGAGGTATGCTCTTTGTCCTGGCTCATGTCGTTCGACGCCGTTGGAGCAGCTGGAACGCGTACCAGCGTTCGGTGATCGTTTTTCTGGTTCTCACCAGCGTGACGCTCGATACAGTGATTTTAAGGCCTCTCGTCGCACTTTTGATTGTAGGAATTCCCTTGCTGCAATCGACCTTTCAACAGATCGCGGAGCGTGTTGAGTGAGTCGCAAAGTCCTCATTGTTCACGTGCCTTACGAGCATCGAGGCGGCGAAGATATTCATGTCGAGATTCTGGCTGAAGCTTATCGACGGATCGGTCTGATGCCCGTTTTCTTTCCGGAGAACCGAGCTCCGGGACTGCTGTCGTTGAGTGAGATCGCTCGTTCTCTTGGGTCGGATTCGGTTCCTCAGGCGTTGGCAGATGTGTGGAAGAATGAGCGCCCTGTTTATCTTCATGTTCATAATTCGTTTCCCACGCTCGGCCCTGCGTTTTTTCGTTGGGTGATTCGTGAGCAGGTCCCTCTGGCGATGACGGTTCACAATCATCGATTCTTTTGCACCAATGGCTTAGCGCTTCGAGATGAAAAGGAATGTCGGGCATGTTTTCACTCGAAGGTCGCGTGGCGGCCGCTGGTCCATAATTGCAATTCTGAGTGGCATAAGAGCGCTTATCATTCGATTGCGATGACAGAGATGAAGCTGGGCGATCTTTACCGGCGCGCGGTTCGGCGTTTTGTTGCTCCATCCCCCTATATTCGCGATGAGCTCATTCGTTGGGGAGTACCTGAAAGCCAAGTCGTTCATATTCTCAATCCCGTGGAAAACGGAGCTGAGCCGGTCGAGCCCCGGGTGTTTCGTTATGATGTCTTATTTGCTGGAAGGCTTTCTCGCGAAAAAGGATTGCGTGAGCTTCTTGCGGCCTTTGATCATCTCTCGGAATTGCGACTTGGAATCGTAGGGGATGGGCCTGAGAAAGCTTGGCTCGAGTCTCGCATGGGCAAAAATACTCAGGTCGAGCTCTTAGGGGCTGTGCCGCGCGAACGGGTTCTGGAGTTGATCCGGGAGTCGCGCATCGGAGTCCTTCCTTCGATCTGCAATGAGATCTTACCGACTTTTGTTCTGGAGTGTTTCGCGCAAGGGCGTCGTTGCGTGATGTCGGATCAGCGTTCAGTCCAGTGGCTTTCGCAAAAGGAGTTTCCGGGCCAATGTGCCGAGGTGCGAGATTCTCAGGCTTTTGCTAGGGCGATTCGAGAATGCGTCGCTCGGCCGCTTCCAGATCAAATGAAGACAGAAATTCTTCGAAAGAGATTTCAGATTGATCGCTTCTCCGAAGAGCTTCGCGAGCTTTCGCGAGAATTTGGAGAAGCCGTGTGAGAGTTCGTGAAGCGCGGTTAAGCGATTACGATCAAATCGGTCCCTTGGTTTCCAGATACGAGCTTGAGACCAAGAGTCCTGAGGAGTGGCGGCATCTCTGGGAGAAAAACCCGGTTTTTCAGGAACGCCGCGAGACCTGGCCGATTGGCTGGGTGCTTGAGAACGATCAGGCGAAAGTCGTGGGGTATCTGGGCAATATTCCGCTGGCTTATGAGTTTCGCGGAAAGCGATTGATCGCGGCGGCGACTCATTCTTGGGTCGTGGATGAGTCGAGTCGAAAGCATTCGCTTTTGCTTTTGACCCGATACTTTGCGCAAAAAGGCGTGGATCTTTATCTCAACACAACCGCAAACGCCGAGGCGAGCCGAATTTTTGAGGCGCTTCAAGCGCGAAGAGTGCCGGAAGGCGAATCTGATCGCTCTTTGTTCTGGATCACTCATCACGTCGGCTTTGCCGAAAGCCTTCTGAAAATAAAAGGGATGCCGGCTGCTTCCGTTTTCAAGTATCCCCTGGGCTTTGTGAGCGGACTTTTCGGTGCAGTGAAGAAAAAGCCATTGAAACCCTTACCGCAAGCCGAAGTGATTTCGCTTTCGTCATTTGATTCCCGGTTTGATGATTTTTGGAAAAAACTAAAAGAGCAGAGATCCGGACGGCTTCTTCGCGACCGCTCCCAAGAGTATTTGAACTGGCATTTTGAGCACTCTCTTCGCTCCGGAAAAATGGGGATACTGGCTATTGAGGAAAATTCGCGGCTGCGTTCTTACGCGATCTTTCAGCGACAGGACACACCTGCGTTTTCTCTCAAAAGAATGCGCCTGATCGACTTCCAGACATTGGCTTCGGGGCCTGTCGCTTCCCAGGATCTGGAGGCGTTGATGGGACACGCTTTGAATAAATGTCGCAAGCAGGGTATTCATATGCTCGAAAGCATCGGAGTTTGTTCCGAAAAAAGAGCGATGCTCGAAGCTCTCAGGCCCTATCGCCGGAAGCTTCCGACCTGGCTCTATTTTTACAAGACCCGCGATCGCGTACTGGCTCAAGAAATGGAGAGTCCGTTAGCGTGGGATCCTGCGGGACTCGATGGAGATGCTTCGCTTTAGGTGAGGGCGTATTGAGGGAATCATGAACCAAAAGCCAAAAGGGTATCTGACAATCAGCGTGGATGACGGCCACACCTCGGACTGGAAGGCGGCCGAGCTTTTGGATCGCTTCGGATTTCAGGCGACGTTTTATATTCCTGCGCAGAATCCCGAGAGAGAGGTTTTGGCTCCTCAAGAAATTCGACGCCTCTCGCAGCGATTTGAAATTGGCGGTCACACTTACAATCATCGTCCGCTCAAACGCTTGTCATCGTCCGAGGCTTGGGCCGAAATCTCTGACGGCAAGAAGTGGATGGATGATCTCTTAGGAAAGCCGACCGTTTCGTTTTGCTACCCTCAAGGAAAATATACCCGCGAGACGGCCCATCTTGTCAAAAAGGCAGGATTTCTCGGTGCTCGAACCTGCATGTTCAATCTCAATGACGCTCCAGCAGATCCCTTTCACTGGGGGGTAAGCACTCATGCGTATTCGCATTCGCCGTCGATTCAATTGAGGCACGCTTTGATCGAGGGCAATTTTTCCGGAGCTCGAAATTTCGTCTCCGTATTTGGAATGGAACGGGACTGGGCTCGTCATTTTGAGCGAGCTCTGGAACAGGTTGAAACTCAAGGCGGGATCGCTCATCTTTATTTTCACAGCTGGGAGATCGATGAGCAGCAGCAGTGGGAAAAACTCGAAAGCGTTCTAGAGAACGCGTCGAAGCGAAGCGGTCTCCGTCGGGTAACCAATGGCGAGCTTTTTTCAGGATGGTACGGCAATGCGTGATCGGATTTTGGAAATCGTTTTTGAGGGAATTGACGAGATCAATTTGCAACGAAAGCCTGCGGAGCGTTTGCAGAAATCCGAAACAACGGCTCTCTTCGGCGAGGGATCTCAGCTCGATTCTTTGGGGTTGGTCAATTTTGCCGCGCAAGTCGAGCAAAGAATCGAGACCGAGTTTGATCGATCGATCAGCATTATCGAGCAGCTCGCAGGGGACTCGGGCGAAAATCCGTTGCGAAACATCGGAACTCTGGTCGTCTATCTTGAGAAGGTGCTTTCCACGTCATGAAAGCTTTTCTGATTTCGGATTTCAATATTGAGACTTTCGCGGGTTATCTCTCGAATGATTTGGATTCTCCGGAGTTAGAAGTCGAGGTCGCTCCGTTCGGGCAGGTTCTGCCGACGTTGATGAACGCTCCGGCTTGGGGAAGCGGCAAAGATGTGGCTTTAGTCTGGACTCAGCCGCAAGCGGTGATTCCATCGTTTGCCAAGCTTTTGCAGTATGAGTCGGTCGAAATGGAAACGTTGTTGGGCGAAGTCCGTGCTTTCGCCGAGGCGATTCGGCACGCATCCGCTCATGTGAAAACTTTGCTTGTTCCGCAATGGACTCTTTCAGTTCCCCATCGTGGCTTTGGACTTTTGGATCTCAAGCCCGGGATGGGAATCTCAAGCGCATTGATGAGAATGAACCTTCTTTTGGCTGAGGCGTTGAGTGATCGACCGGGGGTTTTCGTTCTCCATTCTCAGCGCTGGCTTCAGACGGCCGGCAAAGGCGCATGGAATGCCAAGCTCTGGTATATGAGCAAAAATCCGTTTGGCAACGACGTCTATAAAGAAGCGATTAAAGACGTCAAAGCGGCGCTTCGCGCATTGAAAGGCCAGGCTCGAAAACTTCTCATTGTCGATCTGGATGACACGCTCTGGGGCGGGATCGTGGGGGATGTGGGTTGGCAAAACTTGCGGCTCGGGGGGCATGATCCGGTCGGAGAATCCTTTGTCGATTTTCAAAAGGCGCTCAAGTCGATTGCTCGTCGCGGGATCGTTTTAGGAATTGTGAGCAAAAACACGGAGAGCGTCGCGTTCGAGGCCATTGCTCAGCATCCTGAGATGGTGCTGGTCCAAGAAGATTTCGCTGGATGGAGGATCAACTGGAGCGATAAGGCTCAAAATATCGCTGATCTCGCGCAGGAGTTGAACCTCGGATTGCAATCGGTTGTTTTTATCGATGATAATCCGGTCGAGCGAGCGCGGGTTCGAGACATGCTTCCTGAGGTTTTGGTTCCTGAGTGGCCTGAGGATAAAACACAGTATGTGAATGCATTGATGCAGCTGTCGTGTTTTGACAATCCAGTGATCACCGAAGAGGATCGCGCGCGTACTCGGATGTACGCGACGGAAAAACAGCGCGAACGCGCGCGAATGAGCGTGGGATCGGTCGAAGAGTGGCTGGCGACTCTCGAGATGCAAGTTCAAGTCGATGCGCTCGACGGCGCGAATCTGGCACGTACGGCGCAGCTTTTTAATAAGACCAATCAAATGAATCTCTCGACTCGGCGAATGACCGAGACGGAGCTTCTCGAATGGTCGCAAAAAAGCGGGCGAGGAATTTTTACAGTCCGTGTCTCCGACAAGTTTGGAGACGCTGGCTTGACCGGAATCGTGAGCGTCGAGGTCATCGGTGAAAATGCCCAGATCGTGGACTTCATCCTGAGTTGCCGAGTCATGGGCCGCAAAGTCGAAGAGACCATGCTTCATGTTGCCGCGCATTTTGCTCAGAACCAAAAGGCGAAACGTCTGGACGTCAGATATCTGGAAACTCCAAAAAATCAGCCTTGTCTCGAGTTTTTAACAGCTCGTTCGCAGCTCAGCCCTGGGCCAGGCAAAGGCGAGTTTTATTGGGATCTGACGGCGAATTATCCTTTGCCACAGTCTATTCAGTGCGCTTTTTCCAAACGCTAAAAAGACCCACTGGGAGCGCGTATAAGAGCAGAGTTTGAATGACGACTCGGATCTCAAACGAAGGATAAGCCTACGTGAAAACGGGGCGCAATGCTTTCAGAAAGTCGAACGCATGAACCACGGCATACGCTAAAAACGAGGGGCATGTTGTGCACCGATAATAAAGCGATTTGAATGGATGCCCGAGAACCTGTGTCCAGATCTAAAGCTGGTACGTGAGGTGACCAAAGCTAGGCTCGTTGAATTCGATGGTCACTGAGCCGATGGAGGTATGCGGGGCCGCATCGAAAAGCGCCATTGAAAAAGCGGGAATGAGAGCGAACGCAGCGATACCTCGAAACAGCCAGATATTTCTTTTTTCCGCAGTCTGAAGCATTTCGGCAAGAGGAAGAAAGAGTGCCGGCATGGCCGCGAAAATCAGATATCGATAGCCGTACCAACCGCCTTGTCCTCCCCAGAGGACGACGATGTAAAGATTGAGAAGCAACGGCAGAGCGATCAGGATCTGCTCTCTTCGAAATGGAAGCTTGCGAAAAAACAAACCGGCGACCCCTAACAACAGGAAAGGCGCCGTCCAAATCAGTCCCCAGTCGAGGCCGAAAAAGATTCGCTTGAGTCGCGTGAGATAATAAATCGGTGTTTGCAGCTCGAAAAGAAACGATCCGCTGTCATGCGTCGCATTGACTTGAAGATACTTCTCGGGCGAAAGCCAAAAGGGATGATTCTTCAGAACCCAAAAAAGCGCTAGACCTCCGAAGACGGTTGCTCCCATTGACTTCCATCGCTTGAACGAGAGACGGCCCTGATCCATTCCCAAAATCAGTGCAGGCCAAAGAACGGCGTAAAGAATATTGTTTTGACGAACGAGGACGGTGAACGCGGAAAGGGCGATGAGAAGAGGGATCAGTTTTTTACGTGGGATTTTCTCGCCACTTCCCTGGGAGCTCAATGCTTCTGCAACGAAAAGATACAGGAACGCGCTCTGAAGAAAGAGCTCGTAGATATGCGAGAAAACAGGCCGCACATAAGCGTAGAGTCCGGCTCCTTGGGCAAGAACCATCAGAGCCAGGCCCCAAAGAACGATTCTTGAAGAATAGAGTCGGGTGCCCGCTAGATAGAGCAACGCCAGGCTCATCCAAAGGTAGAACCCGGAAGCGAAAACCGCGCCGAAAAGCGACCAGCTGTCTCGTACGTTTTCGCGAGTGCGTTTTTCTACGATCGGATTTCCAAGAACTCGATCCACAAGGGAGAACGCACCGACAAACGGAGCGGCCATCAAGCCGGTTCCCATGCGACCGAGAGGTGGCACTGCGCCTTCTTCGACGAGTTCTTTCTCGAAGTGCGGATATTGGCCGTAGACCAGCGAGGTCGAGTAGGCAAAGTACGAAGGGTCATCCCCGCCGTAAAGAATTCCGGGGTTTTGAAGCTGATAAGGCCTGAAAAGAAAAAAACAAGCGAGGAAGGCGAGGAGTGTGACTTTACGCATTTTTGGCCCAAGAGGTTTGCTTGATTTCATATCAAAAAAATGGTCGTATCCGTTAATGAAAATCGAATGGGTGAATCACGCCTCCTACATCCTGTCGGCGAACGGCGCGAGTTTGATTTGCGATCCCTGGCTCTCGGGATCCGCGTTCAATCACGGATGGAGCTTGTTGTCGCCCAGTGTGTTTCGGACCGAGGATTTTAATCGAATCACCCATCTTTGGTTTTCGCACGAGCATCCGGATCATTTCAGCCCGCCTCTTTTGAAGTCGATTCCGGCGGCGGTTCGAGCGAAGATCACTGTTCTCTATCAGAAAACTCGTGATCAGAAGATTCTTCGCTTTTGTCGTGAGCTGGGTTTTCAAGTGTGCGAGCTGGCTCCTTCGGAATGGATCGAGCTTGCGCCAGGTTTT
>CAZCBS010000062.1:0-15855 GCA_964496965.1 uncultured Bacteriovoracaceae bacterium
AGGGGGGGGGGCAAAAAAAGGCCGGGGCCGGGAGGTACGGGGCGCTCTGAATTTCGGTTGCGATGGGGCTGAGCACTTGCGAGTAAATTCGCCAGTTGATCAGATGTGCCATCATGTTTCCCAATCGATTCGCATGGAGGCGAAGACGTACGGTTTGACCGGGAACATCGGATAGCGCGATGAGAAATGCGGAAATGAGATAAGAAATTCCATTGATACCTATGATTACTACAGGGGAGAAGCGTAGAAGCAAGAAGCCCGTAGCTCCCGCTCCGATCAGTGCTCCGATTTGAAGCATCATGGAAGAAAGCGAGTTAAAGGTCAGTAGGTCCTTATCGGGAGCGATCAATGGAGCAATTGCGAAACCTGCTGTCCGGTAGAACGGTTTAAGTAAGTTTGTTAGAAGACTAATCAGAAAGATGACCCAAATTTGGCCCTTTGCTAATGGGATAAGAGCCACCAAGATAAATATGCCTCGAAGCAGTTCGGCATAAAACGCGCTGGCTTTGGCGTGGCCGCGGTCGGTGAGCGAGCCCGCCGACAGTTGGAACAAGAAGCTTGTGAGGTATTCGAAAACGAAAAGTAAACCGAATCCAACTCCAGATCCGGTTTTCGAGTAAAGCAGCATTCCCGAGGCTATGATCTGCATCCCGTTGCCGATGTTGGTGGAGAGAATCGCCAATAACTGGAGAAGAGGTGTGCGCCTTTTAAGAAGAGAAATTGAAGAGGTCATGCGAGTTTTTCCATTTCAAAACAAGTGACGGATTTTTGGGCGCTGAAGGCGTGAGCGCAATCGACGAGATTATCGATCCACTTCGACTCAATGGCGCCGATGCATCCAATCCGAAAACTTTTCGTGGTTGAATCCATAGCTGCGTAAATATGCAGGCCATTTTTTTCAAGAAGTTCGTAAAAGATCAGGAAATCTGCTTGAGAGCGAATAAACTTCGTTGAAAAACTAACACAAACGGGAAACCGATCCGATTCCTGTAACAGCGGCAAAAAGCCCGCAGTTCTCAGGCGATCTACTAGTTCCGTCGCCATCGCTCCGTAGCGTTGTTTGCGACAATGTACGCCCTCTAGAAGCAGTTGATCCAGTGCTGCGTCGACAGCTTGAATCACGTGGGTTGGAGGAGTGAATCGCCATTCTTGAGTTGCCTTGAAGGTGGCCAGCTGGTGTTTGAGGTTCAATGCGTAAGTTTGAGGTATCACGTCATTCATCGCCAATAATCTCTTGGATAAAAACGCGAAGGCAACGCCTGGCGGGGCTTCGATGCATTTGTTTCCGGAAGTGATGAGAATATCATATCCATCTCGAAGGCCGGAGACCGGTTCTGCGCCGAAAGCACTCATTGAGTCAATGATACTGAACAAGCCATTTTCACGGGCCAATGCGAGAAGCTCGTTGTAAGGATTGAGAATCCCGAATGTTGTTTCGACGTGGACAAAATAGAGATGGGTGATTTTCGGGTTTGCGCGTAACGCTTTTCGAACGCTTTCAACGCAGATCCTTTTTCCAAAGTCTTGATTGATGGCGTGAGCTTTCATGCCAAGCGTTTGAAGTATTTCAAAGGCTCTTCTGCCGTAAATTCCGTTGATGCAAACAAGGACTTCGTGGCGGCTATCCAAGAAAGATGAGAATACAGCCTCAATCATCGTAGTTCCAGAGCCGGGCAACATGACCACGTCGTGAGTGCGTTCGGCGCCAGCGACAAGCAATAGCTTATTTTGAACCCTAGTCGAGACTCTTCGAAAGTCTTCGGTTCGTGAACCGAGATCGCAAAGCATCGCATTTTTGACATTGTCTTTGAGTGACATCGGCCCCGGAGTGAGCAGGCGTTGATTTATAGGTTTATACATAGATCAGTTCTCCGATCGAAGAATGGTGAAGAAGGGAACTTTTCCCGAAAGCGAGCGAGTAAAGTCCGAACGCTTTACTATCGCGGTGCTCAAGCGACTTCGCCACTTCTCTGGACAGGTACGTAGTAGAACCGCTTCAAGTGACTGAAAATCCGGCCATTGACTATCGTCGGCCAATAGAAATTCGATGCGGGTAAGCTTTTCAGTCATGTTAACTCTAAACTGAACATTCTCGGCATCTACGCGCTGGCCGCAAGCTTCGTTCAGCCACTGAAGGACCTGATCTCTTTCGATAATGAAGCTGGATCCAGCACGATCCATCTGAAACTTGAGGGACTGGTTGCTTCTACCGTGCAGTTCGACAAAGCGTTGGCTCTGTTCATTCTGCCAGATTCTACCAGCGTCACCAATCCTCCAGCGGACTAAATGCGCGTCATGTCTCATCAGCACGGTGACAAAGAGCTCTCCAGTTCCTTCTGTCCTAAAGTCCTTACCGTCGAATGAAACTTCGAGTGCGATATTGTCGAAGACACGATAAATATTAGGATTCTCTCCGCGAACTGGGCAACCGATCGGGCCGGTATCATTGGAGGAGTAAAGCAAAGGGGCGAGTTGGATTGTTGGAAAAAGAGTAGTCATTCTATTCATGAGAGCCGTCGGCGGCATTTCGCCGAGGTAAAGGACGGGGCGAACGGTTGTTAATTGGGCTAGATACTGTTCAACGAAGACTGCATCGATGAGATTGGGAAGCATGATGACCACGTCGACTCCGTATTGAGAGATGAGATTCGCAATATCCGCAGTGTCATCGTTGGTGCCCATAGGTAAGATCGACCAGCCTTTACGTCGACAAACTTCGTAACAAAAAATAAAGCCGCCGCTCAATCGACCAACCGGGATTCCAATCAGGCTGGTATGGTTTTGACCGGTAATGCCAAGGCTTTCCATAGCTTCAAGGCCGCAGGCGATCACGTTTTCGTGAAAACTCAGTGGATGCTGGTTAAGCTTTGCTTGGCTTGTAGTTCCACTGGTCCGAAGGACGATGAAGTTTTCATCGTTTCTAATCTCAGGGTATCCCTCGAGATGCGGCATCGGCTGATCTGAATTGCAAAGGGAGCGGAGAACGGCTTCTGCCTTTATGAAATCAGTGGATTTTGACTGGGACTGCTTAAGATAATGGCGATGTGTTTCCGCCAATTGCTGTGAGTAGGAAAGTGTTGGGGAGATCACGCGCATGCTCCTGCTTGAGTGATTTTGAGATATTGAGGGGAAAGAAGCGTTTTCTTCAAACGGTAAAAATCGTTGCTTTCATGTTGCACAGAAATCGCGAAGCGAAGCATGGCAGACCCTTTAGCGACTGTAGGATACATAGCGGCTGTACATGCAACTCCGGAGGCGTGTAGAAACTTTGCTGTTTTGATTGCGAGGTCTTCGCGGCCTGTTACATAGCCTCGGATCGGGAAGGGAGTGCCAGAGTTGATCCAATCATTTCCCATGATTTCGTCAAACTCCTTCAGTTTTTGTGCGAGGACGGTCTGCAAACGATCCACTTCGCCGCTCAGGTGGAGTTTGCTGGAGGCGAGAGCCGCCGCGATCCCTGGCAGAGACGGAGGACCGCCAAAAGCATAAGTAACAGCTTGTTTACGAATGAAGTCTGCCATGACGCTCTCTCCGGCAATGAATCCTCCATGTGCGCCGAATGCTTTTGAAAGAGAGCCAACGAGAATCACGCGGGGGCGAAGACGACCATTCAGCTTCGCGTGAACGTAACCAGCTCCATTCTTTCCAAACACAGAAGTGCCGTGGGCATCATCGAGGTAACAATACCCACCAAAAGTTTCAGCGAATTCGACAAGCTCTCGCACAGGAGCGTTTCCTCCCATCGATCCAACGCTGTCAGAGATGGAGATTGGAGTAAGTCCTCGTTCCGAAGCGTTTTTGAAATGATCTTGGATTGCGTTGACATCATCGAAGTCAATTCGAACCACTTGTCCGAATTGAGACAAGAGACCTCGATTGATCTGCATGGTAGCGTGGGCACGTTTATCGAGGATAAAGAATGGAGCGTTGGAGAAGCGGTATCCGGGGAGCTCGCCGGAGCCGAGAAGAGGCAAAACCCCAAGATGAATCGGCGTTACTGCATTGAAAGTGACGGCATCGTCGGTTCTGGTAATTTGGGCGAGATTATTTTCAAGTTCAGCGAAGGTGTCGGCTTTCATCCGTGTGCGGGCGACGGAAAATTGGACGCCCATGCGATCGATGGCAGAGATGACTGCCTCTTTCAATGTAGGATGTTGATCCAATCCTAAATAGGAGCAGGAGACAAACTCTGTCATTTGTCGATGATCGGTCAGGATCACTTGTTTTCCCTGCCGATGCGCAACGTTCAGGCCATTGACTCCAGCATCGAATACTGAGTTCTGGTTGGCTCGAGCGACTTCCAGTTTTTGTTTTTGCCAGGTGGCCATAATCTTTAAACTCCTGTCTCAATTTATTTACGCGGCGCATTGAGCAAGGGCTGGGCCAGATGGTATTTAGATGTAAGAATTTGTAACTATATAAAAATACTATAATTTATTGACTTTAGTTTGGCTTAAGAGAGATGGAATGTGGGCTGTCGACGACAAATATTGTAGGTGCAAGCCCACGTTGAAAAATCGTATTGGCCCGGTCTAAAAAAGAAAAAGCTTCTTAGAAAAGTTCCGCGTTGGAGTGATTGGTTCAGTCGCGAAAAGACCGGAAAGATTGATAGTCATTGGTCTTCGTCCGGTAATGAGGGTTTTAACTTAATCGCGATTCATCATGTTTGGCAGCCTCAACCCGATGGCACGATTAAGGTGATGATCGAGAGGAAGTAAGATGAAATTCCATTACTTAACGCAGCGCACTTTTAGCCAGATTTAAAAAACCTCACTTATAGCGTAAATATTCCGAAATGTATTTCATGATGCGAATCGTGAAAGCATGTGGACCCCTTTGTGTGGTGCTTTTCCTGTTTCCGTTTTTGATTGCCCCAAGCCACGCCCGTTGGGCGAGGGAAGACGAAGCGTCCGCATACTATGACGAATACAAAGTCTCCGTTCAGGTCAAAAAAGATTACTCGATTGAAGAAATCGACGAAGTCACCGTCACGCTTTTAAAGCAGGAGGCGATCAAAAACCTTTCGTTCCTGCAGATTTCATACACTCCATCAATTGAGCAAGTAAAAGTACTAGATGCCCAAGTGATTTCTGGATCGACTGTCATACCGATTTCTCCCAATATGATTGAAGATAAGATAACGATTTCAACGCAAAGTCGTGGGTTCGATGATGTGCGCGCAATCAAAATCGCATTTCCTTCGCTTTCGGTCGGGAGCAAAATTAAGTACAAGCTCTGGGCCCGGACGCTTCCACGGACTTTTCCCGACTTTGCGGGAGATCTATTCAGCACGGATCGTGGTCTGCCAATACACAGTTTTAGTTTTAAGCTGGAAAGTGACATTCCTTTAGAAGTTTCGATTCATGATCCCCAATCGCAGCTCAAGATAGAAAAGCGTAGAAAGGATACAAAGACGACATTGACTGCGACGTCGCTGGGTCATTTAAGTCACTCGAAAGTTGAAGAGTACTTGACGGCCTTTCGCGCGCCTCAGTCTCCGATCATTTATTTCTCGACTCTGTCGAAGTGGGACGACTTAGCAAAGCGGATCACCGCGGAATACGAAGCAGTTCTCGCTCAACCTTTGCCTGTTGAGTTTAAAGAAATCGCGGAGAGAGCAAAAGCTAAAGGCACCGTGCAGGAAAAGGTGACGAGCGTCCTGTCGGCGCTTCATCAAGTACTCTATTACGTCGGGGATTGGCGTACGGTTCGTGGGCGGTATTTTCCGAGACCGCTAGCTGAGATCGCGAGTACGAAATTTGGAGACTGCAAGGATTTCTCAATTTCGGCAGTCGCAATTTTAAGGAAAGTTGGAATTGAAGCCAGTCCGGCATGGACTGAGGTCCAATTGGACCTGCAAAAATTGAAGGGGAGTTATACGGTTACCTTCAAACCGCCGCTTCCTGTCCTTGACTTTAATCATGCAATTGCCTGGTTACGAATCGATCAAAAAGACTACTGGATCGATCCGACCAGCACGATTCCCTATTTAGGTAAATCCAGACCCGAAATCGCGGGAGCTCCCGCGCTTGTACTCAACCCGACTTTTCCCCATTTGGATGTGGTCCCACTAATGGAACTCTCGGAGAACGAGATTCGGGCGGATAGGTATTTGCTGATAAACGCCGATGAAACGGTGGATGAGCTCGAGAGAGCAGAAATTCATGGGTATTTTGCACCTGCAACGCGAGAATCACTAGAAAAGCAGGGACGCGAACATCTCACCAGCGAAGACATATTATCTGGTACCAAAAGCGGAACCGATGAGGCCAATAGTGACGTTCTAAAGGTGGATTCCGGAAGTTTGGGTCGCAAGACCGGTACACAGACCACGGCTGGAGCGAGCGTAGAAATCCCCGCGCCTACAAACATCATGGCGCTATTGCAGGACGCTTCTCAGTTTGTGGGAGATCTCGTTCTTTTCGGTCCCGGCAAAGAGATTCGGACGACGCAGATCTTGTCCGGAAGTCTGGTGGGAGAGTTGCCGTCAAACTGTGATACGACTTCGAACTGGTTCAAGTCTAAAAGGACTTATGAAAAATCGGGCAACAAAGTGTCGGTTAGAACCGAGACGGAGGTTACCCAGGCAATGATATCCAATGCCGATCTGAAATCTTCGTTTTTCAAAAATGCGGTCGAAGCGCTTAAGAATTGCATTGCTCCTAAAACAATTATTTTTTCCTCAAAGCCCGGCCCAGTGGAGTTCGATCCTGCATTGGAACAACCGTGGACAATGCCAAAATGGAAACTTCTGAAATTGAAAGTTTCTAAATGGGCACTCGATTCGAAAGACAGCGTTTTAGTTTCTCTTGATAGAAAAGTCGCCAGCAATGGCCATGCCCCCATCTTTGAATGGGCGAAGGGAAAGAGTCCAGATCTGCAAATTCAAAAAGCACTGGAGCTCTTTCGATCTTATCGCGGAGAGCTGATGCAACTGGTGGTGAGCAAATTCCTCATGTTGGACCTTCTCAATGAAAATCCCGGACTTTCCTCGGCCCGAGCTGCTGCTTCGTTGGTTACAGTCAGGGGCGGTTACGAAAAAAACTCCGATTACGAGTCGCTCAGTATTGAGCGAGGAAGACTGTTGGCACGAGAAGCGCTGAAGGCTGATCCGCTCAGTCCGCTTGCAAATACGGCGATGGGATTTGTTTACTTGGCCGAAAAGAAAAATGAAAACGCTATGCGCCAACTAGAGTATTCGTTTGCGCTCGATCCCGACATTCTCGATACCAAACGACAGTTAGCGCAGGCGTTGAATAGAAATAAGCTCATAGAAAGAGCGACTGAGCTGGCGATTCAAACCAAATTCTGGTTCTTGCAGCAAGCAATTTACGAAGAACAGGGGAAGTCCGATTTGGCTGAGCAGGCTTATCAAAATGAAATTCGCGAAGAGCCTTCGGGCTGGGCGTATCTGAATTATGGAAATTTTTTAGTTAACCATCAAAAATATGATGAAGCCATTGCTCAATTAAAACTTGGAATGAATGCAGGCCGATTTGGAATGCTTCATCGTGTCCTATCTTCCGCGTATGTTGGTAAAGCTAGGTCAGAGTTGCATAAAGAAAATATGGACGAAGCGATTACTCTATTTCGAAAGGCATACGAAGAAGATAGCGAAAACTCATATGCGTTCTCTGGCCTCGGAATGGCTTATGATAGTCTTTCTCGAAAGACCGCTGAGAGCAATTACAAGAAGCAAGCGCAGGAATATTTCCAACAGGCGCTACAAATGGATCCACAGAATCAAGAGGCGATGACCGGGGTTGGATTTGGTCCGATCCAGCAGCAATCGCCGGAGGCCATGGTGAAAATAATGCAATCCTTGATTGAGAATGACCCTGAGTTTCAAAAAAGAGTTGAAGCGTTGAAGGCCTTGCATAATCATCCCTAATTTTTTAAATTTGTCTGAGTCGAATTAATTAACATGCGTGCTACGTCTACAAAGGTTAATGGACAATCACAACCGGTGCAGGAGCGCTGAGTCCCGAGACAACTGTTGCGCGAGTGCAGCCATTTACAATCAAGCTCCATGAAGTATGAACGCGAATTTGTTTTGTGACAGTGTCGAGTTCGACGGATTGCAGTGTGCCTGTCGCTTGCACTCCATTTGTGCATACTTGTAAGTCTGCAGCGGGAATAGAAGCCTGCGTGCCGCTAATCGAAATAATGTCGCTAGAACCAGAGTCTACCAGCGTGATCAGGCTTCCCGATCGTGAGATAGTATCGATTGTCTGACTTGATATTACGCCGGTGGAAACACCAGTGCAATTAGTGCTCTCGACTTCACTCGTGTCCGATACATTCGTCACGTTGAAGTCTTGTGTAGGATCTGTTCCTACTTTAAATCGGTCAAGTCCAGTAAATGTACATTGATACTGAGATGGGGAATTGCTTCCCACAGTGCTTGAAACTGACGAAGCTGTCCCCGTATCAGAAGTGTTTGCTTTTCCGCATCCAAGTAAAACTAGAGAGATCAGTAATAGTGTGTATTTCATGGCAACGCATTAGAGCAATGAGAGTGCCAGGTTTTTTCTTCATGAAATCACGCTGTGTCTGCTTCGACACATTAGGTATTTCATCACTATCTGACTATTCTTTAGCTATCCTTCAAGAGTAAGCAGAACTGTTAGTGGCGCAGTCATCCCATTCTAAAGCGAGAATCACAGCCCGAGGGGGGCCCTTCTGCTTTTGCATTATGCTTTAACGGGAGATGGGTAATAGTCCCAAGTCGATCTTGCTTGGCTTGTGATGATCTCGCTTCGGTTGTGCCTCCATCTACAGTCCGCATGAGTTCCATCACCATCGAGCGAAGTGAGCTAGCTTGTGACGATAACTGTTCTGATGCGCTCGCAGTTTGTTGTGATGCGGCCGCATTTTGTTGCGTCGCTCGATCCAAATGGCCCATGGCCTCGTTGATTTGACTGACTCCTGTTGCCTGTTCACGTGAGGCAGTGGTGATTTCGGAGACCATGCGCCCCACTTCGTCGATGCTTTGAGCCATTTCATCGAGCGCATTGCTGCATAGTTTAGCCGTTTCGGTGCCAGCGTTGATTTTTTCCTTACCTGATTGAATTAACCGTTCCACTTTGGTTTGAGTATCCTTGACGATGTCTTCGACTTTTTTGATACTCTCATCGAGCATAGATGAAATCTCTTTCGCGGCCGCTCCGCTCATATGAGCAAGATTTCCAACTTCTTCTGCGACCACTGCAAAGCCTTTCCCATGCTCTCCGGCTCGCGCTGCTTCAACAGAAGCGTTGAAGGAAAGGAGTTTCGTCTGGAAAACGATGTCATTGATGACCTTGGTCTTGTTGCCGATTTCCGTGATGACTTTCACGATACCCGAAATATTTCGATTGCTCTCTTCGATTTGTTGCATGATCTCAATGTTGCTTGAATTGATTTCATCCATCGATCTGAGCATATGAGATACTGTCTCTTTTCCTTTCTCAGCGGTAATCTGGCTTGATGCAGATACCTTTTGAGACTGCGCAGCATTCTCGGCATTTTTTTGGATCATGGCGCTCATCTCTTCAACTGATGCGGACGTTTCTTGGATTGAGGCTGCCTGTTCGGTAGCGGCGGCGGAAAGTTCTTCGCTCGAAGAAGAAACCTGCTGACTTGCGGAAGCCACTTCATCGGCACCGTTAGAAAGCCGATTGGCAATGTCTTGGAGAGTCTTGGCGAGGGAATTAGAAAGAAGCAGGCCGAAGGTAATTGCAGCGAGAAAACACGCAATAGTTAAAATCCACGAGAATACGGTGCCGGTGTGAGCAGCGTCCTGCGATTTTTTTATCCATGTTTCTGAGTCATTTGTCTGGAGCTCCATGAGTTTTCCCAAGGTGTCCGCATGCGCGGTCCTGAGTTTTGGAAGCTCCTTTGAAACAAGTTCCTGATATCTCGCGATGTCTTCGGGTTTTCTTGAGCCTTGCAACGCGACGAAATTCAGTGCCGCCTCACGAAACGCATTCCAAGTTCGCTCTTCAGCCTCGTAGAGGCTTTTTTCTTCTTCTGATAAAGCAATTTCCAAATAGATTTTATTCGCTTTAGAAAAATTTTCTATATCGGATTCGACTGCACTTTTCACTACGGCTACGTCTTCGGCTTCAATTCCAGGTATCAAAAGCCTCAGGTAATTTTTAGCCATGTCCGTCGCACTGTATCTCATGCTTGCAATCCAACGGAACTTTGTGAAGTTCACGGAAGCGACGTGATCCGAGGATTTCGAGACTTGGGTCAATGTGTAACTACCAATCGTCCCTACTGCCAAAAGCCCCAGAGCCATCGTGCCAGAAAGAATTAAAAGTTTTGCCTTGAGACTCATTTGATGAAACATATCGAACGACTCCAATCGCTGGATGAGTTGCAAACCTTTCGTTTGAACAACCGGTTTCCGCGGCGAGGAAGTAGAGAATCATCAAGCTGCCCGCGATATCAGACTTTTCGGTAAGGACGGCTGGTGCTTAAGTGAGATCCAGTCCGGAACTCCGTTTTTCTGGCGTGCGGCAAGGAGGAGATCGTAGCAATGAGCCTCTTCATCATGTAGAAATTTTCTGATTTATGGACGTATTTAGAAAGCAGCTGAAATACTATCTGGACGTTCGGAAAATGACGGCGGCCGAGCTTGCTCGACGGACGGGCGTGCCTAAGCAAACTATTTGTGACTGGTTGACGGGAACGCATCCTAGAAAAATGCAGTTTGTAAAAAAAGTAGGAGACGAGCTGGGCGTATCTATTCTGGAACTATTCTTTGGAACGAACACTTCCCCAGAGACCAGTCAAAGCGACGGGCCGAAGCCGGTCAGAGCACTTAAAAGCACTGCCGTTTGCCGCGAAGAAAATATCGACTTTTATATGAAGATGTTTGTCGAGGGACGGGGCGAGTTGTCAGCGGATCGGCACCTGAAACGAAAGGGCGATTTTAATAATCCTGAACTGATTCCATTTGGGACTGAAATTTTCTTCCGCTACGCCAACGATCTGCTTCAAGTTCGGCATCTGACGGGCTTTCCTGTGGTTTTTTCTCCTTCTTGGGAAACGGTCTTAGGATGGAGCATTGAGGAGCTCGAAAGCCGACATTGGTTGGATTGTCTTCATCCAGAAGACCGTAGCACGACGATCCGAGCGGTAGAGGATCAACTATTGAAAGGTCTCCCCGTTGGAAACTGTAAGCATAGATATTTGCGAAAAGGTGGCGGCTCCATGACTTTTGACACCACTTTTCAGTTGGACGTTCAGCGTAGCGTGTTGATCACCGTCTCCAAAGCATGCTCAACAGGTTCGCCGCCCTGAATTCGAGCACGCGATTTGCTTTGCTCGGTAAGATCGGGGAGGGGGATTGGAAACGTTCAGGTTTTCATTTGCCGAGAGCGGCGCGCTGCTCAGCGCATTACGGAAGCTGGGAGTGATTCATCGCGCACCATCGCTCAGTCATCGCGTCTGGGTTGCAGTGCTGCTGACATGGTTTCCGCTCCTAGTTCTAAGCGCGTCACAGGGGTTGGCGCTCCACGGAAAAGTTCAAATTCCTTTTCTCTTCGACTTGATTCAGCATGCAAGATTTCTCGTCGCTCTTCCCCTTGCTATTTGGGCCGAGGCCTATATCAGCCCGAGATTTGAAATGGTTTTGAATCGTTTCCTCATAGGTCAAGTGATTTCGAGTAGCGATATTCCTCGATATCAGAAGGCCGTTTTACGCGTGAAGTCGCTTAACGATTCGCTAGTTGCAGAAATCGTTATTCTCGTTTTTTCCTATCTCTATATATCTCTAGGCCTCCAGAGGGGGCTTTCCCTCGGTCTTTCATCCTGGAACCATTTCGGCGTTGCTAAATATTGGTACCTTTGGGTGAGCTTGCCCATTTTCATTTTTGTTTGGATTCGATGGATTTGGAGACAAATGATTTGGGCAATCTTTCTTTTTCGAACGTCGAGAATGGATCTCCAGCTGATATCGACTCATCCGGATCACGTGGGAGGATTAGCGTTTGTCACCGTTGCTCAGCGACGGTTTGCGGTGCTTGTCTTTGCTATTTCAGCTATCGCGAGCGCGTCGATTGCGGAGGAGATTATATATGGGGGCGCGACCTTGCGCACATTTGAATCCGAGCTCGTGGCATTTTTCGTCATTTGTATGTTCGTAGTCCTCGGTCCCCTCATCGTTTTTAGCCCCCTTTTAATACGCACGAAACTGAAGGATTGGGGGCGATACAGCTTATTTGCGGTGTCTTACACGCGAGACTTCGATGAGAAATGGATACAGAGGAATGAGCTCAATCCAAACGAGCTTCTGGGCACTCCCGACATTCAGTCACTTTCAGATTTGAGAAATAGCTTCGAAGGCATTTCTAAAATGCGTACATTATTACCGGATCGCCAAACTGTCATCATTCTACTGATTGCCTTTTGCCTGCCGATAGCGCCTTTATTGATGACGGTCATTCCTTTAAGACAGATTTTATCGGAGCTTCTGAGTCTTTTGACGAAATGAATGTTTTGCGTCAAATAGAGGGGTACACATATTGCAGTCGCGCTCCGCCGGAAAGTGCGGACAAAAACGATTCTCATCATCTTAGTGACATTTGCCTTCGGTTTTTCTTCTACGCATGCAAGCGCGGAAGAAAAAACTCCCGAATCGAAACCGGAGACAGAAGAGCCCGGACATTGGGGCGGCTTTGAGCCTGGAAAGGGCTTTAAACTTCTAGACTCGCCATACGGCAGCGTAAATTTTAGCTTGTACTTTTTGGTGCGTTATCTGAACCAGATGCCAGCATCTCAAACTTTTACCAATCATCTGGGTGAACAAGTTCCGGTCGATACAAGAAACGATATCCAGCTTCAGCGTGAAATGATTTTCTTGTCGGGATGGGTATACGATCCAAAACTTCAGTACACAGCAATGGTTTGGACGGTGAACTCGACTAACCAGGTCGCGGTCGCTGGAAACTTGACCTACAATTTTAGCAAAGCGTTTATTTTGTCGGGAGGTATTGGCGGACTTCCAGGCACCGTTTCTCTGCTTGGAACTTTTCCTTACAATTTCGGAACTGATCGACAACTTGCGGATGATTTCTTTCGTCCAGGTTTTACGGGCGGCCTTTGGGCTGCCGGCGAACCCATTCCAAAGCTCAATTACAAATTCATGGTCGGAAACAACCTCAGCCAAATTGGCATCAACGCGGCAAAGCTCACTCGAGAGCTCGCAACAAGCCTGAGCGTTTGGTATCTGCCGACGACGGGCGAGTTCGGTCCGCGCGGGGGATTCGGTGACTATGAGATTCATGATCGCGTTGCGACCCGAGTCGGGGCTGCGTTTACTCAGAGTCGAGAAAATCGATTCGCCCAGCCGAGTCTGACTGCTCCAGACAATACCCAGATCCGACTTTCCGACAGCACCTTGTTTTTTCAGACCGGGGCTCTTGCTCCCAACGTGACCGTCAACGATGCGAACTATTACATGGTGGCGGTAAATGCCGGCGCTAAATACCAAGGCATTCATCTTCAAACAGAATTTTACTATCGATTGTTAAATCACTTTGAGGGAGTCGGGGCCTTTCCGCTAAACGATATTCACGATCGCGGGTTTTACGTGCAAGGCGGTTACACATTTCCTTCTCGAAAATGGATGATTTACGGAGCGACCGATTTTATCTATGGGCAGTTTAATAATTCGTATGAAGTGGGAGGCGGGGCTAACTACTACCCAAAAAATACTCGCAATTGGCGAATCAATCTATGGAGCTTTTATGTCTTTCGTTCCGCTTACGGAAGTTTGTTCGGCTACTATACTCCTGGTCAAACAGGGCCTACCGTTTCGCTTGCGACGGACGTCTTCTTTTGAAAAATTTGTCGAGTAATTCCTGCTATGAAATTTCTCATCTTTATTTTTTTCGTTTGCTTCCTAATTCCAATCCTGAGTAATGCGGATAATGACATCGAGTTTAACGACGTTCATGTTCACCTCACCAATTACATTCAAGAAGGCCCGGATATTCGGACCTTTTTAAAGGTGATGGGAAAGAATGTGAATCGAGCCACTCTCTTTGGGATTCCTCTGCAACAGACTTGGTCCTATCCCGTCTCAGGAAGCTTCGCCCCGACTTATTATCTCGAGAGCGACGCCCCCCTTTACTATTATTCATTTACAGATGCAGTCATCGCCTTAGCTTACCAATCTCTGAGTCCCGTCGAACGCGCGCGTTTTGATCCGATGATCACAGGATTTAATCCTGCCGATATGTACGCGGTTGATCATATTCGACGCGTTCTCAAAGCATTTCCGGGCGTGTTCTCAGGGATCGGAGAGTTTACTATCCACAAAGAGTTCGTGGCAGCGAAGGTCGCTGGTGAAAAGGCAAGTCTGCTCAATCCAGCAGTTGATAGAATACTCGATCTTGTTGCCGAAGTTGGACTTGTTGCGATCGTTCATAATGACATGGACGTGCCATTTGCAAAACACGGTAATGCTCCAGTTTATGCACAAAGCGTTGACGATACCCAGCTCAAGCCTGTTGAGGAACGTCCGGTATATTTCGAACAGATGAGAGATCTTCTGAAGCGCCATCGTAAAGCGACGGTTATTTGGGCGCATACAGGTTTGGGGCGAGTCGTGCGTCCCTTTGGCGGGCACGCTAAGTTGCTCGAAAGAATTCTAAAAGATCCTGAATTAAAGAACGTCTACTTTGATCTCTCCTGGGACGAGGTCGCTAAGTACGTCGTTTCAAGTCCTGAATCTCTCAAGATTTCGGCGGATCTTATAAATCAGTACTCCGATCGCTTTTTGTTTGGAACGTACGAGGTTGCTCCGTCGAAGCCTGAGCAATCTTTCAAAGTCTATCGCCAAAATGAGCAGCTTTGGAACATCCTCACTCCCGAAGCGAGTCTTAAGGTGCGCAAGACTAATTACGAGAGAATCTTCGATGAGGCGAGGATTAAGGTACGAGCCTGGGAAAAGGCTCATCTCAAGTCGTGAATGGTCCATCGTTTGCACAACGACCACGTCGCGTCTTTGATTCTCCGCGTTTTAAAACCAAAGCAGGAATGAAGCGATTATGTTCAAAAGAAAGCCTCCTAAATATCTCGCAATTCTATTACTTAGCGGTGTGCCACTCGCGCCCGCAACGGCATTCGCTGAAGATAACGGGCCCAGTTTTGAAATCTACGGATTTGCCATGGCGGATTACGTTCAGGACTTCAAGCGTGTCGACCCAACTTGGGAAGATACATTGCGTCCTTCCAAGATTCCTACAACAGCAGGCTTGTATGGAAGCGACGGACAGGCTTCGATCAGTCCGAAACAGAGTCGACTAGGAGTGCAATCTTACATTCCCGCGGGAGGGCACGAGTTATACACTAAACTCGAATTCGACTGGTTTGGTGTCGGTGCCGATGCAGGAAAAGTCACTCCACGCTTGCGACATGCTTACGGACAGTGGGGCGAATGGCTTGCGGGTCAAACGCATAGTCTCTTTATGGACATCGATGTGTTTCCAAACGTCACCGACTATTGGGGGCCTGCTGGGCTCGTCTTCCTTCGCACTCCTCAAATTCGATGGACTCCCATCCAGGGGGATAACACTTTCGCTGTTGCGATTGAAGAACCTACCAACGACATCGACCCCGGAGTTCTTCGTGAGGTCGATCCAGCCTTCGGAGCTAATGTTCAAAATGATGAAAAATTGCCTGATTTAACGGCACATTTTCAGAGAAAAGGAAACTGGGGACATGTTCAGCTCGCGGGCATTTTAAGACGCGTAGGTTACGACACTCTCGGCACTTCGGATAATTCTCCTAAAGGAAGCTCCGTCGGATGGGGACTCGACTTGACTGGCACTTACAAAGTTTTGAATTATGATAAACTCA
>CAZCBS010000063.1:0-14934 GCA_964496965.1 uncultured Bacteriovoracaceae bacterium
GATGACCATTCACGCATTTGCTCAAAAATGCTTGGGCATGGATCCACCGGATCACGCATCGAAGTGGTTCCGCACCGAAGGCGGAAAGACGCTTTACGATCTCTGGCACGCCAACGATTACGCGGAAGCCGCGTAATCCCTAGCACACCAGCAAGGTTTAAGAATGAGCCGGTCTCCCAAAAACGGGTTTCCGGCTCGTTTCATTTTTAGAGCTTAAACTCGCGGCAAGCATTCGTAGGAAGATGGCTTTGACGGAACGAGTGATAAAATTGCTCGTAAAGGTCCCGCTCAACCTTATATATGCGTCCCAAAGACCGGAGATATTCTTCTGAAGTCGATCGAAGCTTTTCGATGAGAGTTTGCTTGCGAAGACTGGAAGATTGAGTCGTCGCTGCTTCCAAGGATTCCAAACGCGCCACCTCGTTGACCCAAGTAGTCCGCTTTCGCTGAAGCTCAGTAAAGCGATCGAAAGACAAAACCGAGAACTCGAAGGCCTTTTTGGCCTGCTCTGTAAAAAACTCTACAAGAGGCTTCCACAATCGATTCTCGGCCGCCGTCTTTAACGGACTTAAATCCGACTTCCAAAACTCCGGATCGTTCGAGAAAAACACTTCATCCCAATAGTCCCGAAAAGCCAGGTGCTCCCAAGACGAAATTTCAGGAAGGTCGTTCCCATAGTGAAGCTTCTCGATCAACTCTGTCATGCTTGAAGGTGAATCGCTGGTGTGAGGAAAGACGCTATCCAAGTTCCTTCTCGCCTTTAGAAAGACATCCTCCAAGCTCTGTCCCTTCGAGTCTTCCATGGCCTTTCTCAGCTCCTGAGAGAAATCATGATCAGAGTATAAAGGGACTGAGTCGATCACAAGACTACCTGTGCGCGAAAAATTGAAGCGGTTTTGCGAAGTAATTACGCAGGCTCCCGTGGAAGCCAAATCGATTGTATTACCCGAATAGCAGGACTCGTCTATGACCGCGATTTTCGCTCCTGCCTGGGTGAATGACTCAAGCTTTTTCGAAATCTCGCTAAGATCCAAGCGGGAACCATCGCCAAACCCGACAAAATGAGCTGCTCTCCCAGCTACTTTCTTGCTGCCATGACCATTCACAACCAAGATCAGACGGTCATCTTTTTTAAGCGAGAGAGCATTCAGCGCGTCGAACACTCGAAAAGCGACTCCTTTGGTGCCTTTCCTTGAATCACGGTTAATCCAGGACGTCTCATAACCATACTCTTTGAGCTGTTGAACAAGCTTTTCAGACTCAGCTACCAGCGAGTTGCGAAGACTCTCATCGTCTTGATCTTGATATCCTGAGGCAACGAACGCGACTTTACGCGGAACAGACGTGTCCGCCGCGAACAAACGCCCTCCAACTCGGGTCAGCGCAAGCGACATGACGATCGTCACAAGCGTGAAGCTCCAATCAAAAGAGAGCATGCTTTCTTTGTTTTTAGCTCCTTTTTCGTTCTTCATAGAGAACCGCCTATACGATTAATAGCAACTCCAGGGCCAACGACCAACGATCTAACTAACTGATATTATTATTATTTAATTTAGTTTATCCATAAGCTAATTGCCTAATTTTCAGCCACTTGTCCATTTCCCAACCATAAATCCCCACTGTCGAAACTTTTTTCAAATAAATGTCTAAAGAGTTTACACCGTCCTCCGATGAGTTACTTGGAAGCAGGAAAGCAGCCTCAAGACGAGACTGAAAAAGCCTGGTTCCCATAAAGGCCAAGGATTGGCCGCGATACCTTCAGGAGGAAGGTTATGGGATTGCGTATCAACACAAACGTGCCCTCTCTCGTAGCGCAAAGAAATTTGCGCGGCACGCGCGTCAATCTCGACAGAACTTTTGAAAGACTGAGCTCCGGCTCACGCATCAATCACGCCGGCGACGATGCCGCGGGTCTTGCGATCTCCGAAAACATGCGGGCACAGCTCCGCGGCCTCAGCCAAGCTGAGCGCAATGCCCAGGACGGCGTCTCGCTCGTTCAAGTGGCCGAAGGCGGAGTCGCCGAAGTCTCCAACATCTTGATCCGTCTCCGCGAGCTTGGAGTGCAAGCGGCTTCCGATACCGTCGGGCCGCAAGAACGCGGATTCATGAACGTCGAATTCCAGCAACTTCTTGAGGAAATCGATCGTATCTCGAACGGAACCAATTTCAATAACGTCCCTCTGCTCAACGGAACAGCGGGAACTTTTGAAATCCAAGTCGGTACGGGGAACAATCCCAATATCGACCGAATCAAGCTCTTTGATCATGGATCAGCCGATGTGAACGTCACGTCGCTTGGGCTGAACTTGGCCAACGTCCAGGATAAACTGGCCGCGCAAAACAGCCTGGCCGCGATCGACAAGGCACTGAACCAAGTCACGGCAACCCGTGCGGAGTTCGGCGCGCTTCAAAATCGCCTGCAGTCGGTGATCAACAACATCACCATCAGCAAGGAAAACTTGGCGACTGCCAACAGCCGCATCCGCGATGCGGACATGGCGGAAGAGACGGCGGAGCTGACGAAGAGCCAAGTCCTGATGCAGTCCGGAGTGAGCGTCCTCACCCAAGCCAACGCGACGGTGAAAACAGCGCTCGGTCTGCTCGGACAAGGACAGGGTTAATGAATGTGAAGAATGACGATTATGGAGAATGAAACAATGAGTGCATAAGCACATAAGAAAAGTTTGACCTGAAGCGAGGGCTGTTGCCTGAGCTTGTTTCCTGGAACGGGGCCATAAAAAGAGCCTGTCGGAATGCTGTCAAGATGACAAGCGCCGACAGGCCTCACCCTACCCTTCTTAAACAGAAGATGGAAACGGCGCGGACTTTGCCCGAGAAGCGCGAAAATACGCGATCCGCTTCGGACTTCCCGTGTGAGCACGGGGCTCGTGCGATGGCACGAGAGCGAAAAGTTTTGGCTGCGTGAAATGGTTTTACGGAGCCAGAAAAACGATCCAAGCAGGCCATCCTGCGCCTTGAGTCGGCGTCAGGGAGACCAGAGCGGGGATCGTAAAAACAAATCGAGCATGGAAGCTCGGCACGGGAATTTATGGAGAATCCTGTGCGCTATCACGGAGGATGCACTTATGAAGGGAAGCTAATATGGGTTTGCGAATTGCTACAAATACGACCGCATTGAACGCACAGAGACAAATGATGTCCACTCGGGCCTCTCTCGACAGAACACTCGAGAGACTCGCGAGCGGCAGCCGAATCAATCACGCTGGCGACGACGCCGCGGGACTGGCGATTTCGGAAAACCTCAAGGCGCAGGTCCGGGGCATCCGGCAAGCCAAGAGGAACGGCATGGACGGCGTCTCGCTGATCCAGGTCTCTGAAGGCGGTCTGAACGAAATTTCAAATATGCTGATGAGATTGCGCGAGCTCTCCATCCAAGCGGCTTCAGACACGATCGGAGACACTGAGCGGCAATTCACCGACCGTGAATTCCAATCACTGAAGCAGGAAATCGACCGTATCGCCAACGTCACCCAGTTCAACGGGATTCCGTTGCTCAACGGCAAGACGGGGATCTTCGAGATCCAGGTGGGTACGCATAACAACCCGATCCTCGACCGTATCGTGTACAACGGCGAAAGAGCGGACGCGTCCGTGGATGCGCTCAAGCTCGGCGGAGAATCGGTTGCGACTAAGCAGGGCTCCCAGCTCTCGCTTGCGGTGATCGACGACGCCTTGATCCGAGTCAACAGCATCCGCGCCGACTTGGGCGCCATGCAGAATCGGTTGCAGTCGACGATCAACAACCTGGCGATCAGCGATGAGAACCTCTCGGCAGCCAACAGCCGCATCCGCGATACGGACATGGCTGAAGAAGTGTCCGAGATGACCAAGAACAACATCCTGATGCAATCAGGGATCGCAGTCTTGGGTCAGGCCAACAATACGAACCAAGCAGCATTGAAACTGCTCTCGTAATGAAGTGATGGTGTGACGAAATGCCTCAAGCTTGGAAGACGCACCACCATGGCAAACCCCCGCTACCAATCTCCGGCAGCGGAATGACTGAAGCCGCGGACTCAACTCCTCGTCGCGAAATGCGAATGGACGAGAAGTAACATGTCGCGGAGGAGGCGCAGGCTCGGACGATGGAGCGTGCGTCGCACAAGAAAGAGGCTCCCGGCCCCTCCCGCCGCCGTCACTGACGAAGCGGCGGGAGGGCCCGAGATAAAAGTTTATTAGAGGATTTTCGCGTCGGGATGGTCCCGGCACGAAATAACAAATGAGCAAGGATGCTCGCCGTTTTAAGGAATTCTTCCCAAAGAAGAAAAGGAACGGGCCACCACGGAAGGAGGCATAAACGGATTCCGGCAGGGATCCACATACTCACAATGGAGGTAGTATGGGTTTACGCATTGCTACGAATACGACATCACTGAACGCTCAACGACAAATGAGCATCACCCGAGCGTCTTTAGATAAAACGCTCGAAAGACTGTCCAGCGGCAGCCGCATCAATCATGCGGGCGACGACGCCGCGGGACTCGCGATCTCCGAAAACCTCAAGGCGCAGGTCCGAGGCATTCGCCAGGCCAAGAGAAACTCTCTTGACGGCGTGTCTCTGATTCAAGTCTCTGAAGGCGGTTTGAACGAGATCTCGAACATCCTCACACGTCTTCGCGAACTATCGATCCAAGCGGCATCAGATACGATCGGAGACACCGAGCGCGGATTCACGGATCGTGAATTCCAATCGCTCAAGCAGGAAATCGACCGTATCGCGAACGTCACGAATTTCAACGGCACGCCTTTGCTCAACGGCAAGGCAGGTGTTTTTGAAATCCAAGTCGGAACGCATAACAACCCGATCCTCGATCGCATCGTGTACAACGGCGAGCGCTCGGACGCATCGCTCGACGCCCTCAAGCTCGGCGGAGAATCGGTTGCGACCAAGCAGGGATCACAGCTCTCGCTTTCCGTGATCGACGATGCTCTCATCCGGGTCAACAGCATTCGCGCCGATATGGGCGCTTTGCAGAACCGGTTGCAATCGACGATCAACAACTTGGCGATCAGCGATGAGAACCTCTCGGCAGCCAACAGCCGTATTCGCGACACGGATTTCGCGGAAGAAGTGTCGGAAATGACCAAGCAGAACATCCTGATGCAATCAGGCATCTCTGTTCTTGGCCAGGCGAATAGCACGAACCAGTCGGCTCTGAAACTCTTGTCCTAAGGAAATCAGTATGCGGAATAACGGGATTCGTCTTCGGGTGATCTCATAGCGCCCGAAGGCGAATCGAAAAGAGAAGAGAAGAAGATATGTCGTCATCGATTCGATCAGTTCTGATCGTAGGGGGAAGCGGTTTCGTGGGAACTCACCTCGCGCAAAGATTGCGCGATGGATACAAAGTTTTCGCAACCTACTACACGAACCGGATATCCATTCCGGGCGTGACCTGCCTGCCGATGAACGTCGACAACAGAACTATGGCCAAGAGCGTAGTGCAGATGTCCAAGCCGGACTTCGTTATCTACGCCCCCGGACTGTCCTCGTTCGGGAAAAAACCGCACGAATATACCGAGCTCGAGCGGGTTTTTTCCAAAGGAGCCGCGACGCTCTTAAACGTCGCGGAGATGTCACAGCCTAAGTTCATCTACTTGTCGACAAGCGAAGTCTTTGACGGCGACCGTGGAAACTATCACGAGAACGAACCAGCGCTCCCCGCAAACCCGCATGGAAAAGCGAAAGCGGCAGGCGAGAACTTCGTTCGAGGACGTTCCCTGCATTCGATCATAATCCGAAGCTCTCCAGTGTTCGGACGCGGTAACAGCCTGAATCTCTCTTTTCTCGATCGTATTCGCATGCAGTTAGACCGAGGCAAGCAAGTCGAGTTACCGGAAAACGAGATCCATTCGTTCGCTCCAGTCGAAGGATTGGCTGATTTGATCAGTGAGATCATCGCGCATCCGGCATTTCGGAATCGATCCGTCCACTACGGCGGGCTCACGAAAATGAGCTGGGCCGAGTTTGGACGAAGCTTCGCCCGACGTTTTGGGTATGATCCAAAGCTGATCGTTCCGACCAACGTAGCTAGAGACAGAAAAGAGTTTCTAGACTACTCGCTCAATTCGACTCAAGCTGTCGAGCAGTTAAAGATCAAGCCCCTTCTCTTGCAAGAGAGCTTTGATCTGATCGAGAAGAAGCTGATTATTCGTGCGTGAACGACGACTGTCGCGAGTCGCGCGAGCAAATTCGGCAAAATAGAATTTCGCTACTTGTTCGGGCGAGATCTTCTCCCCTTGGAAGGTCCAGAACACATCCCGGAACGGTCCGACTTGCGCCAGCAGGTCGTGAGACTTACCGTCCACCTCGGCGCCCGCAACCGCGCTTGTGCCCGCAATGGCCTGCACTTGTCCATCCACGGCAAGCGTTCCTCGAACATGCTGAGAAAAGCTCAGCTGAATCACGCCATGAGCGGTATTCGCGATCACCAGCTTCACCTGGTTGCGAAAAACCATGAAATCGGCCGCCGTCTGCGCCAAGCTATAAACCTTGATTTCCTGAAACTTCGAACCGCCTTCTGAATAGGCATTGAACACGCGAGCATACTCATTGAAGCACTCACGAAGCTCCGTCAAAAAGTCGATCGAACTCTCCTCAACCAGCTGCTGAGGATCGAAGCTCTTGCCAAGCTGAAGCAACCGATCAGCATCGGGGTGGATCTCTCCCCGAGCGAGCTCATGAATCCAGCCCTGCTGGGAAGGAAGAACATCTTTAAATTGCGCCATATACCAGAAACCCCCGCCTCTAGATTAAAAGCGGATGGCTGACTTTGTCAATTGAAGCGCGGGTACACCACTGGGTTCAGCGCGGAGAGCTCACTTTCGTCAAAAAAGTGCCTCAAGAGACGGTGAAGTCAAATGGAACCCCGGTAATCTAAGTGGGCGCCGTTTTGCAGCTTTAGGCTTCCTAGTTGAACCAGGCATGCACACCACTGCAAGGGACAGCCCCCGGGTTCATTGACTGTAGGGTCCACATGAAATAATCACCGGCCCTTGAGGCAAGGCCAGTATAGCAAATTCGGGGAAAATAATATTGGCTTTATTTTCCGATGCGTTACCATTGACACAGGTCTATGCCAAAGAAGCTCCTCGTCGCGGACGACAGTTTGACTATCCAAAAAGTAATTCGCCTTGCGCTTTCAGGCGCTGCGAGCAGCGCTTCGGACGGCTATGAAATCCAAACCGTTTCGGACGGAAACGACGCCATTCAGCAAATCTCGTTATTTCGCCCAGATATCGTCTTGATTGACGTTTCGCTTCCTGGAAAAACCGCTTTCGAAGTCAAACGCGCCACTAACCAGCATCGGGATTTGGCGCATGTGCGCTTTGTGCTCATGTCGAGCGCGTTTGAAAAGGTTGACGAGCCGCAGGTCCAAGAAGTCGACTTTCACGGTCGCCTGACCAAGCCCTTTGACCCGGCTCATCTTCGCGAAGTTTTAACGCAGGTTTTGGCCAAAGCACCGCCCCCTCTTCCAGTTTCACCTTCTGATTTTCCGGAGCCGGACACTTTGACTTTGACCCGTGAGACCCCTCCGATACCTCACGAGCTTCCACCCATTCCTGAATCCTTCGCTAAGCGGCACTCCGAGCCCGAAAGCGATATTCGGAATTTGACCGAATCGACGATTCGAATGAGTGGGCTAGCCGACTTGGGAAGCGAACAGCCTCCGGAATTGCCATCTGGCTTTCCACCGGAGCCGCCATCTGAGTTTCCGGACGACTTTCAATGGAGTGTAGAAGAGCATTCGCTCAAGCCTCCGACGAATCTGGATTCAGGTGACAGCACGTTCCCACTCGCTCCACCTCCAAGGGTTCCGAACGACCACTCTCGGTTTATTCAAAAGCCTGCTTCAGCGGAACTCGAGCTCACGCCACCCCCGGCGCCGGAGATGCCGCAGTATGAGCCCGATGCTCCCGCAAAGTCTGCCCCATCCTATGGGTCTTCATCTGCTCACGCGGCAGGACCGAGCTTCGATCCAGCACAGCTCGAAGGCAAGATCGAAGAGATGATCCGTCGCGAAGTCTCCGCTGCGATTCGAAAAGTCGCGCAAGAGAACTTGCCGGATGTCGTGGAGCGGGTCATTCGCGAAGAGATTCACAAGCTCTTGCAAGATTCTCCTTAAACTCAGCTCGCTTTATATTGGATATCGTATTTTGAAAGCAGACACCCTGTCTTTCACATCCGCTTGCGTGATGCCGTAATACAGTACACATAAAAGCTTATGAGACTATTTTTATACATCACCTTTTTATTGGTTTCATTGAGTTCATACAGCCAAGACGTATCGGTTGGATATAAGCCAAATCAATCTGACTTGCAAAAAGCAGATGGAATTGCTCGCAAGATAGCAGCATGGTTTCATTACACAACAGGTCCTATGATCTCTGAACATTTGGGCCAGTGTGGCGACTACGCCGTTATGTTTATTTTAAAGTATAACGAATATGCTGGGACAAATGTCGCAAGACTAGTGACCACAAATAATCCTATTCCAAGTGGAACTTATCGACTTGGAGAAAAAGTGGATGTAGCTAAACTTGGTTTTCATGGATTTAGTTCAGGAGCTAGTGGATTTTTAAGTTGGAATGGACAACTTTATATTTACCACCCTATTCTGGGCGCATATCCAATCTTTCTTGATAAACTATGGATCCCCAGACTTCACTTCGGCGTCAATATGCTTGATAAAAAACAAGTACATACATGGGCATCCGTCGGAGACGTGAGCGTAGATCCGACTTATTTGGCTATATCGCCCGACAAATTCCCATCACCATTAGGCTCGGATGAATGAGTTTAAGCCGTTTTTTCTGATCACAAAACACTTCGGGTCGTTGAGAAATGGAATCTCTGTATCGGCTTCAACAGGTTTTGGACAAGAGTAAAATCCGACTCCCGGCGCCGGGACTGAGACACCCTCCACTTAAATAAATTCTAGAAATCAGTTGGGAAAATATTTTTCAGAAATTTTTTTCTTGACCGAGTTTAAAATCAAAATCGAATTTTGAAATGCACTTTTTAAAATACTTCTTAATCCAAGCGTAAATCACTCTGTTATCCCAATTACGCACGCATCTTCACTTAATCGATCCCCACAGCATACTGGCATTGAAAATCGCGACAGAGAGCCTGCCAGACCCCTCGATTTCATCTCAAAAACTCATGGTAATGTACCTTTGCTTTAACGAAAGAGGTATTTATGAATTTCAAATCACTTTCAAACGACAAACTTCTCCGCGATCTGAAAAACAAGGTCGAAAACGAACGCAAGCTTCTCATGGAAATCTTGTATGCTCTTCGAGAAGTCGAAGCGAGAAAACTTCACTTAGAAATTGGGTATCCGGATCTTTATCAATTTGCCATGAAAGAGCTCGGCTATTCCGCTGGAGCCGCTCACCGCCGTATTTCTGCGATGCGCTTATTAAAATCAGTGCCTGAGATCGCCCAAAAGTTAGAAAGCGGCGCGCTGGGACTTGAAAACGCGAGCCAAGCTCAAGTCTTTTTTCGCAAAGAAGATCAGCGTCGTAAAGAACAAGGCGAGCAAAAGCTTTCTCTCGAAGAAAAGCGCGAAGTCGTTACCGAGCTTTTTGGCAAGTCGACTCGAGAAGGTCAACGTGTTCTCATGGAACGATCTCCAGATGTTATGATCCCGACCGAAAAAACTCGCCCTCTTCCGGAACAAAAAACATTGATCCAATTTGTCGCTTCTGCGGAATTAATGGAAAAACTTGAAGAACTGAAAAATCTAATGGCCCATAAAAACTTCGAAGGGCGCATGGATATCTTGGTCGAACAAGTCGCTGATATTGCATTGAATGAATTGCGGCCACCGCCCAAGTCATCCCAAAAATCTGAATCTCAATCCGCTCCTGGCCAAAGTCAAACCCCGGCGCCGGGAGTCACGGCGAGAGGATCGACGGAACCCACAAATAGAGCTGAGTCCGAGGCAAGATTGGATACAGAGAAGCGATCGCGGTATATTCCCGTCGACGTGAAGAGAACAGTGCTTCTAAGAAATCAAAACGGCTGCACCTATAAAGATCCCAAAACGGGAAGAGTTTGTCAGAGTCGGCACGGGCTTCAATTTGAGCATATCGTCCCGTTTAGTCAGGGCGGAAGCCATCAGGCCGAAAACCTGACTTTGCTTTGTGGCGCCCATAATCGTTATCGAGCTGAACAGATGGGGCTTTGTTGAAATACCCCTTCTCGCATTCGCAGGACCATGCTATGCGTCAGTTCGTTTAAAATTTAACTCGGTGACTTTTATGAAATCTACGTTTCTCGTTGCGCTTACTCTTTTCTCAATAAACGTTATGGCCGATCCGCGGTTCGATCATGCCGACGCCCAGAGAACTTTGGCGCTTGTACAAAGCAAAGCAGCTAGCTCAAAAGACTGTTTCATTCGAGTTGCATTCAATAACGACAGCGCCACTGTGGAGCTGCAAAGCCGCGTGAACGGCGAAACTCTCATGATGCAGTTTCCACTCAACGCGACCATGAATTTCAATAGCTCCACCTCTCAGGGAGGAGTCATGGTCAATCATCAGCCTTATAGCTTTCGCGACGGGGGAATTTTCACGAACTGGGACGGCAAGCTTTGGGTGTCCATGCTGACTCCCGTCAACCGAGTCCGCGTTGAAACGGACCTCTATGTCCGCGGCTCAGCAAGCAATGTGACCGGTATTTTCATTAATCAAAAGATTTTGGATCGCTGCTTTCCGGGAACGCCTTGCTACGAGAACAAGACCCAAGTGCATTCGGTGGGCTGCTCATTTTAAAGATGACTTCAAGGGTCGAACCTTAACATCCTCGGCATAAAGCTTCGCAAGCACACCATTTTCTCGCACCAAAAGCTCGCCGGAGATACCGACGCCTTCAACAATGCCTGTGTGAAATTGGCCATCAGTGATCCACTCGATCGAGGTACCCTGTTTTAGAGCCGCATGCCGATTATAGCGCTCCAGCAAAGCGCCCGAGCCTTTCGATTGCAATTCGCTCAGGGTCTCTAAAATCGCAGAAACCAAAGGCATGCGAATCTCATCCGCCGTGACTTCGACGCGAGAGCTTTTGCTCGACAAAAACTCGGTGAGCGAAGTCGTGGCTTGATCCAAGCCCCCCGGAGCGCGTACGCAATTCAGTCCCAAGCCGATCACGATGAAAGAATCAGACCTCGTGCCTGTTGCCTCGCAGAGAATGCCTCCGAGCTTGCTTCCGCCAAGCCAGAGATCGTTGGGCCATTTGATTTGAACTTCAAGCTTGGGATTGAACTCCCGCAGACATTCCGCTACGGCCACAGCGGTCGCCATCGGAACCCAGCTCCAGCTTTCGGACGGAGCGATACGTGCGATCAACGAGAGAAAGAGATTTCCTTCGATCGATTCCCATTTGCGGCCTAAACGTCCGCGCCCCATCCCCTGCCGTCGCACCGAGATCCAACTCCCATGAGGTGCCCCTGCCTCGGCAAGCTTCTTTGCGAGATCGTTCGTCGACTCGCATTCGTCGATGACCGAGTTCAGCTGCGCCAAAACGGAGCTCATTTCGTAACCAATAGCGAAAGATCGATCGCCTTCACGGAATGAGTCAGCGAACCCGACGATAAAATATTTACGCCTTCGATCGCGTACTGATCGACATTGTCTTCGCTGATGCCACCGGACACCTCGACCAGCGGACGATGCAAAGAGGACTCGATCATGCTCAACGCCTCTCGAATCTCATCGGGCGAAAAATTATCCAGAAGCACCGCGCCCGCTTCGGCAGCGACGGCCTGCGAAAGCTCACGCATATTTGTCACTTCGATTTCAATCAAAAGTCCGTGAGGCGCAACCGCACGCGCGCCTTCGATGGCTCGAACGACGCTCCCAGCAGCGGCGATATGATTCTCCTTGATCAAGACTCCGCCCGAAAGACTCACGCGGTGGCTGTAGCCTCCCCCCGCGATCACGCCATAAATCGCAAGATCGCGATACCCAGGTAGCGTTTTGCGCGTGGCTGTCAGGCGCGGAGTCTTGACGGGGCAAGCCTTTTGAATTCGCTCGACCAGGCCCGCGGTTTGAGTGGCGATTCCACCTACATAAGAAGCGAGATTCAAAAACGGACGCTCCAGCGCAAGAACCTGCCTTGCGGGTCCTGACCATTCGGCCACGGTCATTCCTGGCTTCAGTCGGGCGCCATTGCCAACGAGCGACTTGGCGCGAATCTTAGGTTCGACGCGCATCAACGCCTCAACGAGCGCATCGGCAGCCCAAACGCCATGCGACTTGGCCACGATCTTAGCGCGAATTTTTTGATCTGGAGCGCGCAGAGTGCCCAGCGTCGTCCAGTCCCATTCCCAACCGTCTTCTTCTAAGCCTCGCTTCAATGCGGACTCAAAGAGTCCTACGCACGTAGAATGTTTCTGAAGAGAGAAGATAGGCTGGCGACTGGATCGTTTTTGAGGCATGACTTTTCCTACTATGGAAACCAAGAAAGACACCACAAAAGATAGCATGACTCGCGAGCCAAAAGGACGGAAAGCGCATGAACATCGCCCTCTCGTCATTGAAACCGGCGTCAGCCGCTACGCCGAAGGCTCAGCGCTCATCAAGGCTGGAAACACTCACGTGCTTTGCACTGCCTCGGTCGAAGAAAGCGTCCCCGGTTGGTTGTCTGGAAAAGGCCAAGGCTGGATCACGGCCGAATATTCCATGCTCCCACGTGCGACTCATACGCGCTCCAAGCGTGATCGCGAAAAAGTATCCGGCCGCACGCAAGAGATTCAGCGCCTAATCGGGCGCGCCTTGCGAACCATGGTCGATCTCAAAGCCTTGGGCGAGAGGTCGATTTTGATCGATTGCGATGTTCTCCAAGCGGACGGTGGTACTCGTACCGCTTCGATTACCGGAGGCTGCGTCGCTCTGGCGATAGCGCTTAAAAATCTCGAAAAAGCTGGAAAAATTCAAAGCAACGCCTTGGTCGATACGGTCGCCGCGATCAGCGTTGGAATGAAGAACGGTCAAGTTCTTGTCGATCTCGACTATCAAGAGGACTCAAGCTGCGATGTCGATATGAACGTTGTCATGACTGGCAAAGGCGAGCTGGTCGAGGTTCAAGGCACCGCAGAAAGAAAGCCTTTCTCATTGAGCCAGCTCCAGGAAATGACGCAATCAGCTAACGCAGCCCTCCAAGAGATTCGAGCGATCCAGCTAAATTGTTTTACCTAAGCCAACTTTCGTGCTGAAATTAATTGTTAAGTTAATAACGATTCATTTCACTGGGATGGCGATTGCTTAAGAAGCTTTATTATACCTGCAGTCTGATTTCGATCGCATTGGCTTCGCCCGCACTTGCTGGAGACGCCAGCCTGGTTCGAACTTCGAAAACTCGCATTAGCGGTCTTCGACTCAAATCAACTCCAGTTGTTGTTGAAGAAACTTCCGGCACCAAGGTCAAGCATTTCGTCGTCATCGAAGGTCTCTATCCTAAAGAGGATTGGAGCCTGATTATCGGCAAGGTCAAACTGAAGCGCGATAAAACCGGGCGATTCAAAGCCAAGACCAAAATCGAAGGAAAAGAGAAATCGCTCGCCTTCGCGGCAGTGGGTCCAGGTGGTCAAGTCGAAGTCGAGAGCTTAAAGATTCTTTACTCAGACTTCGATTCGAACCGCAAAGAAATGACTCGCCATAGTTTTTCCGCGGGCGCTGGTCTTTCGATGATTTCTTACACTCAAGAAGCAACCGCCGTAAGCAACGCGGTGAACTTGAGCGAAAAAGGCATCACGCTCAAGGGCAGCTATGTCTATCGCCTTGCTCCACCCAATTGGGATCTTGGAATCACGGTCTTCGGGACGGGCATGGTTCTCAGCTCCAGTCTCCCTGGCGCGACGGCGCGCTTTATCGGAGCAAACTTTCGTGTCGGTTACGCCGTTTCCCAAGTTCGCGAGCCATGGCGCCTTCTTCTGATGGTCGGCGGATACTACACGACGATGATTGTGTCTCCGAATACGTTTGGATTTCAGAATCTGTCCGGACCACAATTTTTCCCTGTTCTTCGCCGCGCTCTCAACCAAGGTAACAGTATCTCGTCTTACTTCAAGATCTCTCCGGTTTCCGCGGGCGGATTCAGCATCACCAATCTCTCCAGTCGAGAAATGGCCTTCGGCGTCACCTACAATAAGAATCTCAAGAATGGCCACAGCATGCCTTTCAGTATCGACTACTCCAATCTCAAGAGTTCCGTAGAAACTCCTGACGGAACGGCAATGGTTCCAGTCGCAGTGAATTCTCTCACTTTCGGCGTCGGCTATAATTTTTGAGATCCATTCTGGCACCAAAGCATGCGCGTGGACTGGGGACATTTCTCCACCGGGGCCAACACAGTCCTATTTGATTCCTTCTCCTACTTAATAAATACAAGCACTTAGGAATGGCACCGCGTAGGCATCGCCGTTGCACAGCCGGAATCCCATCAAAACGAACCGCTGATGGGCAGCGGAACAGAAAAACTTGAAACACTATTCTAGGGGATCTTTATGAAGAAAATGGGATTGGCAATGGGTTTGGTTTTGGCAGCAACTTTCGCAGCGAATACGGCAAAAGCGGATTCGATCGTTCTCGGCAACGTCGATACCAATGACTGCTCTCGCGCGGAAAGCGAAGTAGCTCTGCTCAATGGTCGCAAAGCTGAAGTCCGCACCTACTGCGAAAAAGGTCGTTTCGAAGGAAAGAACGGAAGAGTCTATCGCTTCCGCTTACACACCTCCGTTGACGTCGCACAAAAAGTGCGCGTCGGTGACAAGATCAAGCTCGCCAAGATCGACACCGACAACTGCCGCGCCGCTGAGAGCGAAATCGACCTTCTCAAGTCTCCAGCAGTCGCAGTCGACACCGTTTGCGAAGCTGGCACTTTCCGCGGAAAAAATGGCCGTTTCT
>CAZCBS010000063.1:14944-15588 GCA_964496965.1 uncultured Bacteriovoracaceae bacterium
CGGTAGTCTGCGTTATAACTGGTGGCGCACGCGGTAATTTCCACGGAAAAAATTGTCGTTTCGATGACTATAGCCTCCACACCACGATCACGGTTCGCAGCGCATCCGCTATCAAGGCTGAATTCGACCCACGCGACGCTGACCGCTACTAATCGGGTGTTTTTTATTTAACAACAATCATTGGGAACCGGCGCAGCCGGAAACCTAAAACTCTTGGAGATCGGAAATGTATCTGAATCGAAACTTGAAAATAGGTGCAATGGCTGCGCTGGCCGTTCTTAGCGCAACAGGATGCGGTGGCGGCGGAGGCCGAGGATCCTCTTCCACCAGTACAGTGGTCGTCACTACTTCTTCTCACCGTCCATCGTGGACTCACGCAGGACGTACAGGATACTACATTGTCGTTACTAGCTGCTCTGCTTACAGCAGCCTCGCTTGCTACTGCGATACGTATGGCTGCTGGAACGACGACAGTGGTTGGTTCAACACAGGTGGCGGTTACTACACTGGCTACTGGCCGAGCGACACGAGCGCTACTGGCAATAGTTCAAATAGCGGTGGATCGTATTACAATGGCGGCAGCACCAGTAGTTCTGGAAACAGCAGCAACTCTTCCAACAGCTACTCTAGCAGCGGTAGCTACT
>CAZCBS010000064.1:0-1519 GCA_964496965.1 uncultured Bacteriovoracaceae bacterium
ATTTTGCCTCGTTGGCGACGGCGAAATCCCAGAAGGTCAAATCTGGGAAGCCGCGATGTCAGCTCCAAAGTTCGAGCTCTCCAACCTTTGCCTGATTTTGGACTGCAACAATGGCCAAATCGACGGTCCAGTGAGCCAAGTCATGCCAATCGAACCGATTGCCGACAAATGGAGAGCCTTCGGCTGGAACGTTCTCGAGATCGACGGTCACAACATGACCGAGATCCTCGGTGCCTACGCGGACGCCCGCACTTCCAAAAAACCGACCTTCATTCTTGCCCGTACGATCAAAGGCAAGGGCGTCTCGTTCATGGAAAATCAAATCGGATGGCACGGCGTCGTGCCCAACGCACAAGACGCGGAACGCGCTCGCAAAGAGCTGCAAGTCCTGATTTCGGCAGAAACGGTTTCTTAAGGGGAAAGTTTATGAGCAAAGCAACACGCCAAGCATTCGGTGAAGCACTCGCAAAATTGGGCGAAAAGCATTCAGACATTGTTGTACTGGATGCCGACCTCGCCAAGTCGACCAAATCGGAAATCTTTGCAAAGAAATTCCCTAACCGCTTTTTTGAGATGGGAATCGCTGAAGCAAACATGATCGGGACGGCAGCAGGTCTCGCATTTGCCGGAAAACTGCCATTTCTCTGCAGCTTTGGTGCATTTATTACTGGCCGCTACGACACGATCCGACTCTCCGTCGCTTACGCACAAGCGAATGTGCGCTTGATCGGAACTCACGCGGGTGTCGGCATCGGCGACGACGGTCACAGCCAAATGGGACTTGAGGACATCAGCCTGATGCGCGCCCTTCCAACGATGGGCGTGTTTCAGCCGATGGATGCTCGTGAAACCGAGCTTTTGATGGAGTATCTGGTCACCGACTGGAAAGGCCCTGCCTATGTTCGTCTGACTCGTCAGAATCTTCCAGATCTATACCCAGCCAACGCTCCATTTAAGCCAGGAAAGCTGATGGAGATTCTTCCGGCTTCCGACGGTAAAGCAAAAGTCGTTTGCATCGCCTCGGGCGCGACAGTCGCTGAATCGGTCGAAGCCGCTAAGATCCTCGCTTCGCAAGGAATCTCGATGTCAGTCTGGAACTGCCATAGCTTGAAACCTTTCGATGATGAAAAGACCCTTGAGCTCGCAAAAGGCGCAGAGCTCGTGGTCACCGCCGAAGACCACTCGGTCATCGGAGGACTTGGAAGCTGCGTTGCTGAAGCGATGACGAAAAAGCCGCAAACCGCGCGCCTCGTTCGCTTGGGCGTTCAAGATGATTTCGGCGAAAGCGGCGAGCCGATCGAGCTTTATGATAAGCACGGTATCTCGGCAAAAGCGATCGCGCGTGAAATCGCCTCGCAACTCGGGAAGAAGCTATAACAATGAAAGCCTGGCGGATCAGTCAGCACGGTGGATCAGAAGTTCTGCATCGGTCCGGGCTGACTGATCCTACGCACGGGCCGCTACAAGTTGGTATTCGCGTCGAGCCCATTGGTGTCCATAACTGGTCCTACTTGGTGCG
>CAZCBS010000064.1:1529-9218 GCA_964496965.1 uncultured Bacteriovoracaceae bacterium
TGTTCGAGTGGAGGCCGTTGGTCTCAATCACTTGGACGTTTGGGTGCGCAAAGGCGTGCCCGGACATCGCTTCCCACTTCCTTTGACCCCCGGCTGCGATGTCGCGGGAGTCATCGATCAGTTCGGACCTGGCGCGGAAGAGGCGCTGACTTCTTCCTCGAAGCTCAAAAAAGGCTCGCCTGTCATCGTCAATCCGGGGCTTTCTTGTAGCCGATGCGAAGCCTGCCTGGGAGGCTTTGACCCTCTCTGCCCTCACTACGGAATTTTGGGCGAAACCACTGACGGTGGATGTGCTGATTTTGTCGTGGTTCCCGTTCAAAATCTCATCGCGCGTCCGGAAGGAATGTCTGCGATCGAAGCCGCGACTCTTCCAATCCCGTATCTCACCGCATGGACGATGCTGACTCGAAAAGCAGAAGTCCGCCCAGGTGAAACAGTCCTGATTCAAGCCGGCGGAAGCGGAGTATCAGTGGCCGCGATTCAGATGGCCAAAATGCTGGGTGCTCACGTCATCACGACCGTTGGAAGCGATGAGAAAGCGGCAAAAGCCAAGGCTTTGGGCGCTGACCATGTCATTCTTTATAAAAAAACCCCGTTTCGCGAAGAGCTCAAAAAAATCCTCGCTCCGCTCGGAAAGAAAGGCTGCGAAGTCGTCGTGGATCATGTCGGAGCCGACACTTTCTCGGACAGCGTGAAATCCCTCGCATGGGGCGGAAGACTTGTGACTTGTGGCGCGACTTCCGGTGCTGATGTCAAAATCGATCTGAAAGTCGTTTTCTTCAAAAACATTTCTATTCTGGGATCGACCATGGGAAGCAAGGCGGATCTCATCCGAATCGTCGACTTAGTTCATACCAAGAAGCTCAAGGCCATCGTTGACTCGACTCTGCCGATGACTGAGCTTCCGCAAGCTTTGGAACGACTCGAGAATCGCCAAGCTTTCGGAAAAGTAATTCTCACCCAGGCGTAAGACATGTTTCTCTTTGGCCATCTCGGAATCGGTCTCAAACTAGCCAGCCCTTGGAGACGAGGGCTTTCTCGAAGGCTGATTCTCTTGGGAACGATTCTTCCGGATTTGATCGATAAGCCTCTCTATTACGGGCTGTCGTGGTTCACCGGAAAAAGCGGCGCGGACCTCGGTATCATCGCGGGCACGCGAAGCTTTGGGCATACTGCTCTCGCTCTGTTAGCGATGACTCTTACATCGTTGGTATTTCGAATTCGCTGGCTTGCCGCGATTTGCATCGGAGTCGCCACTCACCTGCTTCTCGACAATCTTGGCGATCGTTTCTTGTCTGGTCCTGACTTTACGCTTCGTGCACTTGCTTGGCCGTTCTTAGATTGGCAATTTCCGGCTTACCCGTACACCGGAGCGCATCAACATCTCGGACGGGTCGTGGAACCGTATTTTCTCATCACGGAAACCTTGGGCTTTTTGTTTCTTTGTTGGGAATACTGGAAGTTTAAGCGGATCAGGCGAATTAAACTCTGATCCCTGTGATTCGCGCAAAGATCCAAATCGGTCCAATCAACAGATGCGTGAAGTTTCGAAAAAACGCAGGCGATTTCTTCTCGTATTTCGCGTGGCCTATTCCCTGAAATATCCAGCCCAATACAAACATGGCCCAAAGAACGCCACCGGGAATCGTTCTTCCAAAAAAGTACCCGCCTAGCACGACGAAAGAAAACGATAAGCCAAGTCTCCAATCCAGCAAAAGGTACCAAAGCGAAGCAATACCCCAAAGAACAAGTCCTCCATCGATTCGCAAAAGAGGGCTTCCAAAAATGCTTCCTGGATCGATCACCCACGCCGAGAGTAATCCTAGAACACTGACAACGATGAGCGGCACTCCAAAACAGTGACAGATCTCGTTACCCATCGTGCGGTGATAGGCATCGTAGTCTCTGAAGTAGGACTCGAGTTTAGGTGACACGCCTTGATTTTAAACGAAATTTAGATCATGCGCTTGCACAAAATGATGGCGGCTGGCACCATCAATGGAGATGTGGGGCATCAAATCATCCACTCCTAATCCGAAACTGCTTCGTCCGGGCGAATATCTTTTCCATGAAAACGATCCGTCTCGTTCCCTGTTTTTGATCCGCAAAGGCACAGTCTCCGTGCGAAAACCAAAACCAGGCGGCGAAATCGAGATCGCGAAAATTCACGCCAATGAAGTCGTCGGCGAAATTTCTTTTTTCGATCGCCTGCCGCGAAGCGCCGCCGCAGTGGCTCTGACCGAAGTCGAGGCGCTTGAGATCACTTTCGACGGACTCGATAAAATTTTTGAAAAAGTGCCGCCCTACTTCAAAGCGATCATCGCTAGCATGGCCGATCGCCTTCGACGCGCAGACGAAACCATTCGAAAGCTCGAAAAAGAGCTTGTTCAAGACTCGGCGCATGAGTCCAAATCGGACGCCTTCTCGGCCGCGGATGCCCTGGCTGCCGCAGTTGACCCCGAGCAAAAAGACTGAACTTACGCTCCGAGCTGGCGAATCGCTTCGTAAACCGCGATGCTCGCGGCATTAGCCAGATTGAGCGAACGGACGCGCGCATCGTACATCGGGATGCGAGTCGTATCGGTAGGATATCGATTGATGACCCAATCCGGCAGCCCCATCGTTTCTTTTCCAAAGATGAGATACGTTCCCGGCACAAACTTGTGCTCAAAAAGCGTATGTCCTGCTTTCTTGGAAAAGAAAACCTTGGGCGCATCTGCGGGCAAGCTTTCCAAAAACTGCTCAAGCCCAGGATGTACGACGACTTTGAGATGCTCCCAATAATCGAGACCCGCGCGCTTGAGCCGCGAGTGAGTGATCTCAAATCCCAGCGGCTCGATCAGATGCAATGTCGCGCCTGTCGCAAGACAAAGCCTTCCAATCGATCCCGTGTTTTGCGGAATCTCAGGTTCAACAAGTACGACGTTTAAATCATGAGGCATACGACTGGTTAAGGACGAAGCGTATTGAGCATGCGTGGGAACGGAATCGTCTCACGCACATGCTCGACTCCGGTCATCCAAGCCACCGTGCGCTCGACGCCCAAGCCAAAACCTGAGTGAGGCGCGCTACCAAAGCGGCGAAGATCCAAGTACCAGGAGTAATCCTGCTCAGAAAGCTGATGCTCGGCGATCCGACGCTTCAACACATCAACATTTTCTTCGCGCTGACCACCGCCGATGATCTCACCGTAGCCATCGGGCGCGATCAGATCGCAACCGAGCGCATACTTGCCGGTTCCCTCCACGCCAGGACCACCGACCGTATCGGATTGCTTGAAATAGAAGGCTTTGATCTGCGAAGGCATGTGATGAACAAAGACAGGCTTTCCAAACTCTTCGCCCAGCGCGGTTTCGTGAGGAGCGCCAAAGTCTTCGCCCCAAGGAATTCCGACGCCTTTCTTTTCAAGAATCTTGATCGCTTCATCGTAAGAGATTCGCGGAAAGGGTCCTTTAATCGACTCGAGCTTCGTCAAATCGCGCTCAAGGATCTTCAGCTCTGGAGCGCGGTTCGCAAGCACGGTCTGCACGATGTGCTCCATGAACTTCTCGCCAAGCTCCATATTGTCTTCGAGATCCGCATAAGCCACTTCTGGCTCAACCATCCAAAATTCCGTCAGATGCTTACGAGTCTTGGATTTTTCCGCACGGAAAGTCGGACCAAAGACGTAGATCTTTCCAAAGGCCATCGCACCGACTTCTCCATAGAGCTGGCCGGATTGAGTGAGAAACGCTTTCTCGTCGAAATAGTTGGTTCCAAAAAGCGTCGAGGTCCCTTCACATGCACTCGGCGTGAGAATCGGAGCATCGAAGCGAATGAATCCTTGGTTATCGAAGAACTCGTTGATCGCGCGAAAAATCTCCGAGCGAACACGAAGCGCCGCCCATTGGCGTTGGCTTCTCACCCAGAGATGACGATTTTCCATGAGGAACTCAACGCCATGCTCTTTCGGCGTGATCGGAAACGGATCAGCGATCTGAACGGGCTTGATCGAGTGAATTCCCATCTCAAAGCCCCCCGGCTGCCGAGGAGCGGAGCGAATCACGCCGGTGACTTCAACCGAAGATTCTTGCGTGAGCTTTTCAAAAACATCGAATGCTTCGTCTGCGCATTCGCCTTTAAAGAGAACTCCCTGTATCAAGCCGGTACCGTCACGCATGATCAAGAACTTGATCTTGCCCGAGCTGCGCTTGTTGTAAACCCAGCCTCGGATTGTAACGACTTTGCCGTCGTGCTTGGAAGAGTCTTCGATATAGAATCTGTCTTTCGTCATTCGTGCTCCTAGAGCTAATCAGTAATCCATTGCGAACTGAGCCAGCGTGCGAACGTACATCCCGCTCGCGCCGCGTTTTGGGAAATAATTCACATGGCCCATATCGTAGGCAGTGGCCGCGATATCCATATGAGCCCAGCTCGTTCCCTTGCGGATGAACTGCTTGAGAAAAATCCCGCCGCGAATCGTCCCGCCAGCAGGCTGATTGGCAGAGTTCTTCATGTCAGCGTAATCGGATTTCAAATCTTCGAAGTACTCATCGTACATCGGAAGCTGCCACATGCGCTCGCCGTTCAACTCGCCTGCGCGGCGAAGAGCATCCATCAGAAGGTCTTCGTTGCCCATCAAGCCGCAGCAATGCTTTCCAAGCGCAACCACCACGGCGCCTGTCAGAGTCGCGACGTTAATCACGGCATCTGGCTTCATGTCCTGAGCGTAATCGAGAACATCGGCGAGAATCAGGCGACCTTCGGCATCAGTATTGATGACTTCGACCGTCTTTCCTGCGCGAGTATTGATGACGTTTCCAGGCTGAATCGCGTTTCCGTCCGGCATGTTTTCAACAAACGCCATGATTCCGATCACGCGGTTCGGTGCTTTCCATTTCGCGGCAAGCATCACTGCGCCCATCACGGTCGCCGCGCCGGTCATATCGTGCTTCATGTCTTCCATCTTCATGGAAGGCTTGATCGAGATCCCGCCGGTGTCGAACGTCACGCCCTTGCCGACATATGCAATCGTCTTGTGATTGCGCGCGCCTGCGCGCGACGGGTTTTTCACGCCCTTCGGATTGTATTCCACCACCACGACGCGGCTTTCGCGCTCAGCGCCCTGACCGACGGCGAGGAGAAGATCCATTCCTTCGCGCTTGCAATCCCGCTCGTTCAAAATCTTCACGGTGAGACCGTACTCACGACCCAAGCGACGAGCTTCGTTCGCGTAGAACTCAGGAGTTCCGATATTGGATGGCTCGTTCGACCAGTCCCGAGTCACGGTGACCGCTTGTCCGATCGCCGCGATCTTCGCGAGCTCAGCATCGAGCTGCGTCTTCATCGATTTTTCGCGCGTAAAGAGAATGAGCTTCGTAGGACCGGTATAAACTTCAGTCTTAGGCTTTGCCTTATGCTTGTCGAAACGATAGGCGCTCAGGATCAATCCTTCGGCAAAGGCGCGCAACAGGCGCATATGAGTGATCTCCGCCTTGAGTCCGCGCACCTCAAAAAGCGTGTCGACATGAATCGCCGCGGTTTTCACCTTTTCAGCGCTGAGCTTAGCCCAAACATTTCCGCCGGCTTGGCGAGCCTTCTCTTCAGTGGCTTCAGCCGCCGTTCCCATTCCGACAAAAGCTACGCTTTCAGCAAAATCCGTCCCGCCAAAGCGAACGAACTGAACAGAACCCGCACGGCCGTTAAAAGCCTCGGTCTTGCGAAATTTCTGGATCAGATCCGAATAATTTCCGGACGGAGACACTGGCTTGTTTCCTGTGTCTTGAAAAACAGCTAAGACATCTGCATCCACAGAGGAAGAAATCGAAGTGCGAGCTTCGAAAGTTGGAAGAAACGAAGGCAGGGCTGCAGAACGCGTCGACTTAGACGAGGCAGCTCGGGTCCGGGTGTTGGGCTTTGACATTGAATTTTACCTCTGGGATTCTTTAGCATAGAGGACGCAGCAGGCCAATCATGTTGAAACGTTATCATCAGATCATCGGGGGCATTTTTCGAGTCGTGGACGCCTGCGTCATAGGCGTAGCCTGGCTATCCTCGTACTGGCTTCGCTTTTACCTGCCCCTCATCGAAGTCACCAAAGGGCTGCCCGCATTTTCGAAATATGCAGCCCTGACCCCGCTGGTGATGATTCTTTGGTCCCTCGTTTTTTCGGCCATGAAGGTTTATCAATCGCAACGCATCCTTCGTCGCACTCACGAAGCCCATCTTCTATTGAAGGCCCATGGCGTGGCGATGCTTTTCTTTATCTCGCTCACCTATCTGATCAGCGAATACAAATACTCGCGCGCCGTGATGCTGTATTTCGGAATCATTAGCGGAATTCTGCTCGTATTCTTTCGCCTTTCGCTGAGAAACGGACTCCGGTCCCTGCGTCGCAAGGGATTCAATCTCCGGCATATCATCTTAGTCGGCGAAGGTCGGCCGATCGAAACCCTGATCCATCGAATCGAAAAATTTCCTGAGCTCGGCCTTCGCATTCTCGGAGTCATGGTTCACGAGAGCTCCCAATCCCAATCCGTTCTCGGAAAACCCGTCCTAGGCAAGTTTGAAGACGTCGGCCGAATGGTTCAAGAAACCAAAGCGGACCAGCTTCTCATCGCGCTCCCTCGGAATCAATATGGCGACCTCGACCGAGTGCTCGATGCACTTCGGGACGAAACCATCGACCTCCAGCTCATTCCCGACGTCCACGAGTACATCACCTTGGGTTGTGAGATTGAGGACTTCGACGGACTTCCAATCGTCAATCTCAACGATTCCCCACTGAACGGCTGGGGCGGATACGCCAAGCGACTGACCGATATCGTCGTATCCGCTATTGCGCTGATCGTGCTGGCACCCGTTCTCCTGATCCTCGCGATGGCGGTCAAGCTAACATCCCGAGGTCCGATTTTTTATGGGCAAGAGCGAATGGGTCTCGATGGAAAAACCTTCAAAATGCTCAAGTTTCGCTCGATGCGCGAGGACGCCGAATCCTCCACAGGTGCCGTTTGGGCGCGCCCAGGCGATGACCGTCGCACGCCAATTGGGGCCTTCTTAAGAGCAACGAGCCTCGATGAGCTTCCTCAGTTTTGGAACGTGCTGAGAGGCGATATGTCGCTGGTCGGCCCGCGCCCCGAGCGGCCCGTCTTTGTTCATCAGTTTCGCAAGGACATCCCCCACTACATGCTTCGCCACAAAGTAAAAGCGGGCATCACCGGCTGGGCACAAGTGAACGGCTGGAGAGGAAATACTTCTTTGGATCGCCGAATCGAATGCGATCTGTATTATATTCGAAACTGGTCCTATGGAATGGACTGGAAGATCTTGTTCTTGACGCTATGGAAAGGCTTTGTGAATAAAAATGCCTATTAGCAGCTTGCGCCCCGCAAAGAAGCTCGATGGCTATATCCTCTCCGAAGTCATTGGCCCATTCATCGGCGGCGTTCTCTTCTTCATTTTCATTTTTTTGATGTTCCAGATCCTGCGTCTCGCGGACTCGCTCATCATCCATGGAGTCTCGATCTGGATCTTCGGCAAGATGATGCTGCTTTTGACGCTCTCGTTCTTGCCCATGGTCCTTCCGATCGCGTTTTTGATCGCCGTCCTCATGGCGTTTGGCCGTCTTTCGGCGGATAGCGAGCCCGTGGCCATGAAAGCAAGCGGGGTTAGCCGTGTTTCGCGTTCCATTCCCATTTCCTTTTTCGCGAT
>CAZCBS010000064.1:9228-15478 GCA_964496965.1 uncultured Bacteriovoracaceae bacterium
GGGAGATTGAGGAGGTGTTGGCCATGCAGCAAAGTGGGGTGAGCCCCGTTCGTCTTTACATTCCCATTTCATTTTTGGCGATGATCGTGGTGGTGCTGGATCTTCTTCTCAATATGGAACAGGGGCCTTGGTGCGAGCGCGGGTTCAAAACCACGCTCATCAAAGTGGGAAATACCAAGGTCGTTTCGGCGATCAAAGAAGGCACGTTCACAACGGGATTTTTCGATCTTTTGATCTTTGCCGATAAGGTCGATACCAAGACCAATCGCCTGAAAAAGGTCTTTATCTACGACGAGCGCGAACGCGGCAATCCAATGACGATCATCGCTGAATCCGGCGAGATCGTGACCGTTCGCTCAAAAAGCGAGCTCGCTTCCTCGGCCGTTCTCAAACTCTACAACGGCAGCATCCATCGCAACGACGGATCTGAAGGCAATTATCAGAGAATCAATTTCGGCGAATACCGCCTCTTTCTCAAAGTCGACGAAGGGGCTGACTCGACCGTCACGAAGCCTCAGATGATTCCCTACGAGGACCTCACCAAAAAGATCGCGGCGACCTCCACCCAGACGTACGAAGGACGCGAGTATCGCGGCGAGTACTGGCGAAGAGTCGCAATCGCGATTTCCCCGATCCTCTTCGTTTTCTTAGGAATCGGCTTCGGCACGGTAAGAACCCGAGCCGTCCGAGCCGGCGCCGCACTCGTGGCCTTCGTGACGCTTCTTCTTTACTGGACCATTCAGACTATCGGAACGCTGGCCGTTCAGCGCGGGGCTTTGCCGCCATTCGTAGCCATGCAGCTTGCGAACATCATGATCGCGGTTGCCGGCTTGGTAAGCTTTAAAAAAGCAATGTGGTGAGCAGCCACTGATTCTGCAGAAGTAAAAATGCAGAGCGGGCTTCCTGCCCTTCACAACTTTCGCCATCGGCAAACGCTTCGCGTTCGCCTTCCCTGGCTGTTGTGAATCTGCACTTTTACACGCGCTTTATTATGGGCTGATCACACCTTTGTTTTTTCATTTTGGAGCTCGTCCTACGATCCCGATTTCGCCTGTCATTGGGAATCCCTGAAGATTCGGGTTTCGCCGTAAAGCCAGGCTTCCACCACCGCCCTTCCTAACGAGCCGCAGAAGTCGCGGTGTTTCATGCAATTTAAGGCGAAATGAAAATTGAAGATTCACAACAGCCAGGATGGCGAAAGTTGTGAAGGGCAGGAAGCCCGCTCTTCAATTTTCATTTCGCCTTAAATTGCATGAAACATTGCAGAATCAGCGCTGAAATTAGCAAGTCATTAAATAAACTCTGTGGACGAAGCGCGGAATCCGCTCCAGTCCTGACAATTCTCTGACGCAAAATTGTAAAAACCTCGGAAACCCTGCTCTGCAGCGGATTTTGTGGATAACTTTTCTACGCGATGTTGAAAAAGGGCCATATAAGGAAAAATATTTAGCAATATCATGAAGTTATCTAATGTGGATAACTCCGGTATAGTGTGTGGATAACTTTTCAGGTGCTTGTGGGAGATGGCTGCGGCGCGGGCGCGTTAGGCACGGGGCGGCCACTGAGAGGCTTTGAGACAGGGAAAGGATTGTCAGTCTTTTCAGCTATTTGCGTCGGATAAAAGAGAGTTGCGTCATTTTGACGCGTAACGGCTTTTGCAGCGCTTCCTAGCTTGTATCCACCGCCGTTGTAACTGATCACTGCATCGTCTGGATTTCCGAACTGAACAACGATGCTCTGACGAGCGCGAAGAACAAGAACCTTGTCTTGCTTCAGCGGAAATTGCATCACGACTTTATCATCCACACGATAGCGAACCCACACAGGTTGCTTGGCCTTGATGACCAAACGGTGCACAGTCTCGCTGGGCTTAAGTCCAAGCCCCGAGTTCAACGGATCGGCCGCGGAAGTCGGCGATGGCATAGGCGGAATCACGTAAATCGCTTGGGCCTGAGCAATCGCGACTGAAGGACTGAGCGAAGGAGACGGCGTCGGTGTCGTGACCTCTGCCGCAACTGGCGCTTGCGTCGGCACAGGAGTCAGCTCTGAAGTGGATTGAGCCGAAACCGAAGGCGACGCCTGCACTACCATCGGCAATGGCAAAGGCGATTCCGCCGCGACAGGCACACCACTCGGAATCTCGGAAGGATTTGGGCTCGGCGAATGAGCCGCGCGAAGCTTGTCGGTATGGGAATGCTTGTGATGATGAAGCGAAGGCTTGAGCACAACCATCGCGATCCCGCCGAGGACGATGAAACTGCCCATGACGATTCCGAGAATCATCCGGCTCTGCTCATTGCCTTCACGCTTCTCGAACGCGTAACCACTATGACCCGCATCGCGATTCGGTCTCTCACAAACTTTCGAGTCGATGAACGAATTGAAATGCGTCAGCACTTCCTTGTGGTCCAAGCCCACAAAGCGCGAATACGAGGTCACGAATCCTCGAATAAAAGGCTTAGCCGGAAGCTCGGCATATTGATCCGACTCAAGCGCATGCAGCTGACGGACGCCAATCTTGGTGGCGGATGCCACCTGCTCAATGGAGAACCCCCGCTTTTCGCGTTCCTTGCGAAGGTACTGCCCCAAAGTGATATTTGCGTCCATGGATGTCATTTCGTCAGTTCAGGGTAAGAATTTCAGGTGGCCAATCGCCTGCTCGGCCGCAGCCGTCGTTGAAAACTGGTTCTTGATGTCCAAATATTTTTTTCGAGCCGCATCGTATTGCTTGTCGCGCTCATAGGCAATTCCCAAAGCCAGGTGAGCTTCGGCGAAGTTCGCGCAGAATCTTCGCGTTGCTTGGTCGTAGTCATGGATCGCCTGCCGAAACTCGCCCTGATGCAGATGAACATGGCCTCGATAGTAATAAGCCAAGCAAGCTCCGCGAGGATCCGCCGCGATCGCCTTGTCCAAATATTGGGTCGCGCTCGAAAGATCCATTTTGCGATAATAAAGAATACCCAAGCTAGTCAGCGGCTTGAAGGACTCCGCATAAAGATCATCCGCCGCCGCGGCTTTCAGGTACTTGATCGCTTCATCGGATCGACCGTTATCCATCAGAAGCTTGCCGAGAGTGGTGTTCGCGGCAGAATATTTCGGGTTGAGCTCCACGGCTCTCTTCGCAGCCTCGATCGCTTGTAGCGGATCACCTTTGGCGACGTAGACCAACGCGCGCATATGATGAATATCGGGCATTTTCGGCTCGATTTTCTCAGCTTCAGCGAGATCTTGAAGCGCGGTGACTGGCTGGCCGTCAGCCAGCGCGCCATTCGCGGCGTTAATATATAGCGCAGCCTTTTCCTCAGAGGAAATATGCTTGGTCCCAGTCGTCGCGCATGCAGTAAGGGTAACTGACACTAAGATCAGCGAGGCCCATTCTCTTAACATTGTGATCACCTATATTCAGGTTAAGTTGAGAATAGGTAAGTGTCAAATATCACTGTTAGTTTCTGACGAGTCTGGCGAGCGATTCGACATGCGAGGTCTGAGGAAAGAGGTCCAAAGCCGCGACTCGATCCAGTTTCCAACCGCGCTTTAAGAATCGGGAGACGTCCCGCGCCCAGGAATCTGGTTCGCAACCGACCTCTACCAATTCTTTGACTCCTGCTTTTTCAATTCCGTCCGCAATCACCTGAAAATCGCTCCCTAGCCCTATTCGAGGCGGATCGATAATCGCGGACCAGTCCTTTTTCTCGATCTTCTGGCGCTTCAGCCAGTCCGCGACGGGCGCGCGATGAAAATGAAAAAATGCCGGAAAATGCGGTGGTTTTTTCCGAGGCACAGAAACATCCACGCAATGGATCTCGGGCGAGCTCTCGATCAACGGAAAGCTCAAGTTGCCGCTCCCTCCGAACAGGTCCAAGACGGGCAGCCCCGAAGTGACCGCCGACCGAACCCAAGCTTTGAGCTTTTCATTCTGCTCATCATGAACCTGCCTAAAGCCTTGAGCTGCGTGTCCTTTATTCCAGCTTTGCGAAAGCGCTCCCTGCTCGCTGACTTCAAGCTCGACCTTGAACGGGCGGCTCAGCTCTTTCGAATCCGCCCGAGTTTTTTCCCAAGCCTCATTGATCTCTGGCCGAGCGATGTCACACCGGTCCAGCGGAATCACATCGTGGCTTCCCTTCGCATAGAAACCCAAGATCGTTCCTTCAGGCCGATGCTCGCCTCGAAGCTGAATGCGATTTCGATATTCCCATACCCGCTCGGCAGGAAGCTCTTCGAGCTTGCAGGAAGGCTCGATTCCAACCCGACTCAAGGCGTGGAGAACGCCGCTCGATTTGGTTTTCCACTGAACTTCATAAGGCAGATGCTGCCACTGGCAACCGCCGCAGCGGCCAAAAGCGGGGCAGCGCGGCTTTTGTCTGATTTTGGACGCCTCGATCACCTCAAGAAGCTGGCCGGTCGCGTAGCGTTTCTCAGCCTCAACGATCTTGACCCTGACCCGGTCGCCGGGGGCCGTAAATGGAACGAAAATCACCCGTCCCTCCCCGTCTCGAGCGACGCCGGTCCCTCCACGCGAGAGATCAGTGATCTCCACGATGAGTTCCTGGCCCAGAGTCTCTACGAGTTGCGTCATGGCCAACGGTATCTAAAACCCGAACGAAAAAGTCAACTCAAACGTATGTCCCTTTGTCTCTTGCTCGCAGCAGGGTGGCTCTGCTAGTTTGCGACACAATGTCCCAGAATCCAAAAAACATTCGTAACTTCTGTATCATCGCGCATATCGACCACGGCAAATCGACCTTGGCCGACCGCTTGCTGGAGCGCACCGGAACGGTCACCGCTCGCGAGATGGAATCCCAGTTTCTCGACAATATGGACATCGAGCGCGAACGCGGAATCACGATCAAAGCGCAAAGCGTTCGTCTCAATTACAAAGCCAAAGACGGTCAGACTTATATTTTGAATCTGATCGATACTCCAGGCCACGTCGACTTCACGTACGAAGTCTCGCGGTCCCTCGCCGCTTGTGAAGGCGCGATTCTCGTCGTCGACGCATCTCAAGGCGTCGAAGCGCAAACGCTCGCCAACGTTTTCATGGCGCTCGAGAACAATCTCGAAGTTTTCCCAGTCGTCAATAAGATCGACCTTCCGTCCGCCGATCCTGAACGCGTGCTTCAAGAAGTCGATGAGATGATCGGCCTGGTCGATACGACTCGCGCCGTTCCCGCAAGCGCCAAGGCCGGTATCGGAATCGATGACGTGCTTGAAGCCGTCGTAAAATATTTTCCCGCTCCAAAAGCCGCGGACGATGAGCCTCTTCGCGCGTTGATTTTCGATAGCTGGTACGATCCTTATCAAGGCGTCGTCGCGCTTTGCCGCGTGTTCGAAGGCAAGATCGCCAAGGGAACCAAGATTCGCCTCTACCACGTCGGAAAAGAATTCGAAGTCCAGCGAGTGGGAACGTTCTCGCCTAAGTTCACCGACGTGAACGAAATCGCGTCCGGCGAAGTCGCCGCGATCGTCTGCGGAATCAAAGACGTTCGCGACATGAAGGTCGGCGACACGATCATGGACGCGAACAATCTTGCGTCGGAAAGCCTGGGCGGCTTCAAAGAAGCCAAGCCGATGGTTTTCTGCGGTGTCTATCCGATCGATGCCGATCAATACAACGATTTGAAAGAAGCTCTCGAAAAGCTTCAACTGAACGACTCGGCTCTCGCATTCGAGCCTGAGACTTCAAACGCTCTGGGCTTTGGCTATCGCTGCGGATTCTTGGGACTGCTTCACATGGACGTCGTCCAAGAGCGTCTCGAGCGCGAGTACAATCTCAATCTGATCACGACGGCTCCTTCCGTCGTTTATCGCGTCAGGACCACTTCGGGCGAAGAAATCATGGTCGACAATCCGGCCAAGCTTCCGGATCAAACCAAGATCGAGACGATCGAAGAACCTTATATTCGCCTCACGCTTCACATGCCTTCCGAATATGTGGGCTCCGTGATGGCGCTTTGTAATGAACGCCGTGGTTTGCAAGAAAAGCTCGATTACGTCACCAAGGATCGCGTCACGTTGATTTATCAAATGCCTTTGAATGAAATGGTTTTTGATTTCTACGATCGCCTCAAGAGCGCGACCAAGGGTTACGCCTCGATGGATTACGAACTCACCGATTACAAGCCATCCAGTCTTGGTAAGCCCGACCTCATGCTCAACGGCCAACCAGTCCACCCGTTGTCCGTCATCCATTCTCGCGGACAGGCCCAGATCCCCCTTCCCCAACTCCACCAAAATGCCCAAAAACACCACA
>CAZCBS010000065.1:0-15248 GCA_964496965.1 uncultured Bacteriovoracaceae bacterium
TGAAAATGATCGAGGGACGATTCAACTGAGCAAAAGCCCAAGGAAGGTAAAACTACGCCGAGTGCGATCGTTGCTCCGATCAGGAGCAGATTTTTAGAGTTCATGCGAACGTCTCCTTTAAAAGCGGAAACGCCCGTTAGAGGGTCAGCTACTCAAATCAGATGCACGAACTTTGGGACTCAGATCCTAATCAGCTCTTTTCTGCTGGAAATAGGCTCATGTAGTAGTGCTTCGAAAAATCTGGCAAGACGATCTCCAGGTGCGTCTTCTGCGAAGTTCCGCGAGCAAAGCCGATCGGATTCTGAAAACGGACGGAATTATCGGCCTCCTGGATTTTCTTGCTGTAAACCGTGTAATAATCCGACTCCTCGTTATTCTTGCTCACGTAGTAAGTACGTTCCTGCTGAAACCAAAGTTTCAGCACATAATAATTCGTTCCGTCGAAATGAAGTGCGTGACCAGCGGGATACTGACGCCCTTCCGGAAATCCAAAACGAGAACCACGAATGACCTCATGCTTAGTTCGATTGCTGTAATCCATGTAAAACTCCTCTAAAAAAACGGAGCGTTCTCGCCCTCAGAAACTTGTGATTCTTCCGATCATTTTTAGCGAGCGAATGAAATTTCTCGACTCGCTTCCTTTGCCAACTGTTTTAGCTTTCTCAGTTGAGCCTTTTGACAAAGCCGATTGATCATTCGACGAATTTCAGTAATTTCAGTTTGCACATCCGGGTTTCTAACGAGTTCCTCTGCCGTGATTTCTTTTGAAAACGCCAAAAACTCATTTTTCAATCTTTGAATCGACATTTGACCACCTCACTTGTTCGCCCCTGGACCCTGACGATATTTAGATTGAAGATATTGCAACATTTCTTCTTCGGAATATTTTCGTTCTACGATCCTCGGCTCGGGACTCGTTATGCTGATCAGGCAACTTACGATCAGACATGTCCCCACGAGCATCAAAAACACCGTTTGACTGTCCACTTTAATTCTCCTCGTTCAAATTTAGCTCGTCAGTTCCACGAGCAATTTTGAGAGACTTTTAATTTGGTCGGCTAGCTTTGCGTTTGACATGATCTCCTCGATACTGAGATTTCCAACGAGCGCATAGAAACGCTCCTTAACGACGAAATAGTTGTCTTCCATTTCAAGCCTCCGTTAATCAGGTTTTTAGAGAAAAGGCCGGTAATCGAACCACGGATCGTACTCGCGAATTCGCGCTCGTTGCTCTGAGTGAATGCGCTCCATTTCCCAAGCGCGAACCGAGGCTTCATTCCATTTGCGGATAAGCTCACCAATCAGATTCCGAACACGACGAAAGAATTTCCCAACCTGAACTGCAACGCGTTTCGCACCACTCAAAACGATTGGACCCACTCCGAATTGATTCGAACTCATCCTTCGATTTAAAACGACGATTTGACCCATGATTTTTTCTCCTTCTTTGTTACGCAACGTCTGGACCCAGCTCGGGGCTCGACACATATTCGCGGGGCTCTTGAGGTTGCATCAGCATGCGAATGTACGGGGCTGAGGCACGAGAGATGGGGACAACCTGTCCCTTACGCTGCTGTTTGCGGATTTGAGCGGCAGCCAAAGCCTCAGCATGGATAACCACGCTGTCCCAGTTGCACTTCAGGCAAAAGACCTCACCTTCGAAGTCCAGGAGATCGGCACTCCGGCACCTCAGACACTTTTTGAACACCTCGGCGGGTGTCCTTACTCCAAGTCCTTTATTGAGACTATCTAAACGCACTTTCCTACTCCTTCTGACGACGCCAAAATCAGCGTCTGTCATCTATATAAGGATCAGGAAGTGTGCCGAAAGTTGCGCAACGCAAGACATTGGTGTAACTAGCTAAAACTCAGAGCTTTTCTGAATTACTGCCAATCGAGGCAGTGGCGGAAAACTTTAAAGATTAATTGAATCCATAAAGCAGTTTCTCGAAATCGGTAATCTTTTAAGCCACTTTTGGCATTATCTATAAATTGTTTCAAAAATACGCCAATCATTATTGACGCGCTTTGCCTTATTCGATATACCGCCTGCGCGGATTCGACGGCACTTTCCAAAGCAGTTCTTCCCGTTACGTCGCCGCTGAAAATCCGAGTTTTGAAAAGAGGATTTAGTTCATGCCTCAAGATACGATTCGCACATTCGACCAGCTCCCGCGCGATGCATACGCTCGTCCTGCGATTCTTATCGTGGATGATGATCCGGAATGGAGAGCGCTTGCGCGCGGCCTCCTCGAAAACGCTCTAGCCGACGAGCCCGTCGTCATTCTCGATAGCGAGAGTGTACCCGGCGCTCTGGACACGCTCTCCACTCATCTTATTCATGCCGTTGTTCTCGACAAACATCTCGGCCCTGACTCTGAAGATCCACAGCAAAACGGAGTGGCTTCAGTTCCCCGCCTTCTCGCTGTGCAAGATCATCTCCAGATAGTCATGGCCACTTCGAGCGATGACATTCGCGATGTCGTTGAAGCGATGAGAAACGGCGCCTGCGACTATATTGTAAAACACAAGAGCGCGGAACTCTTCGTCGAGAAAGTGCGCAAAGCATTGCGCGACGGGCTCCGTGAGTTTCGAATGAAGTCCGATGCCAAGCAAAGCAGTACTTCAGAGGGCGTTGACCTCTGCGGAAGCTCTCCCGCTATCCAGCTCTTAAGCCAAAGAATCTCCGAAATGGCTAAAGCGGATGCCCCTGTACTGCTTCTTGGCGAAACCGGAACCGGAAAAACAACTGCTGCGCGTCTTTTGCATAAGCTTCGCGGCCAATACCTCAAGCAACCTGGACGCCTGTTCATTCACCAAAACATGGCGGCCATTCCTGAAAGTCTCGCGGAGTCGATGCTTTTTGGAAATGAGGCCGGGGCATTCACGGATGCGAAGACTCAGAAAATCGGAATACTCGAACAGGCAAGAGGCGGAACCTTGTTTCTCGATGAAATCGGAGAAACCTCTCTCGCAATTCAGGCCAAGCTATTGACCGCAATTGAAGACGGAAGATTTAAGCGAGTCGGCGGTTCTGAAACCGTTCAAAGTAACTTTCGTCTGGTTTGCGCAACCAATAAAAACCTCGAACAGCTCGTCCGCGAGCGAAAGTTCCGAGAAGACCTCTACCGCAGAATTTCCGTGATCGAAATCAAGGTACCGTCTCTCTCTGATCGTCGTGAGGACATGGAGTCAATCGTTGCCGCAGTACTTCCTAAGTCTTGCGCCTATGCAAGAGTCTACGTGGAGCTTGATGACATCCCAAAAGACTTTATTGAAAGTCTTGCAGCCAATCCACCGGCTGGAAATATTCGTGGGGTTGAGCAGCAACTTGTACGACTTTTTCTTTACGCACCTAGAGACAAGAAAGGGCGTCCAATTTGTCAGCATTGGCGATACATTGATGGCTTAAATACTCGTCCTGCTTACATTGTGAGACTTCCTACACGAGCGCTCACATTCGACGAATTGCTATCCAAGCCGATTGATGCCATCAGTCACCCGGACTTTCCTGGCATTCAGAGCTTCCTTGAGGCGCTTGAAAAGAAACTCTATGAAGACGCTCAACGAAAGTTTGGCAAATCATACGGAACAAATCGACTCGTCGCTCGTGCTCTAGGAGTTTCGGACACCGCCGTCGGAGTGAGACTTCGACAATTTGGACTTGCCACCCGATTAACAAAGAGAAAATCGGAGAAAGAGGTCGAACTCGCATGAGCACTCAATCGAAGACCTCACCAGAAGGATCAAAAAAGCTACATCACGACTTGGGCAATGTGCTCGGAAATTTGAAAGCGATGGAACTTTTACTTTTCCCATCCGGCGAATCCAAAAAACGCGACGATCAACGTGTGATTTATCAGAGTCTTTTGCGGAGGCTTGAGGAAATCCAGAGTCGGATGTCCACCCTTGACAAAGGAATGAACGAGTAAACGGAGCAGCTATGGAAATGGTGCCAATACAATTTCTAAGCTCCGCCAACTTCCGCGACGGTTTCGTCGCGGAGGATCGCTTTAACTTAACCCAAAAGGAGGTCGGCTATGTTCAAGAAACGGCTAAACGTGTCGCTGAGTCACTCTTACGGCGACTAAATTCCACTTGGGTGAACAGTCGGGACGGCGGATCTGTTGCCGTTCCGACTGTCTCTCTTGATTCTTTCGATCGCATGGGAATCATACCTTTGCATCGCGGTCTTGCACTTCACGCGTTAAGCGTTCAGCTTTACGCGTTCTCAGGCGGAATGCTCTCCCATGAAGCGCTTATCAAGCCTCTTTGGCTCTCACTGATGCTCGAAGGTAATGGCCTGAGGCGGATGACTGCGGACACAGCCCATTTTGCAGAAAAGCTTTTGGCTCTAACGGGTAGCATCAGCCCAGAAACGCTTGGGCACCTATATATTTCCAATCCTTGGATGGCTTATCGGCTAGGATTGTTTTCGCTGGTACCCAACTGTCTGAAAGATCAAAGCCCAGCCAACTCTGATGAGCTTTCGTTGCGTGTGCGGCTTGCGGCCTCATCTTTCAGCGGTGATTCAATTGATGAAATCAATCAGATAGCGCCGCTCGGAACTCTACTTAGGACGAGCCTCCTGTCTTCGGCTGTAGCTTATGCAGCAAAACAGAACAAAGACATTCCAAGCGCAGCCGTAGATGAATTGACTGAATGGATGTCTGCTCGAATGCAAAGCGACGTGACCGCCATCGATGCTCCGCTCATCGCTCAAGTGATAAACGCAATTAATCTGATTCTACTACGCGAGAGTAAGATTGATTCCATCGAAGCAAATATGAACACGCTCATGTCGTCAGTGACTCCCCGGATCGAATCGATCGGACGACGGGCTCATATTGAAGGAAACGCATACTATCAGCAGTCCATCCTTGCAAAAGTCCGCAATGATCGCGCTCAAGAACTTGCATTGCTTCTAAAGGCGATGAACTTTGATTGTCACTTCTCGACATTATACTATCGAGCTGCCCAGATCCTTCATGATCAGGGAGATACCCGATCCGATTCGTTTTATGAACTTGCCCTAGCACTTTCACCGCTGGACTTTCCAATTGCCAATGACTACGGAGTTTGGCTCGTTGATTCCAACCAGAGCGAAAAATTTGAATCATGGAGTACACTCTGCCAAGCGCTTTACCCAGAACAATTTGAAGAATCCGCCGAGGACACCGCCGTATGAAGTCCATCGAGCGTCACTTCAATTGGTTTCTGGGACTCCTCATTGTTTCCCTTGTCGGCAATGCTTGTGCGGACTTCGCGGTTCTCTGGCATTGCGTGGGACAAATTTCGGCGGGTACCGACTCGGGAAATGCATCGCGCTTTGTGACAGCGTTCTATTCAGGCCAAGCGATGGGCTCGATTCTACTGGCTCCAATACTGTCAGCCCTAGTAGATCGCCATGCCCGTCGCATTTCAAGCGTTGTTCTTGATGCAAGCTACGCGGTGGTTCTTTCGCTGATGCTGGGAGCAAACGCGTTCGGCATACTTTCTCCGCTACTTTTATTTCCGATTGGTGCGGTAACGGCTTCACTCGGCGCTCTTCATCGCGGCGCGATCGGATATGGCGCCGTAAAAGTGCTCAGTCAGCAACTGAACCTGACCAAGCTTGTGGCCAAGTTCAACGCGGCGATTTTTACGACGAACCTTTTGGGGTCGCTCATTTCAGGTCTTCTCTACCGGCAGCTCGGATTGAACGGATGCCTCCTGTTAGCAATCATTACTTTTCTCCCGATGCCATTCATCTATTTTAAGCTCTTTCCGCACGAGACGAAGGACAGCACCGCACCGGAAAAGCGACGAATCTTCGCGGAAGTTAAAGCCGGACTATCTTATATCGGCGCGGATCGCAGGCTTTGGGTTAATTCTCTCGTCGTCTCGATTTGGAACATCGCTTCGAACATTTTTCCTGCCATTGTCGGTATCGCTTTTCAGAAAGCCTATCCGGGCCGAACGGATTTTGCAGCGGTCGCAGTATCTCTCTCGATCTTCGCGGGCGTCTTGTCGTTTGGTCCCATTGAGAAGGTTGCAAAGACATTCTCTCTCAACCGTGTCATGTTTTACGCGCTTTCCCCAGCGATCACCGCGCTCGCACTTTGTGCGGTTACGGCCTCGCCAATTGCGATGGCGCTTGCGTTCACGCTTCATTGTATGGGCGCGGCGTTGGTAAATATTTCAAGCGGATCACTTCGAGTATCTACCGTGCCGGGAAACCTCATCGGTCGAGTCAATACGGCTCATTCGGCCCTCGTCTCTCTAGGACAGGTCTTTGGGAGTGTCGTTCTGATTCCTGTTTTATCGGCGAGCACGGCCTCGGGGGCAGAAATGATTTTGGGCGCCTACGTGCTCTCCGCGAGTCTCGCTTTTTTTCTCTTTCCTCCGGTACGGCTAGCTGACGCGATCGGAGCCTCGCGATGAAACGTCGTTATTTCTTCGCCGCTTCAATCTTGTGGATCTCCGTGGCTGTTGCTTCGACCGATCCATCAGTTGCCTACCTTCCAATTCGTGCGGTTCCCAATTCACTGGACCCATCGCAACTGAAGGTAGATTCCGCAAGTTACATTTTTCGCCAGGTCGCCGAGGGCCTTTTTGCAATTGGCGACGGATTTCAAATCTACCCGCGTCTCGCTGAAAACATGGAATGGAGCCGCGACCAGAAACGCCTAACCATTCGACTGAGAAAAGCGAAGTTTAGCGATGACTCGGCAGTCGATGCGTCAGCCGTCGTTCGTTCGCTCAAGTACTGCGTCCGCAATGCAGAGAAAACGCTCCTAGTCGCCGTGAGATCGATCGAAGGATACAGCTCGTTTATTCGGGATCAGTCCGCGCCCCTTTCTGGGATTGTCATCAAAAGTCCGAACGAGATTGAAATCAGGTTGAACCGCAAAGCGCCGCTCCTCTTGGACGATCTCGCACAAGCGGATTGCCACATCGTAAAGCCCGCCGCCAATGGATCGATGGATTTGCTCCAGGGCGCAATTGGGTCCGGCCCATATCGGATCAAGTCCACAACCAAGTCCGAGATCACTATAGAGCGACGGTCAAATTACCCTACGGCTCTTGATGGACCGGATGTTGCGGTCTACCGGCAAACTGAAGACTTTGGGCGCTTTGACCAACTCAAGTCCTGGGTGACGATGGCCGCAGTCGAATACCGTCCAGCCTCTGACGATAGTTTCGAAGAGATCGAGTTCTCAGAGCTTGGAACACATGAGCTAATCTTCAATAACGCCAAACCGCCGTTTAATCGTGCCGATGTCCGCCGTGCTGTGAGTCTCGCGCTCGATTACAGAATGCTCGCGAAAAAGCTCGGCTGGTCCCCGGACACTCTTCAAGCGGGCCTTGTTCCGCTAGGAATGCCGGGATTTCATAAGCGGGAGATCGAGGATCGGTCTACTCGGCTTGACGAAGCGAAACGCCTGCTACGACGCGCGGGCTTTTCAGAGTCTCATCCTTTGAAGTTCACTCTCTTGCTTTCACGTCTACCTGCTTATGAAAAAGAAACAGGGCTCTGGCCAAAGCTCTTCAGCGGTGTCCCCATTTCAGTGCAAGTCGATCTGATTCAGCACGCCGAGCGGAACCAACGTCAAGACAAGGGTGACTTTCAAGCAATGCGGGTGATGAAATATGCGGGCTCGGTTGAATCTCACAGGATATTCTCATCCTACCTAAGTAATTCGACGTACAACCCAACCCGGAGCCACGAGCCCGAGTGCGACAAGTTCACCGCGTCTTCAATTTCGACAGTGGACAGAGAAACTCGATTCAAGCTTTATGAGCGAGCCGACCATTGCCTGATGGAAAAAGCGATACTCGTACCGCTCGCTTCGATCCAGCCGGGATATGTGCTTTTGAAAAAGCCTTGGAAACTATCACGAACGAATCGCTATCTTCTTTACCCTTATTGGATCTCCGAGTGGAGGCACGATGGCCAGAAGTAAACTTAGGACCAAGAGTCTTGCCGGAAACCTGCAATTCCTGACGAGCGCGGTCTTGATCGTGCTCATTACGGCGTTTGTTTCTGGATTTTCGTACATCTCTTCAAAGATGGCTCACGAGGAGCGAAAAGAAACAGCACAGGCGCTCGGCACGACACTAGCGCGTCTTGTGGCTCGCCCGATTAGCTTGGGAGATTATCTTTCGGTCGAACAATCACTACGAGGCTCAAGCCTTCAAGAGTTTGTGTGTTCGATCCGAGTATTGACTCCGAATCAGCTTTCCGTCGCCTCAATAGTCCATTCGACATCCAAGCTGTGCCAGAATCAGGCTGAATCCATCACAATTCGGTATCCGATCGTTACCGCCGCCGCCCTTGATCCGGCGGGCGAGCGGGAAATTGGCACCGTCGTCCTGAACCTTGGGCTTTCTGACCTGAAGGCCGCGATGTACCGGAATATTTTAGCCGCGCTTGTGCTCGGCGGAGCGCTACTTATCGTATTGTTAATTTTAAATCGGATCGCAGTCGATCAAGCTCTTCTACCGTTGGCCCGGGCTGTTTCAGCGGCGTCGGATTCATCGATGGGCATCGCGCACGACATGAACCAGGCCCGCCAAGCGTTACAAGTAGCACCGCGCGAGATTCAGCCTCTTCTCGAAAGATTACTCAACCTCTCGGCTGAGTACGCGAAAGCTGATGGAGACATTCGCGTCGCCAAAGTCGCTCGACAGGTCGCACACGACATCCGTTCACCTTTGGCCGCGCTCGAAATGAGTAGCGCCTCCAAAAATATTCCCGAATCAGAGCGAGTCATCATCCGAATGGCAACGACCCGAATTCGCGACATTGCGAATGATCTAACGGGCCGCTTTCGCGAGGCACCTCCCTCGACGGAGACTAATCAAGCCGTTGGAAATATCGCTGCGGCTCCACAAATCATTCCAACTCTGATCGACGAAATCGTCACGGAAATGCGAATCCGGTTTAGACCAAGACGCGGCCTCGAAATCACCGCTAATCTTGATGAGTCCAACTATGGACTATTTGCTGCGGTCGAGCCGGCCAAATTTCGCCGCGCACTCTCCAACCTGATCCAGAACGCGGTTGAAGCCATTCCAGAAAATGGCAGGGTGGAAGTTGTTTCCGTCATTCGTGGGGATCAGGCCGTCATTGAAGTTCGAGACAACGGCCAGGGTATCCCGGCTGATATTTTACCGCGCCTTGGTACGCGCGGAGAGACCTTTGGAAAACCCCAAGGCTCTGGACTTGGACTTTATTCCGCGAAGCAAATGGCCGAGAGTTTTGGTGGCCAGCTTGAAATCGAATCTGAGCGCGGGAAAGGCACGACGATTCGAATCACTCTTCCTCTGGCCGCCGCACCCGCATGGTTCGTGCCGCGCCTCGACTTGTCGTATGGCGCTCACGTCGTGGTGGTCGATGACGACCAGTCCATTCATCAGGTATGGAATGAGCGGTTAGCAAAGTGGGCCGAGGCGGGTGCTTTGAAACTGATCCATTTCACGTCGGGTGACGAGTTCCGCGCCTGGTTCAAAGCGAATGAAAACCTCGCCAGATCCTCACGGTATCTCGTCGATTACGAATTGATTGGCGAGCAAAATACCGGGATATCGCTAGTCGAGGAACTGGGAATCCAAGACCGATCGATACTAATTACGAGTCATTACGACGAGGCGGCTGTGCAGGCTGCCTGTGAGCGCAATCAGGTCAGGCTCATTCCGAAGGGACTTGCCGTGTTCGTCCCGGTCCACGTCGAAAACCGCGCAATCCGGGCCATACTAATTGACGACGATGCTCTCACGCATCGGATCTGGAACCACGTCGCCGAGCATGCGGGACGTAGGATTCTAACGCTTTTTACTGATGCGGAGCTGGACACCGAGCCGGTGGCCCTAGATACCCCGATCTATGTGGATCGCAACCTGGCGAACGGGGCATCGGGCGAAGACGTATTGAAGCGACTTCATGGAAGGGGATTTTCTTCCCTTTATTTGTTCACAGGCGACGCGGTGAAAAAGGGCGATTTTCCAGAACTCTCGTTTATCCGCGATGTGGTGGGAAAAACCGTCCCGCCTGAAGTTTACGGAGGCGTGTAACTATTCGCACTAAGCGAATAGTCTGCGCCCCACGCTCTTTGAAAACCAAATACGGAGTCCCCAATCGGAGTCCCATTTTCCGATGTGGGGGAAGTGGCGTCCGATTGATTTCGGCGTCCTTCCCCGCATCGCCTGCGTTCAACGCGCTTCCGAGCCAGACAGGGAGGGTTGAGAACTTCAATTTCCGTCCCGGAATCTCATGTCTTTGAAAATAGATTCATGTTTGGCGTTTGAAAAAACAACTGATCGTGCAAGAAATAAAAATCAGTTGGCCGAAGTGGAAATCAATTTCCGCCAGTTCTCAGCCTGGAGTTCGTCCATGCTCACAATAGAAAATGACTCAGGATAGCTGCCTAGCTCTCGATAATTATCCATGATCCTTCTGAATTCCGACTCTGGATTTGACGGCTGCTCCGACCTCGGTCCGCGTGCCGCACGCTTTCCCACATAATCCCGTGCGGCTGCCTCAAGACGACTTCGAAAAACCGTGGGATTGCATTTCTCAAGCATGGCGGCAGCGATTCTCGGGAAGTCGTCCTCATACTGTGTATACGGTCGAATGTTTCCGAAACCAATGATTCCCGAATCGACGGCAATCTCGCCAAAGTGGTACTCAACGACTTTATCCCGCTGTTGAGCGCCTGGATCGACGACATGAAGGCGGTAGCCGACAATCTTATTATCGGAAACAAGTATGCGCTCCATTTCGTAAACCAACCATGAATGTGCGCCAATAAACTCTGAAGGCTTCAGCATTTGATAGGCAACGAGGCCATTGTCATGGACCTGCTTGTAAAGATCATCCATGGATTCCTTTAGCTGAGCTGGCTCAGAGGAGCCTTGCCGAATTGCTTTAATCCAACCGAACTGAATTGTTTCTCGTTCGGCCCAGTTGCTAAGCTCTTTCACAATCAGATCTTGAAAACGTGCTGAAAACTCGAAGATATTGTTAAAACCGCGAATTGTAACCACGCGCTTGTTTGCGAAGATAGTACGAACCGTCTCGATAGCCTCTGCATCAGTCATTTCCTTTTCACCAGGTAATAGTGGGCGTACGATAGAAAGATAGAGCGCCGAGCGGTTGAACCGAGAATGCCACCAGCAGAGACCAGTATTCACCCCAAAGATCTCTCCATAGGATTGGAATGATAGACGGTTAGCCGGCCCCATACTTCCTTCCACCTTGTAGATTCCCGGCCATTCTTGCGTCTCTTTGTAATGCGAAATATAGGTATCCTCTGTGCCGTCTTTCGCCCATTTTAGACTTGTGTCGAGTGAAGACTTACTCAGATAGACGTAACCAAAGTCGGATTTTGCCTTGTCATTGACGTTGGTCAGGATAGCTTGAAAATTTTTCCAGTCCTTCGCATTCTCGCAAAAAGTGGCTTCGTCACCCGGGAACAAGGTTTTCTTAGAAACCTGCGTGACTTCAGTCGCGAGGCCTTCGACCTGTTCATGTACGACTCCAGAATTTCTGTTTGAAGACCCTGCATCCCCCTTTGCTGTTTCTGGCGCAAGCGAATATGCAAAGCTATCCAGGCCAATCGCCGATAGCAGGACGGCAGCAACCGAAAGGTATTTAAAAAGCGTGATTTGGTCGGAGTACCGAGGTAGAAGTCCGCGCATATTTTAATCACATTCCGATGTTGGGGAAGTTGCGTCCGATATTTTTCGACACACTCCCAGTCATCGAAAATGACCTATTGAAACATTTTCCCCAAGGAACCACATCCGCTCGACAGAGACGCACGTGGAATCCTCGGGGAAAAGAGCTGACAATTACTTGGCAGAGTCTGCGGCCACAGGAGCCACAGGCGCAGGTACAGGCGCTGGAGCAGCGGCAGGAGCTGGTTCCTTTACAATGGATTGATTCACTGCCGGGCTCAAGGTACTTGCTTCACCAAACGCCTGCCGAAATTCATCGGCTTGAAGTGCAGCAAGCACTGATTCGTCAATGCTGGAATCTTTACATGCCATCTCGGAAACCATTTTCGTGTGATTCAAGAAAAATCTTCCGAGCCTTGGACCACCTTCATTGTGATCGATTTTAGAGTAAACGAACTTTCCGGAATCCTTGTCAAAAATCAGCGTACTTCTGATTTTGTAGTGACTCGTGATCCCGCCACACTGAAGCTTGTAAATCCAATATTTCCCAACCTCACTTGGTTTCACCGACTCACTGATGCAGTCGGATGCATGGACGAGGGAAAGCGATCCATCCTTATCCATGGCAAATAAGTTTGGCACTTCCAATGCCCCTTGTTCGCTCAAATGGGCGATAGTCAAGATTCGGATGCTTCTACCCTTGCTCTTAACGTAAGGAAGGTCAAGCCCATATGGCCTAGCAAGTCGTTCAGCTGTTTCAGAATCGCTTTCGACTTCAACCTTGGTTGAATATTTAATGTCGTACTTATTGTCGCCATCAACTACAGGTGCGCACGAATTCATGTCATACGTGCCTGACTTTATCACTGCGCCCGTTGTGGAGTTTCCGACTCCATCGGCCATCGCAACGGTAGAAAAACCCAACACGAAGATAAACAATACGGATTTCATATAACCCTCTCCTACTACTTCTTTGTTTAGAAGCAGGGGCGGTTTCGCATCACTTGCTTCATTGAACTTAAAATTAAGCAAGACAGATGCCAGAAAAAACCCTAGATAAAACGAAGATATAGAGAATTTCACATTGTCTAATCTTTAGGCAGATGCATATAATTCATCTATAACAAGAAGTTAGCGAGTGCTTTGCGTGCGGACATAAGGAGATGCTGCGTGCTTCAAACGAAAGAAATTTTTCGTATTCCATCGGTACGGAAAGCGATGAGCTTTCACGCATATTTTCGAGATACTTTCACTCTTCTAAAAAGACGAATACCTTCTTCAAGTTTTTTATCGATCCTGAGTAGTATGGGGATCAAATCCCGAGTGTCCTACCGGAGTCTCGTCGCTGGTAAACGATCCTTTGATTCGAAGAGACTAAACAAACTCAGCAATGTCCTCGATCATTCTCATTCCGAGCGACGAGCGATTTCCGCTCTGCACGCGGGCTTCGCTAGTGAGATCGATTCGGATGAAATGGACTATTACACATGCAGTCCTCACGTTCTGTCACATCCGATCAACACGATTGTACTTAATCTTTGCGGCCTTCCCCACAGAATGGATGAAAAAATCCTTTGCGATCTTCTAAAGAAATTATTTTCGGCAGAAGAGGTCGGCCACGCCATTGCGCTGCTTGAGGAGGCCGACCTTATTTTTCGTGATGAGACGGGCGGGTTGAAGCGGAACAAGGAGCTGACTCTATCAACACTTCCCGGTGTCAAAGCGGAACACTCCAGGAATTACTATCGGCAAACGTTCGCATTAGCCGAGGCCCAGCTTGATCTAGACTTAGCGGAAAGGGAATACATTGCCTTTTCAACGCATATTCGCCGGGCGGATTTGCCAAAACTTAAAGACTTGGCTCGGCAATTTCGTAGGTCTGTTTACGAGTTGTCGAAAGGCCAGTCTGACGCCGTTATTCATGTAAATCTGAATGCTTTTTTAATGGCAAGTATTTCGACGGACTCCGAAGAATCAGGCCCTTGAGCGTGGGCATTGCCCACTTCTTTGTACAGTGTCGCGGCGGCCTCGCTGATCCCACCGATGAAAGCGCTTTCAGGTCAAGATTAAGCGATTGATAACGCATCGAGTCGCGAGGTGGTAGTTTACCTACGACGGACGGCCATTGTACGCTGCTTCAACAATGTATCTAAGCCGCATAGAAATTAAAAACTTTAGGAACCTGAAGTCGCTGACGGTCGAGCTTACTCCTGGGCTCAACGTAATCGTTGGCGAGAACAATGTTGGCAAAACGAACCTTCTCGATGCGCTTCGTGTAGCGCTAGGGTTTTCATCTTCGACCGGCGACCCGATACGCGTTGTGCCGGAGGACTTCTATCGGGAACGGCAAGGCACCGCTGCTGCTAAAACAATCGAGATCGCACTGACCTTTTCAGATCTTACGAGCGAGGACCTCTCTGAATTCATCGAAATTCTAAACTACAATCCCCAAGATCCAGGCAAGTCTACTGCGAGCATTCATTACGAATGCACTTGGTCGGGCAAGCTCGACAGAGCAAATTTCCGTCGATGGGGCGGTGGCCGCTCTAAGGCGGAGACTTCGGTCGCTGACGAAGTACTCCAATCTTTACAGATTACACTACTCACCGCTCTTCGCGACGCTATACACGCGCTTGCACCTGGTCGGAACAATCGCCTCGGGCGACTTCTCGCTGCCGCCGCGAAAGACAATGACGGGCAAGATGTCGAAAGAATATTTTCGACAGCCAATCAGAGCCTAAAGGCTACTCGTCTTGTCCGCGACGTTGAAGAGCAGCTTGCACGATCATTGAAAGGTACAGCAGGCCCCGCATTGAGCCAAAAGGCATTGATTTGTGCTTCTGAACCCGAATTCGAACAAATTGTAAGGAACCTGAGATTGGCGCTGAGTATTGGTCAGAACAGCGATGGAGAAACAATCGTCCAAGAGCTTCGAAACAACGGCCTTGGCTACAACAATCTCCTTTACATTGCGACCGTGCTTGCCGAATTGGAAATCTCCAAAGATGCAACCCTACCCTTTCTCCTCGTCGAAGAACCCGAAGCACATTTGCATCCACAGCTCCAGGTCCTTCTCAGTGACTTTCTTGAACACAAAAAGGGATTAGCCATCGAAGCAAAGAAAGTACAAACGTTAGTAACGACTCATTCGCCAACAATCGCTTCACACGTCAGCATTTCAGCAATTCGAGTTCTTCATCAATCGTTAGACGGACAGACGCAGTGTGCGTCGCTTAAAAATTGCGCATTCGAACCGATGGAGGAAGGAAAGCTTCGTCGCATGTTCGACGTGACGCGGGCGACACTCCTATTTTCTCGTGGAGTAATATTGGTTGAAGGAGTCAGCGAGAGCTTACTCGTTCCAGTGCTCGCCGAAAGACTCGGGCACTCGCTAAAGGATTTAGCAATTTCATTTATTCCATTTTGTGGCGTTGACTTTGGCAGCATTGCAAAGCTTTTCGGCCCAAATGAAATCAAGTTTCGGGTATCAATCATTACAGATGGTAATCATGATACCGTCTATGCTGCTGGTGTTTATAAAGGAACTTGGAAAACAAAAATTCACATTGGGAATGTAAATCAAAATT
>CAZCBS010000066.1:0-7834 GCA_964496965.1 uncultured Bacteriovoracaceae bacterium
AGCAAGGATACCGACCAACAGAGGAAAAGCGAAGTCTTCTCTCACCTTTCCACCGAAGATCAAGAGCGAGAAAACGGTCAAGAACGTACAAGTGGAAGTCAGAAGCGTACGTCCCAGCGTTTCATTGACCGAGCGATTGACAGCGGCTTCGATCGAAAGTTCCGGATGCGTGTGCAACGTCTCGCGAACACGGTCATAAACAATGATCGTGTCGTTGTTCGAGTATCCGATCAGGGCCAGAAGAGCTGCCAGGATTTGAAGGTCGAACTGCTTTTGAGTCAGAATGAAAATCCCGACGGTAATCACGGTATCATGGAAGAGCGCAAGCACCGCGCCTGGAGCATAGCGGTAATCGAAACGAATCCCGACGTAGACCAGAATGCAAAGAAGCGCATAGAACATGGACAAATAACCGCTCATTCGAAGCGACTGACCGGCCGCGGGACCGACAACGTCCACACGCTCGATCTTGAACTCCGAAGCGCTCATGGTCTTGCCAAGAATCGATTCCACTTGGTGAGCCACCTGATTGAGCGAGGCTTCATCGCCCTGAGCCTTGACCAAGAAGTCATGGCTGGTAGTCTCGCCGATCTGCTGGACTTTCAGGCCTTTCAGGCCCCCTTTTTCCATTTCATCGCGAACTTTGCCGATGTCCCAAGAATCTGGAACCTTGATCTGGACCTCAGCACCACCGGTGAAGTCGATGCCGTAGTTAAGTCCCTTCCCGAGAAACAACGCAAAAGTCAGAACGACGCACAGAAGCGAGAGCCCTAACCAGAGACGGCGCTTGCCAACAAAATCGATATTAATTGTCGGTTTGACGAGTTCAAACATGGTCAGATCCCCTTAGATGCTGAGTTCTTTGCTGCCGCGGCTATCGAGACGATACAGGTAAGCGTCAAAGATCAGCTTACACACGAAAACAGCGGTGAAAAGTGTGGTTACGATACCAATGAGCAAGGTCACGGCAAACCCTTTGATCGGGCCCGTGCCGTACATCAAAAGAACGATCGCGGCGAGCGCGTTCGTCACGTTGGCATCCATGATGGTTCGGAAAGCTTTTTGGAAACCCGACTCGACGGCTCCATGCGGATTTTTTCCATGGCGCAATTCTTCGCGAATACGCTCATAGATCACCACGTTGGAGTCGACCGCGATTCCCACAGTCAATGCGATACCGGCAATACCTGGCAGCGTGAGTGTCGCTTCAAGACCGACCAAGCAGGCCAGAACGAAAATCACGTTCAGGACCAGCGAGAAAACAGCGATCAAGCCGCTCACACGGTAGTAGAAAGCCACGAACAAGAAAACCAAAAGGCTTCCGATCAAGCTGGCAAGAGCTCCCTTATGAATGGAGTCCTGACCGAGCGAAGGGCCGATGATTCTTTGTTCAAGGAACTCAAGCTGAGCAGGAAGAGCGCCGGCGCGAAGAACGATCGCCAAATCTTGCGCTTCTTTCAGCATCGCATCGTAATCGCCGGAGCCCAGAGTGATCTGTCCACGGTCCGAGATGCGGCTCTGAATGACAGGTGCCGACTGAACAACATTGTCGAGGACGATCGCCATGCGCTTGTGGATGTTTTCACCCGTGACACGCTCCGAGGTCGCAGCGCCGCGAGGATTGAACTGGAAAGCCACCACCGGGCGATTAGAGCCCGAATCGCTTCGATCCAAAGTCACCGTCGCGTCTTGGAGATCTTCGCCGGTCATATCGGCTTTGATTCCCACCAACATCGGAATGCGAATCGCGCTTTCCTCGCCCTTTGCCGTAGCACGAGGACGCTCGAAAGCGATCATCTTGCCAGCAGGGATCTTACCCTGAGCGAGCTCATTGATCTTGTTCGCGTAGTCCGAGAACTTTTGGCCTGGCTTATAAGTCATTCCGGCCTGCTTCTCCAACTCACCGATGAGCTTTGCCAAATCCGCTGGAGGCATCGCTGCATCATCGACGATTTTGAATTCAAGCTTTGCCGTACGACCGATCAGATCCTTGGCGCGCTCGATTTCTTTCACGCCTGGAAGCTCAACCACCACGCGGTCAGCGCCCTGGCTGCTGATCGCAGGCTCAGATACGCCGAACTCGTCGATACGGTTCCGGATCACTTCGATGCTTTGATTGATCGTTCGATCACGGACTTCGTTGCGAAACTCACGAGTCAGTCCCAAAACGAGCTGATTCGAAGTGTCTCCCACAACTCGAAGCGAGGTATATTCCTTCTTTAAAAGCCCGTAGACCGAATCGTGAGCGGAAGGCTCAAAGCTCACTTCAAACCGAGGATCGTCCACAGAGCCAGGAGCGGCGGACTTGAGTCCAGAGATCTGGACGCCCTTTTCTTTGAGGCGATTGCCCAAAGAGGATTCTTGGCGATCCAAGATATCTTTATAGACTTTATTGAAGTCCACTCCGAGCACCATATAAAGACCGCCCTGGAGGTCGAGACCCAGATTGATCTTCTGTTTAAAGGGAAACTTCGTAGTCTCAGGATTGAGATTGGCGACGGTCGGAATGATGTAAACTACGGATAGAACAACGACGAACGCGAGAAGCAACAGCTTCCCCCACCAAGCTCTTGACATTAAATGTCTCCTAAACAGTTTTTAAACTTCGATCGGACTTCGATCGGAATGATCAGACCTGGCCGGCTTTAACGACTTGAGTGATCTGACTCTTCAGCATTTTTACGCGGACTCGGTCAGCCACTTCAACCGATACTACCTTATCCGTGATTTCTGAGATTTTGCCCAAGATTCCGGACGCTGTCAAAACTTCGTCTCCAACTTTGAGATTGGAAAGCATGTTTTGCTGCTCTTTCATTTTCTTCTGCTGAGGGCGGATCATGAGAAAATAAATGACCGCGAACATCAGAGCGAAAGGAATCACCTGAGCCAACATCGCGTTTGGGCCGCCTGCTGCGGGAGTTCCGGCCGCGGGAGCGCTTCCTGCTGGAACCGCTGGGCCATCCGCCCATGCCGAAGCATTGATCAAAAATAAACTGCCTGCGAACAAACTGCCAGCTGCCAAAACAGATTCGAAAACTTTTTTCATAAGTCAGGTCCCCTTAAACCGTCTCGAGAACGGATTCCCGTTTTTTATAGAAAGCTTTTACCCAAGCGTCAAACCGATTCTCGAAAATCGCTTCACGCATCTGGCGCATGATCGTGATGTAGTATGTAAGATTGTGCACCGTGTTCAAACGTGCGGAGAGAAGTTCGCCGCAAACAAAGAGATGTCTCAAGTACGCTCGCGAGTACTTCGTACACGCTTCGCACTCGCATTCAGGGTCCAACGGACCCGGATCATCGATGTACTTGGCATTCTTGATGTTCACCTTTCCACGACTCGTGAAAAGCTGCCCGTTGCGCGCATTTCGCGTCGGCATCACGCAATCAAAGAGATCGATTCCGGCGCGAACCCCTTCCACCAAATCTTCAGGACGTCCAACGCCCATGAGATAACGCGGCTGGTCTTTCGGGAGAAGCGGCGCCGTATGCCTCGCCATCTTTTGCATCAGCTCCGGAGTTTCACCGATCGAAAGACCTCCGATCGCAAAACCATCAAACGGCATCGAAGTGATTTCCTTGGCCGACTGGACTCGAAGGTCTTCGTAAAGCCCGCCCTGAACGATCCCGAAGCGCGCTTGATGATCCTTCAAAGGATACTTGAGCCCTCGCTCCGCCCACGCCACCGTTCGTCTCATCGCGGCCTGAACTTGCTCACGCGATGCCGGATACGGAGGGCATTGATCAAATGCCATCACGATATCGCTGGCAAGTCCCCGCTGAATTTCCATCGAAAGCTCAGGGGTGAATCGATGCGCGCTTCCGTCAATATGCGAATGAAAGGTCACGCCTTCATCATCGATTTTGTTCAGCGCCGCGAGCGAGAAAACCTGAAAGCCACCACTGTCGGTCAGAATCGGGCCGTCCCAGTTCATGAACTTGTGAAGCTCGCCCAAGCGCTCCACCCGATGATGCCCCGGACGAAGATAAAGATGATAGGTGTTGCCCAGGATAATCTGAGCGCCCATCTGCCGAAGTTCGCTCGTGGTCACGCCCTTTACAGTCCCGGCCGTCCCGACCGGCATAAACATCGGGGTCAGGATCTCGTGGTTTTGGCCCCGATTTCCAACCAATGTGACTTTACCGGCGCGAGCGCGCTCAACACCGTGCTCGTCGGTTAATGAATGCTGAAGTGAAAACTGAAGAGGACGACTCATCTAAACTACCTAGGTCAAAAATGGATTTTCGCGTCTTTCGATCCCGATTCGGGTTTCAGGCCCATGCCCCGGGCAAACGCGAGTATCATCGTCGAGCGCGAGAATACGCTGGCGAATACTTTTAAACATCTGATCCTGATCCGCTCCCCAAAGATCCGTGCGACCTACGCTTCCTTGAAAAAGCGTATCGCCCGAAAAAAGCGTCTCCGGGATCTTCAGCCCGCTGTCTTCGTGAAGTCTCAGACAAACACTTCCTGGGCTATGGCCAGGGGTATGAACGACAGAAAGCTTCAACTCCCCGACTTTCAATTCTTCGCCATCTTCTAAGTAATGATCCACGGGCAGAGGGTGATCGTACTGAAGGCCGAAAATCCGGCCTTGAGTTTGAAGAGCCAGGTAAAGCGGCTCATCTCCCTTATGAAGAGCGATCTTCGGAGTGCTCAATTTTTCTTTTACAGGCCGCGCGGCCCCCACATGGTCCAAATGTCCATGGGTGTGAAGAAGATATTTGATCTCGATCGGGGCCCCGCTTGGAGTCTTGGCTTGAGAAACAGCTTTGAGAATCGACTCGGCCTCGTCGCCCGGATCCACCAGAAGTCCGTGCCCCGTTTTTGGACAAACGATCAGACGGCAGTTGCACTGAAAAGGTCCTACGACCAAGTTTTTCTCGAGATACATTCTCGAAACCTATAGCTCAAAATTCATGGAGAGTCTGAAAATTTTACTCGAATTGATCGAGAAACTCCGAAATCACTTTTACCGTTTCTGAATCGAGCGAGACTGAAGCTGTTAATTTTTAATTGAAATTTCTTGAATTTCAGAAGCACGTCTCATCATATGCCGCAGAGCACGGTTTGTGCTTAGCGAGTGCGTCACATTGGCCTCTCTGGCCAGGGGTTTTAGAATTCAGGGGAATTCAAGGGAATTAGGTAGGGGTATGAATAAAAGTCGTTCTATCGTTTCTGCTTTGGCGTTGAACATCTTAGCGCTCGGTCTTGTTTCAGGTTGCGGAGAGGCGGTCAAACCGCCTGCGGACACTCCGATTGTTCGAAAGAGCGTTCAATACAATGTGGCTGCCAACAAGCCCTCCGCTACGACAACAGAGTCCTCGGGTGACGCGATCGAAGTCATCTTGACCTTGGACAAAGCTCGCATCTTAGGGCGCGAGTTCATCTACAATCTCGATCTTCAGTACTCTTCGCAATTTGACGAGGGAATGAACCTCTACACGCAGAGCGAAGTGGTAGGCAATACGCCTGTCGTCTTTCGCATCATGCACAATTCTCTCGAGCTCGTGACCGATAACAAGCTCAAGTTCCCAAGCGATAACAATCATCCAGAAGACGTCATCGGTCGTTTCCGCATCCTCGAACAGACTGACTCGACGATCACGGTTTCAGGACTGAATAGCGCTAACTACTTGGCTTCGCAGGTGGGACCTATCGACGACGACAGCAAAGCGATCACTTATCTCGATCACTGGATTCGCAGCTTTGAGTTCGATCCAAACGGAAATTACCTCCTTCAACAGACCTCGCTCAAGCTCAGCGACGGAAAATCCATCGTCGAATTCATGGAATCGATCTATCCGCGCGAAACTCTCGTCGCTGGAAAGCTTTTCAAGAAATTCGAAATGGATCCAAGCGATCCAGCTGGAGGATCCGAAGGCGAAGTGGCTCGTTTCCGCTTTCTTGCCGGCGATTCGGTCACGCTTCACGACCAGACCAGCGAAAAGAAACTGGCCTATGCCCAGCACTATGACATTTCTCCAAAAGCAGACGGAACGCCAGGCACGATCGACTGGTACGTCACTCCGAACATTCCGGATGAGTACATCGCTCCTGTCAAAGAAGCGGTCGAAGGCTGGAATCGCTACTTCGTGAAAATGAAAGGCATTGAACGTCCTGTGATGCACTTTCTCGGCAAACTTCCCGCCAATCTTCACATCGGCGATCCTCGCTATAACGTGATCAACTGGGATAGCCGCCTCATCGCGGGCGCGGCTTACGAAAGCCAGGCATCCGACCCAGAATCCGGCCGCCAAAGCCATAGCTTGATCTACATGCCTGCGGCATGGCTCAAAATCGGTTCTGACTACTGGACAAAGGGAATCGGTTCCGATGCCATCGCGAATGGCACGGCTCCCGCTCTTGGCAAGGGCGTGCGCGCATCGCAGAACCTAAAGTGCGCTCGCGATATCATGGACGCCGCAAGAATCATGACTTCCGGCCGCGTCCTGGAATCCGAATTGAAAGACTTCGGAGTGCAGCTTCTCAAGCAAACCCTCTTCCATGAAGTGGGCCATGCTCTGGGATTTGCGCATAACTTCGCGGGCTCGCTTTCGTACGATCCAGCTGATGCGAAGTCGATGTTCTCGTCCTCGATCATGGACTACAACGACTACGAGCTGGAGCGCGCGGCGTTCTCCGCGGTCGACTCGGCTGACGGCCCTCTTCTGGAGTATGATCGTCAGTTGATGAGCGCGCTTTACAACGAAGGAAAGGACATCGCGACTTCGGACGCAACTCTTCCTGCTTGTAACGACGCCGAATCCGATAACGAAGACGGCGGGGTCGATCCGCTTTGCATTCGTTACGATATCGAAAAAGATCCAACGGCTTCCATCACGATGGCGGTCCGTCGCATCGAAGAAGCTCAAATCGACGCTCGAAACATCACACTCTCTCAAGCATTGGGAAGAATCACGGATCTGTCTCTGGCAGAACCTCGTGTGCTCGGCGCTCAAAAGAAAGAAGATGTTGAAAAGCTGAGAAAACAATTCGCCGCAGCTCTTAAGGGATCGCTCGATTTCTACATCGTTTCGGACGTCGCGGCGCTGGCTCGCACTGTGCGCACGAATATCCGTTCCTTGTATGAGATGGGTTTCGAACTTCCGGAAGGATATAGAGCACAAAAAATGCGCGAAACCGTATTCGGCGGAATCGTGAAGATTCTCTCGATGAAGGAAGTTCCAGCAGCTCCTAAGAAAGCCTTCGAACAAGCGGCTCAAGCAGGACTTGCTCGCATTGTGGCGACTCCTTATGCCAAAGGACTTTCCGAGGCGGATCGCACTCAGCTTGCGGACGAATCCAGCAAGACTTTCGCTTCGACCCTGGAAGGCTTTGAGCAGGATTCTTCCGGGCTTGCTGCCGGACGCGCGAAAGTCATCGCAGCACTGGCTCGTCACTCCGCGGTGGATTTCTATGTCGGCAAGACAGGCGACGCGGTTGTGGATTATGAGCAGAACGTCGTCAGTTTGCTGGCGGATATCACGGCATCGACCTCTCGCTCGACGGCTGAGCGTATTGCCGCGGCATCGGCATTGGCAACGTACCGAGGCCGCATGATCGGAAATTCCGCCATCAAGGCCATCAGCGAAAAGCTTCAGGCCGAGCGCGTTACTGCCGTATCCAACGACGCTCGTCGTACGATCGAAAAAATCGTTAAGGCGCTCGGTCTGAACTAATCCTGTTCGGATCTGGTACCGAGATTGCTCGAGCGAGGGCATGGAAACGCCCTCGCTCAACGATCTTTCCGCTATCGCCAATCACCTTCGCATTCTTTCGATCGAACCCACCACGGCCGTACCGATCTCGGTTCGCAGTCCGGCCACCGGA
>CAZCBS010000066.1:7844-15160 GCA_964496965.1 uncultured Bacteriovoracaceae bacterium
GACCTCTTGCTGCTCGGCCGCGGACTTGGTTGCAGGCCTCTTTTTTGGCCAAATGCGGCTTGACCCTTCCCATCCTCGGGCAAAAGAGAACGATCGCTTCGTTCTCTCCAAAGGGCACGCAGCTCCCCTGCTCTACGCGGTTTGGGCAGAGCTTGGACACATCAAGCGCGAGGATCTCAAGAATCTTCGAAAAATCGATTCGCCTCTCGAAGGACATCCCACTCCCCAACTGGATTTTGTCGATGTCGCGACAGGCTCGCTTGGACAGGGATTGAGCGCCGGAGTAGGAATGGCTCTTGAGGCTCAAATGGACGGGCTAGATTCCAAAACCTACGTTCTTCTCGGCGATGGTGAGATGGCGGAAGGAAGTGTTTGGGAGGCCGCCTCGTTTGCTGGCCTAAGAAAACTGGAGAATCTGATCGCCATCGTCGATGTCAATCGACTCGGCCAAAACTCAGCCACCGCATTCGGTTGGGATCTGGATGCTTATCGCCGCCGCTTTGAAGCTTTCGGCTGGGACGCCATCGAGATTGATGGACACGAGATGGACGCGATCATCAAAGCCTATGAGGAAATCGGAAAGTCCGGCAAGCCTCTCGCCATCGTTGCTCGCACGATCAAAGGAAAAGGAATTCCAGATATCGAAGGCAAACTCGACTGGCACGGCAAACCCCTCAAGCCTGACTTAGCCAAAAAGGCGATCGAGTCACTTTCGCCGCACGCGAAAAGCGCCTGGGGCTGGATTTCGCCTCAGAGGCCAAAAGCTTCGAGGAAAGAAGCGGTTCAGCCTCACCATCAAGAAAAAGCTCCCATCGATCATGAGGCACTTTCCTACAAACCTGGAGACGAACTCGCCCCCCGCAAAGCCTTTGGAAACGCCTTGGCTCGACTCGGTTCTCGTTATCCTGAGCTCGTCGTATTCGATGGCGACGTGGGAAACTCGACCTACACCGATGAGTTCGCCAAAAAATTCTCGGAACGTTTTTTCGAATGTTACATCGCCGAGCAAAACATGATCGGAATGGCGACCGGATTTTCCGCTCGCGGAAAAATCCCAGTGGCCGCGACCTTTGCCGCATTCCTGTCCCGCGCCTACGATCAGATTCGGATGGCCGCCATCTCTCAAGCGAACCTGAAACTCGTCGGAACCCATACCGGCGTAAGCATCGGCGATGACGGCGCCTCTCAGATGGGCCTTGAAGACATCGCGGCACTTCGCGCGGTCCATGGCACCGTTGTGTTCTCTCCCTCAGACGCGGTCAGTACTGAAAGACTGATCGAGCTGATGATTCAAAGCAAAGGAATGCTCTATCTTCGCGCCACTCGCGCGGCTTGCCCGATTCTTTATTCTTCGAAAGAGCGTTTTGAGATCGGAGGAGCGAAAATCCTTCGACAAAGCGAAAAAGACCAAGTCACCGTCGTCGCGACGGGAATCACGGTCTTTGAGGCGCTCAAAGCGCACGAAGAGCTCGCCCGATCGGGCATCTCAATCACCGTCATCGATGCCTACAGCATCAAGCCTCTTGCAAAAGAACTCATCGCGCAAGCCATGAGAAAAACCGACCACGATCTCATCACGGTCGAAGACCACAACATCGAAGGAGGCCTCGGAGACGCCGTCGCGTCCGAGCTCAGCCTCGAAGGCGCGCGCGTGACTCGCTTAGCGGTCCGTGAGCTTCCCCACTCGGGAACCAAAGACGAGCTTCTTGAAAAATACGGAATCAATCACGCAGCAATCGTCGAGACTGCTCGCGAAATCGTCAAAGCCAAGCGAAAGAGACCTTCCGCGGCCTAAGCCGCCCTGTTTCGACACGCATTACATCGGCCAATCAAATTGGCGATTTTCTTTTTGTTCCTCGACAAGGTCTTTGGCCATTTGCTTTTCCACAAGCTCCGCTTCGAGATGCCTCGCAAGCTGCTCGATCGAAAAATCGCCGTGAATATCCTCGCCATCCAACGCGCGATCACTCAAAGCCTCGCGCGCGACCTTGTTCTCTTCCGAGTTGAAAAGCTCCTCGGTGAGCTCATATCCCAAGGCTCCCATCTCGACCGCGTTTACAGTCGCTGAAGCCGCAGACATGCTATTCACGACAAGTCGCGTTCCAAATTTTTCAAAAAGCTTTGAGGTTACATAGGGAAGATATTTCTCCGCCACAGCAAGAGTAATCTTCGCCGAAATCACCCCTCGAATCGCTCCGGCGGCGGGCATCGCAATCAATAAAACGGGATCGAGACTTTTGTTCGAGTAGTATTGAAAAGTTTCGCGCATGCGCAAATCGTCGATTTCTTTTTTATCTAAAACAAGCTGAACAGGCCCGAGCGCTCGGCAGCCCTTGGGGCCGCAAAGCTCGAGCACCGTCGTTCCATGAGGGCCTTTCGAATAACGAATCGAATTCAAGTCTTTGGGGTCCTTCGAGCGGACGTCGGCCTGCACGGAGAACGAGCATAACCCCGCGAAGGCCAATAGAGACAGAACCGTGATTCTCAAAATAGAACGACTCACGATTTCATTCATTTGCAAAGCAAGGACCAGTCGCTCCATCGTAAGGAAACGCCGTAAATCCGAGCGGTTGTAAATTCAGGGCGTTCATTGAACCGAAAAAACCAATATAAACTGTCTATGACTTAGACAGTTTAAAAAGCTGATATTCGATGTTACAACCCTCGGCACAGAGAGGACATCGGAGATGCTTTCATTTTTCTACAGATTTCGTTTCGCTATGTTTCTTGGAATGGCGGCGCTTTTCAGCGGATGTCATCCTAATTTTCATGAGGTCGATCCTGGAAAAATGTATCGTTCCGCCCAGCTGACCGGCGAAGAGCTTGAACACGCCATTAACAGCCTCGGCATTCGAAGCATCATCAACCTCCGCGGCGAGAGCCCCGGCGCGGAATGGTACGATACCGAAGCCCAGGTCGCGCGCGACCATGGCGTGAAAATGGTGAGCATTCCCATGAGCGCGAAAAGGCTTCCCCTGCGCCGAGACCTCATCAAGCTCGTCGATGCGATGGAGAGCTCACCCCGCCCGATGCTGATTCATTGCCAAGCAGGCGCAGATCGAACAGGCGAAGCTTCAGCGATGTACCTGATGGATTACATGGGCAAGACTCGCGAAGAAGCGCTCGAGATGCTCACGATAAAGTACGATCATCTGGCCTTTTACATGCCAGCCAAACGTTATTTCATCGGCTTTTACGGCGGAAAAGAATGGGCTCGTCACTCCTATGACCCTTGTCGGGAAAACTATCTCTACTTCGATAAGAGCACGCTTTGTACTGAGTCAGGTTCCGAGCTTCCGCTTGGTTTTACATCCCCTCAAGCACTCGAATCTTCTCCCTGATCCAGTCGATATGATCCATGATTCGAGTCACGGCGGATCGACCTGTACACATTATTGTTTCGACGCCTTCGTTGACGCCGATCAAAGTGAGCTTCCCGTCCTTTTGAAGCAAGGCGGGCCCGCCCGAGTCACCTTGGCAAAGAGCGCCCGATCCCTTCAGAACCAGAAGATCTTTTCCAGGTTTGGCTTCGCCTGAGGTAGCCGCGAGCTGCGCCTTTCTCAGTGTTCCAGATTCACCGATTCCTTCCGCGCTCGTTTGGCCATATCCAGCGATGATCACCGAATCTCCTTCATTTGGAATCTGTGGGGCCTCGATGCCAGCTACGATCTGGGCAGTTTTGGGCAGTTCTCCACGGAACCTCACCAGCGCGATGTCATTTGATTGATCGATGCGAGTGTTCCAGCGAGGATGCGGGATCACCTTTCTCATGCTTCGAACTTCGGCTCTTTCGCCGACATGAAACTCAACCGTGCTTTTGCGCAAGTTATCCAGATTATACAGATCCACCCCCTCAAAACAGTGGGCCGAAGTCAGAATCGTATGCTCGTCAACGATGGAGCCACTGCAACCTTCCGGATCGAGTCCACCGATCACTTTGATTCTCACAGTAAATCGCGAAATCGGGTCATCCAACGCGACATCCTGACCGGAGACAATGGCGCTTGCGGTGCTAGATACGAGCAAAATTCCGCTCACGATAAAAAGCTTTCCGAGATGTGTTCTAAACAGGCCAAACTGAGTTGTCATGTTGAGCTTTCTTTTCAATCCCAGAACTCTATACATTTAGTTGATCTATTTTGTCAACTTTGTTTTTGGCTCTTTGCTTTTGACTCTGTGATTAGCCCGTCGTCAGCATCCCGCTCGCAACGCCAGTGACCGTCTCGCGAGTCAGTAAAACGTCATGATCTTCGCGATTTGCGATCTGGAGCAAATTCAAAGGGTGAATCATCGGTGATCGAAGCCGAATACTTTCCCCAAGCCACTTTCGATACCAGAGAAAATCTCTTTCGCCCGAAACAGTGTAAAAAAACTCCTTCACAAGTCCAAGTTCACGGGAAAACTGATCGTAGGTTTTTTGAATCAACGCAGGCGGCAGGCCACTTTGCTCAAGATAGAGCCTCCAAACCGGCAGTTCGATTTTTGCCAGCGTAAACCCTAAAAGCTTCACATAGGATCGAAACAAGGCGTCGCTCTTAAAAACTCGCTTGAGTTCGCGCCTCTCTTTCAGGGAACTTTCGGACCATGCGCTTCCGACTCCCCACCAGGTCGGAAACAATGTTCGCGTTTGAGTCCAGCAAAGCACCCAAGGAATCGCGCGCAAAGACGAGACAGAGAGCACGCCAGATCTTTTAGTTGGCCTCGAACCGATCCGAAGTTTTTGCAGATCCGAATAAGGGGTCGCGCACTGAACAACATCTAAAAACTCAGGCGAACGAAGCTGCGCTCGATAGTGTTCCGAGACTCGCTCAGCAAATCGCAGCAGAACGAGCGATGAGCCTGGCACGGACAACTTGAGCTTAGAATGACGCTCACGTTGGCTCATTCGCCGATCCCATTGGCCCACAACCGCTTGCATCTGCCTTTCGGTTATCCCAGGAGTCCAAAAAGCTCGCTCCACCATCTCGCCTTGAACCGTTACTTTATAAAGCTTGAGCGCACTCTTCGGCCAGCCCGCTGTTTGCTCCTCGATTGAGCCACCGCCGCGGTCCACGCTTCCTCCTGCGCCATGAAAGAACAAAGGAGAAACGCCCTCTCTGCGGCAAATTCGATCCAACTTTCGAACTGTACGAGCGATTGCCAAACGACTCGGAAGAACTCCCATTTCTTTCGCTGAGTCCGAATAGCCCAACATGACTTCTAAGTATCCATTCCAATATTTTGGAATGGCAGATCGGACTTTTCGGTCCGCGAGCATCTCGGAAACAATGGCACTCGATTGATCGAGCGCGGAGGCCTGCTCAAAGAGCGGAATCACAGGAAGCTCCAGCGCCCCGAAAACGCGGATCACCAGATCGCAGGCGGCGCGGATGTCGCTGAAGTCTCGAGTCATGCTGATCACCAGCCCGCGAGCGTACCAACGCGGATTTCCGCCGCGGGAAATCGTACGAACCTTTTCGAGCATTCTTTCGATCGCTTGTTTTTGCGCATTTTTGATTTCGATCAAAACGTCCGAGGACTCGCGAAGCTCCAGCGGAATCACGAGCGCCGGAAAAACATGAAAAAGCACTCTGAGCCTTTCAAAAGCGGGATGCAGAACATGAACGATCTCTTGATAAGATCGAGCCAGTTCTCGCATCGATTTTCTGATTTTCAGGATCCGCGCTCCATCTCCTGATCCAATGGTTTTGAGTTTTTGAAGCTCGCGAAAAAGGGATCGACTTCGCAGCGAAAGCCTTTTTGAAGCAGGATCCTGAGGTAAAAGCGCGATGCTCTGCTCGATCGATTTTAATAAATCTCTCGCATAGCGATGTAGCCGAAGTCGCGAGGCGTTTAAGCTTTGCTGGGTCGATTGTTCATTCACTCCGGGATGCCCGTCTTTATCGCCCCCGACCCAGCTTCTAAAATAAAACGGCACGGTCTCATTCGCCGCCAAGATGGCCTCAAGAATTTCAGGCTTGAGAAGAATCGAATAAAGATAGATCGCCTCATCTTCGACACTCGGTTTTCTGTTCCGCGCGATCGGAACCCGCCATGCAAGCTCCAGCTCATGCTCAAGCCGTGATTGAATGACGCTCCAACCCTGAGCTCCTTTTTCGAAGCCTTCGAGCAAAAGCTCCTGAACACGATGAAAGATCGCGACATTTTCGGGCGAGCGAGCCTCGGTCGGATGAGCAGTTAACACTGAAACGATTCCATCTGGGACGTTCTGAAACCGCTGCTCGCCTTGTCGCTTAAGCCTGAGCCGATGTGTGCGCCATGCATTTTCGCAGGCATTCATCAGCTCCAGCAACAACGAGAAAGCATGACCCATCGCGCGCCGTTCATCGCGATTCAATTTCGAAAGAATGTCAAACCGTCGTCGCAAACGAGCATAAGCGCGATCTACTGACATTCCGCGAAGCGAGGCCATTTCCTTTCGCGTCGACTCAATCAGTCGAAACTCTCGCACTCCCCTCTCCCGACGAATGATATCTCCAAGAAGAGCTCCCGAAACACTCACCATTTGACGAAGTTCGGGCATGAGTTCATTCCGATGTCGAGAACGACGCGGGGAGCTTTGCTCGGAGTGATGTCGTGGCATAACCTGGTAATTCTAGCATTTTATGAAACCAAAGCAATCCGCCGTGCGCAAAAGCCCCTTGAGTCCAAACCCTGATTTTCGACACTTTGCAACGTTGCATAAATCTTAAATCTAAAATTGCGTAAATCTTAATGATGCATAAATCTAAAGACGCGCAAATCTTAAAGATGCGCAAATTTGTGATGAGCTGAACAAAGCGTGATCAAATTATCTATGGTATTCAACCCGCCCTGACTCACCGGGATCTTGTGATGAATCTCGATCCATCTTGCTTGATTGCATCGAGTACCATCGGTTTTGATATGAGCGCATCGTCGCTGATCTCGAAGATTGACTTGATGAAGAATGGCCGCAGGAATTGGCACTCGCTTGGGCTTTGAATGGATAGCGTCTCTTGAATCGAGCCGAGACTGTTGTTCGGTCTCCGGCTCTAACTGTTCGATCGCCGACTCTAATGAAGATGTTTGTGGCATTGGACTTTCTGCTTCTCGTAGCGCTACGAGACTATTGAACGATTTAGTCTGATTTTCTATCGATGCAGATGCGGACATAGTCTCGGTTGTGGTGGTAGAAGTGGCTGCAGGTGCAGGTGTAGCTGCTTCCCCAGCAGGCGAAGCATTCCGCACCCGATGCCGTTTCGCTTTTTCCACTGGATCATGCCGGCGCAGATATTCAGAATTTAAAACTGCAATGACTTCTTCCAAGCTCACGGCCCTTCGCTGAGCTTGGCACT
>CAZCBS010000067.1:0-15023 GCA_964496965.1 uncultured Bacteriovoracaceae bacterium
GTTCGCCGAAACATCCTGATCAACCTGATGTGCATCGAGCTGATGCTGAATGCGGTGAACCTCACGTTCGTGACGTTCTCCAAGCAGCTTGAGCACATGGGCGGTCAGATGGCGGTCTTTTTCATTATCACAGTAGCCGCAGCTGAAGGCGCGGTGGGACTGGGTCTCGTGATTTCGCTGTTCCGGACGCTCCGGACCGTCGACACCGATGATATCCGGCTCTTGAAGGAGTGAGACGATGTTAGCGCTAATTCCACTTTTTCCTCTCGTCGGATTCTTGATCAACGGTTCTTGGTACGCGTTCTTTCAATGCAAGAAGGGCGCACATAAGGCCGGCTCAACTGTTCCAGGTTTGATCGCAACTCTTGCGATTTTTGCTTCGTTCGTTGTTTCCGTGATGATGTTCCTTCAGCTTCGTGGAATGGAAGCCGAAGCCCGCTCGATCGATCAGCTCCTCTTTCATTGGATGACGATCGGTGGTTCGCTCAATGTCGACTTCGCATTGCGCCTGGATTCGCTTTCCACGCTTTTCACTTTGGTGATCACGGGTGTTGGAACGCTGATTCACCTCTACTCGGTCGGCTACATGAGCCATGACGAATCGCCGACCAAGTTCTTCGCTTATTTGAACTTGTTCTGCTTCGCGATGCTGATTCTCGTTACCGGCGCAAGTCTTCCCGTCATGTTCTTGGGCTGGGAAGGCGTGGGTCTCTGCTCGTACCTGCTCATCGGGTACTGGTATACCGACATGCTCAAGGCATCGGCCGGTAAGAAAGCGTTCATCGTCAACCGCGTCGGTGACTTTGGATTCTTGCTTGGGATCTTCACGATCTTCGCGATTTTCGGAACCTTGGACTTCACCGCGCTCAAAGCAGCCGTAGCGGCCTCGCCACAAGCGCCGGCTGTGATCACGGCAATCTGTCTTTTCCTTTTTGTCGGATGTTGCGGTAAGTCCGCGCAGATCCCGCTCTACATTTGGTTGCCAGACGCGATGGCCGGTCCAACACCTGTTTCGGCGCTCATTCACGCCGCAACCATGGTGACCTCGGGCATCTATATGATCGCGCGTTTGAACTTCCTCTACAGCCTGTCTCCAACCGCATTGCATGTGGTTGCGGCGGTCGGTTGTTTTACCGCGTTTTTTGCGGCCACCATCGCGCTGGTTCAAACGGATATCAAAAAAGTCCTCGCCTACTCCACCGTTTCACAACTTGGATACATGTTCTTGGGTTGCGGCGTTGGCGCATACACGGCGGGCGTGTTTCACGTCATTACACACGCGTTCTTCAAGGCACTCTTGTTCTTGGGCGCGGGCAGCGTGATTCACGGAATGCACGAAGAGCAGAACATCCTGAACATGGGCGGCCTTCGCAAAAAGATGCCGATCACCTTCGCGACCTTCCTTGTTGGCTGGCTTGCGATCTCGGGAATTCCGCCTTTCTCGGGCTTCTTCTCGAAGGACGAAATTCTTTGGAGCGCTTTTAGTTCAGAGCATGGCTCGATCGCACTTTGGGGATTGGGCTTGATGACCGCAATGATGACGGCATTCTATATGACCCGTCTCTTCTCGCTCACTTTCTTGGGTACGCCTCGCTACAACGAAGCCGACATGGTTCAACACCATGGACATGGCCACGCTCACGGCTCTCATCCAGAAGACGAGCAAAGCCATGAGCCGGAGAGCGAACATCATGCTCCTGCCGGAGTTCATGAATCTCCGGGCGTCATGACGATTCCTTTGATCGTACTTGCGATCTTGAGCGCGGTTGGCGGATTGCTCGGCCTTCCACATGTCAGCTGGCTTGCTCATTGGCTTGAGCCAGTGATTCCTGCTCACGAAGCGCTTGCCGAAGGCATCAATCCTTCGATGGAATGGGTTCTGATGGGAGCGAGTGTTCTGGGGGCCGTTGTTGGTATCTCGATCGCTTGGAATCTCTACAAGAATCTCAGTCGTGCCGGAGAGCTTGCGAAGCGCTTTGCGGGCGTCCACAAGCTTCTTGAGAACAAGTGGTACGTCGACGAGTTGTTTGATGCGATTTTCGTTCGTCCGATCCATGCGCTGTCCAAGGCGATTTGGAAGGGCTTTGATGTCGCTGTGATCGATCGGATCGTGCTCGGCTTTGGCCGCGCATCTACTTTTACCGGTCAGGCGGTTCGGGTGATTCAAACCGGATCGATTCAATTGTACGCGTTCATGCTGCTTGTCGGCATCGTAGTTACCGTGGGGTATCTCATTTATGGGTTGGCTTGATTCTCATCTTCTGACAGCGACCGTTTTCCTTCCCTTTGTTTGGGCGGTTGTGGGTCTTTTGATCCCCACCTCCAACGAAGGAGGTCGGGCGACGTTCAAAAACTGGAACCTTCTCGGATCGCTCGTTACATTCGCGCTCTCTATCTTGATCTATCAGCGATATGACGCCGCTGGAGCTGATTTTCAGCTTGGCGAAGTGGCCGATTGGATTCCAGGGCTTGGAATCAGTTATCGCGTAGGCATTGACGGAATCAGCCTCTGGCTCATCATGCTGACGACGTTCCTGATGCCGATCGCGATCTTGGGATCTTATTCTGCGATCGAGCAACGGGTAAAGGAATACTACTTCCTTCTTCTCTCACTTGAGACGGCAATGCTTGGCGCCTTTGTCGCCATGGACATTTTCCTGTTCTATGTGTTCTGGGAAGCGATGCTCATCCCGATGTATTTCCTCATCGGCATTTGGGGTGGCAAGGACCGTATCTATGCCACGATGAAGTTCTTCCTTTATACAATGGTTGGATCGCTGTTGATGCTGGTCGCGATTTTCTACCTCGCCTCCCAACATCACGCGCAATTCGGAGTCTACTCGACCGCGCTTCAAGATCTGTACAAGTTGCAGCTTGCTGGCGGCTCATACTTCTCCACGCAAGGCATCTTGTTCCTCGCTTTTGCTGTCGCCTTTGCGATCAAAGTGCCTCTGTTCCCGCTTCATACCTGGTTGCCTGATGCGCACGTCCAAGCTCCAACGGCAGGGTCGGTTATTCTTGCCGCTATTCTCCTGAAAATGGGTGGCTACGGATTTATGCGCTATGCATTCCCGCTCTTCCCAGATGCGGTGGCGCATTATCAGCTCACGTTCATGATCTTGGGATCGATCGCGATCGTCTATGGCGCATGGGTTGCCATGGTTCAGCCTGACATCAAAAAACTCGTGGCTTACTCATCGGTCAGTCACATGGGCTATGTGGTTTTGGGACTCTTTTCGCTCAATGCGGTTTCAGTCTCCGGCTCTTACTATCAGATGCTCAACCACGGCATCTCGACCGGCGCGCTCTTCTTGCTGGTCGGAATGATCTACGAGCGACGCCACACTCGCGAAATCTCCGCGTTCGGCGGGATCACCAAGATCATGCCGATCTTTGCGGTGATCTTCATGATCGTCACGCTTTCGTCCGTGGCGCTTCCTGGAACGAACGGATTTATCGGTGAGTTCCTGATTCTCCTCGGATCCTGGAAAACCAACCCAGGTCTGACGGCTCTTGCTACGACCGGTGTGATTTTCGGTGCCGTCTACATGCTTTGGATGTTCCAACGCGTGATGTTCGGACCCGTCACTCACAAGGAAAACGAGGAGCTTGAAGATCTCAACTTCCGTGAAATCGCCGTGATGGTACCACTTGTGGTCGCCATCTTCGCGATGGGCATTTTCCCGAATTTCTTCTTCCAGAAAACGACTCCGTCGATCGAGCGCTTTATTGCTCGCAGCATGTCTAAAGCACATGTGACGGAAACGGGTTTTGCGCAGAATCAAGTTACAAACCAAGGATCGTCCCAATGAATACGACGCTTCAAACCATTAAACCCGAGCTTTTGACGTTTACCGCGGACCAGCTGAGAATGATTTTCCCGTTGCTGGTGGTTTTCGGCGGCGGAGTTCTTGCGATCATTGCAAGCGTGATGAAGGCGGCTAAGTGGCCTGTTTATCTCATCGCCTTGTTGACTTCGGCTGCGGGGATCTACTTCTCGTTCGACCTGCTCCACTCCGGAGACAACATGGTGTTGTTTAACCAGATGTTGGTGTCGGATACGTATTCGAACTTTTTCAATATCTTGTTTATGGCGTCTGCCGCGCTCACGGCGATGGCATCTTTTCGCTACCTTGATCGTGAGAAGCTTCAGCACCCTGAGTACTATGTGCTGATTCTCTTCTCGGCTCTTGGAATGATGCTCATGGCTTCTGCCATCGACACGATCGTTATCTTTATCGCGCTCGAAGTGATGTCGCTTGCGGTTTACGTTTTGGTGGGTTTCCGTCGTACGGATCGCCGCTCAAACGAAGCAGCGATGAAGTATTTCATCTTGGGTTCGGCAGCGTCGGCGATTCTTCTTTATGGAGCAGCTCTTCTTTACGGAACGGTCGGATCCACTGGTATTCGTCCGATTCTCGGCTATCTCCAGACCCATCCCCAAGGCGTGACTCCTGTTTTCACATTGGGAATCTGGATGGTCACGGTTGGCTTCCTCTTTAAGGTGGCCGCGGTTCCATTCCATATGTGGATGCCAGATGTTTACGAAGGCGCCCCGACTCCAGTGACAGGCTTTATGACGACCGGATTGAAGGCGGCGGCATTCGCATCCTTTCTCCGCGTTTTTATCTCGATGGGCTATGGCAAGGGACTGTCGGATCTGATCCAAGGACACCTTCATGACATTCTTTGGCTCTGTGCGGTTCTCACGATGATCGTCGGTAATGTCGTGGCTCTCACGCAAACCAATCTCAAGCGAATGCTTGCGTTCTCGTCGATCGCTCATACGGGATATCTTCTCGTCGGAATTTTGGCGGGGTCCCACAGTGATCAGGGTTACGCTCCAGTTGTGATGTATCTGGTCGCCTACGCGACCATGAATCTGGGCGCGTTCATCGTTCTGACCCTTATGGCTGGACGCGACGACAGCGGATTGAACCTTCACGATATGTCGGGTCTTTCTCAAAGACATCCATGGCTCGCGTTTGCGATGGCCATCTTTATGTTTTCGATGGCTGGCATTCCGCCGACGGCAGGATTTGCCGCCAAATACATGCTGTTTTACTCAGCTATTCAAGCTCACGAAATTCCGCTTGTCGTGATTAGCGTGCTCTGTAGCGCAGTTTCTGTATACTATTACCTAAGGGTCTTGGTTTACATGTACATGCGCGAGCCAGCAGGAAGCCCTGCTGCGTCCCGAGCATCGGCATGGTCTACTTTGGCAGTAGCTGCCATGGTGGCTTTGACGCTTCAGATTGGGGTTCTTCCAGCACGAATGGTTGCGGTGGCTAAGAAAGCCGTCACAAGCCTTTAAGCTGTAAGAAGGCGCTCAATCTGTTAGCGATAAAACTTCGACCCGTCAGAGTAACGAATGTGATGCATTACACGGGTTGGATAGCTAAGGATGGCGCCTTCTTCGCAAAAAAAATTCAAGATCAAGCTCAGCTCGGGCCGTGTTCTCGGTCCGATCGGACTGGATCGCATTCGGATTTTGATCCTCAAAGGACAGATCACCGGCGTTGAGATCGCTCGTGAGCATCCCGTTGGTGAATGGGCAGATATTAATTCGTTCGCTTCGATTGCGGACCTATTAGTCGCGAAGGCGCTGGGTACATTGAATGGCGAGGGAGCAACCCGCGCGGCTAGCAGTCAAACTCGACCGATGCCTGGCCCGACGGTGGCACTCGATCCTGGACCCACAGTTGTCATTCAGAACAACACGGCACAGAATAGTCCCGACCCCGAGCCGAAGGCCGCCCCTGTTGATCCTCAGCCCTCAGACGAAGAAGAAAAAACTCAGCTTTATCCACCGACGCGTTCACTCTCAAGCATCGTCGATCCAGTCGACGCAAAAGAGCCGAAGCCTGTAGGGCTCGATGAATCGAAAGAGTCGAGTGCGGTGGAGGATGACGACAAGACCCAGGTTTACGAAAAGCCGAAGTTTGATCGCGGCAAGCTTCCTGCGTTGCAAAATCTCGATGGCTCGCCTTTGGATCTAGACGGTTTTGCCCCACGCAATCGTTTTTCCGATCAAGAAACCATCATGCTCCACAACCCTCTTGGAAGAGAGAGCTGGGGAATCAAAGATGCGATCAAGGATCCACGCAAAGCCAAAGGCGTTCTAAAAAATAAGCTCAGCAACGCCAAGAAGAGCATCATCGGCGTTCTCACTACTCTATCGGTCATCATTTTGGTCTATATGCTCATCGATATGGGTAAAGAGTCTTCCGGAGACGCGGAAGCTCTTTGGAAGCCAGTTCGAGCCAGCGTACCCAGGTTTGATGAATCTATAAAAGACCCAAGCAAAGGCGCGAAGTATTACACCGAGGCTATGAAATTTTATGTCCTGGATAACGTGCCAGGATACAAGCGTGCCGCGAACGCGCTGACTCTGGCGGTTCAATACGATAGCTCGAACGTCAAAGCGCTCGCCATGCTCGCGTCTTCGTATTTGAATCTGATTTATTCATCTAACAAGCACGAGAACTTCTTTTCGGTCATTTCCAAGTTGATCGAACTCTCGCGCGCCAATCAGATCGAGCTTCCGGAAACGGTGATCGCGGATATCGAGTTTTACATTACCGTGAACAAGGCGGAGGCTGCCCAAAATCGAATCGTCGAATACACAAAGTCCCAGGTTCGATTCGACACTGTCATGTTCTATTATCTTGCGCTGGCATTCTATCAGCGCGGAGATGGGCAGAGCGCGGCTCGCTATATTTCCGAATACCCAGAAAACAAAGCATTTAGTCCGAAGCTTTTTTATCTACGCGGGCAGATCGCTGAAAAGCTAGGCGACTCGACTGCAGCAATGCAGGAATACGAGAAGGCTATCAAGATGAGCCCGACACACGCCAAATCGCGACTTGCGATCGCGGCGCTTCTTGAAAAAACGGGGCAACTGCAGAACGGCGGCGCGCAGCTCGAGTATATCGTGAAGAGCCCGGCGCTCCTTGCGCCGCGCGATCTTGCTCAAGCCTATTATCTTCATGCGAAGCTCAGCCAATTCTACAGCAAAGATAAAATCGCCCTGAGCGACATGATTCGTGCCGTGAAACTCGAGCCAGGAAACCACGATTATCTCTTGGAGCTTTACACTCTCGAGTCAAAGCTGGGCGAGGACGTCAAGAAGTCGCGCGGCCTTTCGCGGATGTATTTTTTCTTGGGCGAAGGCGAAAAGGCCTTGAAGGAAGGCGACCATCATTTGGCTCTCACTCATTTTCTTCAAGCATTGCAGGCGAACAGCGAGTCGCCCTTGCCGTTCGTCAAGATTGGCGACATGTATCGCCACGCGAACGACTTGAGTCGCGCGATGGAAAACTACCAAAAAGCGGCATCGCGCGCGCCGACCAACATCCAGGTTTGGTCAAAATACATCGATACTTTGATTCAGAGTTTCGAATGGCAGAAAGCGATCGAAGCCATGGAGCGGTTTCGCAAAATGGACGTGCCTCAAAGTGCTATCGATAAAGCGGCCGCCGATATGTACGCCAAGCAGGGAGACTCTCCTCAGGCGCTGCAGTATTACCAAAAAGCCATGGCAAGGGACACGGTCGACTCGAGTGTCTATATTGCCTATGCAAAAACTTTGATGGAGATGAAAAACCTCAAAGAAGCGCCATTCTTTTTCGCCCTGGCGTTACGCTTCGACCCGCTGAATAGCGAAGCCTTGATCGGAAACGCTCGCTGTATCGCGAACACGGATTCCATCGACCGCGCGATTTCCTTCCTTCAGGATGAGCTCAAGAAAGGAACAATCGCCAAGGCGGAGCTTCTCGCCGCGATCGCCGATTTCTATCTCCAAAAAGGCGCGACTGCGCAGGCAGAAGAGTTTTTGAAGCAATCCGCGGATGCCGATCCCAATTACGCGTATCCTTTCAAGCTTCGGGCAAAAATCTATCTCGCGCGTGAAGGCGAAAAAGGGATGCTGGACAAGGCGCTCGACGCCTTTAAGTCTTTCTCGGATCGAAACACGTCCGACCCTTCGGGCTATTTGGAGCGATATCGAATTTTCATCAAAAAGGGAGACTTTGAAAAAGCCGATGCCGAGTTGATGAAAATCTATTCGATCTATCCCAAGTACCCCAATCTGCATTTCTATAAAGGGGCGCTTTATTCGATCATGGGAAATGTCCAGAAAGCCGTCGACGAATACGCCGCCGAGCTTACCAATAATCCCAATAACGTGGTCACTCAGATCGCGATGGGTAAAGAGCTCATTAAAACTGGAAACGCCGCCAAGGCCATCACTTATTTAAATAAAGCCATGGAGCTTGCGCCTAAGAACGCCGAGGCCAAGGCGGAAGGCGCCTACGCGACTCTTCTCCTTAAAAACTTCCCTGGGGCCGTCGCTCTTTTTAACGCCTCGATTCGCCTCGATCCGGGAAATGCCCTTCTCTATAAGCGGTTAGGAATCGCCTATCGCGAAAGCGGAGACCGGGTTAACGCCGTGCAAGCCTTTCGGCGGTATTTAGAGCTCTATCCTGACGCGCCGGATAGAGCGGAGCTTCAATCCTTTCGATGACTTTCGTGCCGCATGTACCTGTGTTAGGGTGAGTGCATGCTAGATGCTCGTTATTTTGCCGAAAATGTCGCAGAACTCGAAAAGGCCCTCAAGCGTCGGAACGCGGACACCAGTTTGGTGGAGCAGATTACGTCCTTTTCCAAGCGACGCCGTGAGTTGATTCAAGAGACCGAAGGCCTCAAGGCGCAACGAAACGCGGCTTCTCAAGAGATCGCCCAGCTGAAGGCAAAATCAAAAACCGATCCGGCCGCTGCCGCGCAAGCGGACGAAAAGGTAAAAGCGATGCGTGCGGTTGGCGATCGCATCAAAGCTTTGGATGACGAGCTTCGTGGAATCGAAGAAAAGTTTCAGGGCATGGCCCTCGGCATTCCAAACATCCCCGATGCCAGCGTTCCCGATGGAACGTCGGCTGAGCAAAACATCGAGGTTCGCCGTTGGGGAACTCCGCGCAAGTTGGATTTCCAGCCCAAAGATCACGTCGATTTGGGTGAAGGTTTGGGGATTCTTGATTTTGAGCGTGCGGGCAAGATCTCCGGCGCGAGGTTTTCGCTCTCGTTGGGCGCGGCCGCTTCGCTCGAACGCGCGTTGATTCAGCTGATGCTCGATCTTCATACGCGTCAGCACGGGTATCGCGAAGCGATTCCTCCGTTCTTGGTCAGCCGAACTGCAATGACTGGCACGGGCCAGCTTCCAAAGTTTGAAGACGACGCTTTCAAAACCGGGATGGCGGATCGCGAGCTTTTCTTGATTCCAACATCTGAAGTCCCATTGACGAATATTTATCGGGACGAAATTTTGCCGCCAGGAACTTTGCCGGCTTATTTCACGGCTTACTCGCCCTGTTTTAGAAGTGAGGCAGGGTCTTACGGAAAAGACACTCGCGGGTTGATTCGTCAGCACCAGTTCCAAAAGGTCGAGCTCGTTAAGATTGTTGAGCCATCGACCTCGTTTGACGAGCTTGAAAAGATGGTTGCCAACGCCGAGAAGGTGCTACAGCTTCTGGAGCTTCCTTATCGTACGATGCTGCTTTGCTCAGGCGATATGGGTTTTGCGGCGACAAAGACCTATGATCTCGAAGTCTGGCTACCTGCGCAGAACACTTATCGCGAGATTTCATCGTGCTCCAATTGTGGAGACTTCCAGGCCCGTCGCGCCGGCATTCGTTTCCGCGCGGACGCGCAAGGCAAGCCGCAGTTTGCGCATACTTTAAATGGCTCGGGTCTCGCGGTTGGGCGCACTTTTGTGGCGATTCTTGAGAATTATCAAGAAGCCGACGGCAGCGTGCGCATCCCGAAGGCCCTCAATCGATATTTGGAAGGCGCACCAGGCTTTGAGCAGGACTCGTCCGGTCAGCTCTGGATGCGCAAGCCTGCGGGCAAATAAGAATTTATGCGAGATCTGGGTTTGTCCGCGACCCCGGTCTCGTGCTAATACTAACTTAGCATCCGCTGATTTCGGCGTGGAGAGGTGGCTGAGCGGTTGAAAGCACCGGTCTTGAAAACCGGCATACGGGTAACCGTATCGTGGGTTCAAATCCCACCCTCTCCGCCATTTTTCGGTTAAGTCAGAAGTAAAAATCCAAAAACAACGAATCAATAAAAACAATAACTTGGCAAGGAGAAGTGAGTTCAGGTCACTGGCAATGCCGTTCTAAACACGTCCAAAAACCATGAGTCGTAGTGATCGGTATTTTTGAGGCGTATTTATGAAGGGTGCTGACTACAGAAAATTTGTAGTGATTGTAGTGGACTCATGAACGGCACGGAGCCGTCCCCTGAATGAGTAAGTCAGCCAGCTTCCAAAGATGTTCGATCTCGCGGATCAAGTATGGCTTCCTCGCGGCGACCTTCATGACCTGCTCGGCACTCTCGAAATCCTCAACGCCAAGACGTTGAAACACCTTTGATAGATCGCGGAGAAACGAGCGTTGAAACTGTCTCAGTTCCTCCGTGCTTAGTCCTAACGCCCGCTCAAACTTTCGGGTGTCTGCGGGGTCAGTGAGGTCGGCGTTTTCATTCTTCATGAGGTCGAGCGCCACGAGATACTTCTTTCCCTGCGGTTCGTGTCCAAGTTCCTCACGCAAACGGTGGGCAAGCATTCGCGCCTCTGTTTTGGAGTGCTCATCGACGCCCAACTCAGGAGTTCGCTCGGGGTCGATGTCGCCGCTCGCCACGTCGGGTCCGATCCGGGCAGCATCGTTGATGATTTTGTTCTTGAGGCGATTGCGTTCGCGGAGGGTATCGCGGGCCTGATTCGTCACGGCCCGGCGAAAGAAGGCCTCAAATTCCCTTTCACGTTTTGGATCAAAGGCACTGAAAATGTCGGCGCGGGAGTGAGATTTGTTCAAATCGAACTCCTTCACCTGCTTGAGCGTGCGATTTGGTAACACGTCGCCCCGGTAATACCGCTCTACCGTCTGCGAACGAATCCGATACGTTTTCACGATCTCCTGAACGCGCTCATCTTTTTGAACCTGTGCGAGCGTCCTCCCGTCAGCTTTGAGGCTTCCCACCAAACCACAAAGAATGGTGTTTCGTACATAGTCGGCGTTATAGCCGCTGATTCCGCCCTCAGTTGGTGAGCGCCCCACAACGCGGCTGATAGATTCCATCGCCACGTCTTGAATATCCTGCCGCCCACGAGCACCGGCTTTGACAGCGGACTCAAGCGCGATCTGTACGAGATTGGTTCCGGGTTTGAGCTTGATTTTCTTCTGAGAGGCAAGCTCTAGTAAATGACGGTTTAGGGAACTGAGCCAATCGGCAAGTTCGCCGATCAGGATACGTTCGTGGTCTACGACGTTTTTGTTCACAGTTTTTTGGATGGAATCTTGGATCATTTGTTCCGCGATCCGAACCTGCTCGTTAAAGGAAAGATGTTTTAGTGCTGCTTCCGTCTTCATATCTACACGGCTGATTAGTCGCTAATTTTTGATTTCATTATGAAAACAAACAAGCAAATCCTAGCGGAAATCAAAGCCTTCAAAAAGAAGATCGAACCGGAGCTTAAAGTAATCGGCGTACAAACACCCGAAGATGGTATCTGCACTGTCGAAGTTGAACCATCGTCGCAACAAGACCACAAGGTGGCAACCGCTAACGGGATCAGTCGGTTCTTGAAACGAAACCATCAAACCTTGGGCTTACGAAAACGCTCACGATAAGGGGACTCGTTTCAGCCTCTTGGCTAATCGTTGCACTGTCGTTTTCGAGATGCCAGTCTCGCGGGCTACATCGCGTAGGCTCTTGCCCGAGTTGAGCAGAGCTACGGCACGATCACGAATGGATTCTGGGATTGCCGGTCGACCCACCTGCTTTCCGATGAGCTTTGTGCAAAGAAGTGCCAGCCGCGAATGGTGTCGCCGAGTCTGTGAGTACGCCACGGATACCGCTTGAGCAAATTTAAAGACGGCGGCGGCTCGCCTGCGGTTCAACGTCAGTCGTTCGGCGGCGAGAATGACCGTGGCAACGGCAGAGGCAAGAATGCGAGGAATCTTCTCGGGTGCCGCCAGATGAAATGCATCTGGCGCGATCACCACGACGCTTTTTGTTTCAAGGAGCCTGCGTAACTCGGGTTGTGCTTCAGAGTGCTCAGTCACGATGCGCTCCACGCGGTACTTTCGCTGCGCCCACCGAAGGGTGGACTCAACCAATTCTGGCGTACTGAGAGTAATTCGACTGTAAAGGATGGCGCGTCTTCGATTCATACCTTTAGTACGACAATAGGCTTCGCCCCACATCTGTCCTAAAACCCCGCCCTACCTTTAGGTACGTCGCTTACGTGGGTAGGTGTCAGCGTGATGGAAAATGTCTCAAACCGACCTACAGCAACGCCCTGCCCGGAACCTAGACCTCGTACTTCCTGTGGCTGGTTTGTCGTTCGACGAATCGGAAGATCATTCCGGCCATTGAATTTCACTTACGAAATCCAAAAGCTAGTCCGACCGGAGAAGTATGGAGATCAAGTTACAGGCTGTTCTCAAGCGGGAACTGAAAACTCGCAACGAGTCCATCAACGAGATTGCACGAAACTGTAAAATTCCAGTTTCATCGCTTCACGGGTGGACACAGGGAACGCTCCCACACGCCAAGAATTTGCATTTGCTCAAGACGCTCGCGGAATATCTCGGGATAAGTCTATCGATGCTGCTTTTCAATGTGAAGGATACGTTGGGCGAGTCCAGCACGATCTTGTTCTCCTCTCAATTCGTCGACGGCGAAAGTCAATACCGCCTTGTCATCGAAAAAATTATTCAAATGAAGAAAGGATGAAGAAGAAATGAAATCAGGAATCGTTCTATTTGTTTTGATCGTTGGAGCCGCCACGGTGCTCGCGGGATGTGGGTCAAGTGACTCGTCTTCGAGTAACAGTAACGTGTGCGACGGGAAAAAGGTCTGTCTGAAATCAGGGACGAGCTAAGGAGGGATCAAAAAATGAAAAAGGCACTTTTATCTCTAGGAATTACCTCAATCACTATCGCGGGCGCTGCGATTGCCAGTTCCGCGCTCTATCAGGGATCGGCGCAATCCATCTCGATGGCCGTTCGCGGAATGTACGTTTCTCAAAACGCTGACTGCTCAAACCCGATCACCGTATTTGAAGACGCATCGGCGGCTCGAAAAGACTTTGTTCAAAGTCTTGCCCTTGGCGGTGGAGGTAACGATATTCCTGACGGAACGACCTTGAACTGTGTTGTCCTCAAGGTTAGCGATCAACTCGCAGTCACAGTAAATACCGCTGCGGTTGGCGGACTCTGCTCGAAGTTTAAGGGACAAGATATGTACGATGTGGTGAATCTCGGTGGCGACTCGACCTATCGAGGCACTGATCTGACTGGTGCCAATCTCGCTGCACCCGTTGGACCGAATTCGACACAGGATGACGGAACCATCAGCGGTCTTGGCGGTTTGTCCTCGGAAGGCGATCAATCCATCTATTTATTTTTTACTACCGGAACGGCCGACAGCGATATTTTCAGAAAGCCTGATGGAAGTGGTCATGGAGGAATCCACATGAACAGCGCCATTACTATAAACGGCTCAACGAATCTCGCTTTCAAGCTCGTGGCGACTACAAATGGAAAGAGCATCAAAGACCTTCAAGATAGCGGGACCGAGTGTTCATTTTATGATGGAAACTGGACCATGAGCATCGAGAAGCAGTAAAGATTCAAGTCTATAAATCGTAGCTTCTTCATGGCGATCAAAAATGTCGTGAAGAAGCTATTTCCTGAAGTCGGCGGTGGAGCAACAGAACCGATCTATCCGATCCTTGGTTTTCTCGTCGTGGGAGGATACCTCGCCCTTTCTTGGGCGGCGATTTGGTTTCAGTTCACTCTCTTTCGGTTTCCGCGCCTGACTTATTTCGTTGTTGGTTTGTTCGCGCTTTACGTTGGCGCATGGGTTTTTCGCCGCCGTCACCCGAATATAAAGATCACGGACGACTTTCAAGTTCATATCAGGGACGGCTCTTGCACTGACCGACAAGCCTTCCGGCAAGGTCTTGAATCTCTTTTGGCGTTCACGATTCTGCTCTCTATTGCCTGCCTCTATCTTGGAGGTCTGATATGATCGTGCTCGATTTTATTTCTTACGGATTTGCCGCGCTCATCGTCTTTACCGTCGTAGGCGTGATTCTGAGTTTCATCTTCCACCAAGTCGAATTTCTCAAGCGGGCATGGCTGTACCCGGAACGGGTTAGCCTTCGTAAGCTCGTTTCTCCGTGGACTCGGAGGATTTTGGATGGTTCCGCTATGCATCCCTTTCGAGAGGCGTTGCGTGTATGCGAGCGTGATCCCACGCTTACTGCCGCAGGCTATCGTCGCATCGTCGCCGAACTCGATAAGCTGATTTCCGAATTGAAGATGCGCGAACCGGACATGCTGGTACGAAAGACGTTACACCGGGAGTTGATACGGCTTCGGGCGGTTTATGCTCGGAAACGGGATTCACTCATTGTCGAAGCCGAAACGCAGGAGGTCCATCGTGGACGAACGACGCTTATGCGTGCTGGGTAGACTGGCGCGAAGGAAAGTCAGGCTCCAAGCGGCGCTCAAGCGGCTAGATCGGGTGCTCGCCAGCATTGGGCACGATGATCAGGAAGCGTTTTCGTCGTTGAGCATTCTGCATTGGCTCTTACGCGAGCTACGCCATGATGCTGAGTCTGATCACCGCGAACGGTGATCGTGAGGGTACGGAAATGGTCAATGATGTTGTTCGGAGATTTTGTTTATGGCTAGGCTGGAAGCCTGCCCCCCGAGATGTACCCGACGAAACGATGATCAGTATGCTCGTAGCGAAGGGATATACCCCGGAGCAGGCGCGGGCAATCCTCGATGTCATTGAAGACGCCGAGATCGGAGAGTTTCTGAGTGAAAAGTTCCCTCCCGTTAAACGGCAATCATGAGTCGTCGCTAAGAGCATTTTTTCGTTTCGAGCGTTCAAAACGAATACTGACGCTCAGAAAAAAAGTATAAAGGAGAGGGTTGTTTTTGCAGCTT
>CAZCBS010000068.1:0-7598 GCA_964496965.1 uncultured Bacteriovoracaceae bacterium
GGACTGAAGCCGATTCGTTTGGGACCCAAAGAAGGTCTGGCGCTCATTAACGGCACGCAGTTCATGACGGCGATCGGAACGCTTGCGTTGCTTGAAGCCGAGCATCTTTGTGATGTCGCGGATGTGACGGGAGCGATGACGCTCGAAGCGCTTCGTGGAACGGAGACGGCGTTTGAGCCGGAAATTCATGAGGTGCGTCCGCATCCTGGTCAGATTCAGGTCGCAAAGAGAATGCGCGACATTCTCTTAAGCGGCGGCGGAAAAAGCCAGATCGCCAAAAGTCACGAAAACTGCGGGAAAGTTCAAGATCCGTACAGCTTGCGCTGCATTCCGCAAGTTCATGGAGCTTCGCGCGATGCCTTGGCGTTTGTTCGACAAGTGCTTGAGCGCGAAGTGAACGCGGTGACCGATAACCCGCTTGTTTTTCCGGACAAGAAGAAGATCCTGAGCGGCGGGAACTTCCACGGACAGATCGTAGCGATCGCAATGGATGTTCTTTCGATTTCGATGGCCGAGATCGCAAGCATCTCCGAGCAACGCATCGAAAAGCTGATCAATCCGGCGATTTCGGATTTACCCGCGTTTTTGACACCGCAAGGTGGCCTCAATAGCGGCTTCATGATCATTCAAGTCGCTGCGGCTAGTATTGTTTCCGAGAACAAAACGCTTTGTCATCCGGCTAGCGTGGATTCGATTCCGACATCCGCGGATAAAGAAGACCACGTCAGCATGGGCGCTTGGGGCGCGCGTAAGGCCGCTCAAGTCGTCAGAAACAGCCGTCGTGTTCTCTCGATGGAGCTTCTCTCGGCAGCTCAAGGCATCGAATTCTTGCGGCCATTGAAGAGCTCCAAGACGATCGAGAGATTGCACCACGTGATTCGCAAAAAAGTCGCGAAAGCCGACGTGGATCGCTCCTATCACGAAGATCTGATCTATCTTGAGAACCTGATTGAGTCTCGCGCTCTGGAAGAGATCGTCAGCTAACGGGTTGCTGTGATCGCTTCTGGAACATCGGAGAGCCGCGCGGCCTGGTAACCATGTTTCCGCATGAAATCGACCATGGTCTTCACGAGTTCTCGAATTTGCTCTGCACGATGATGGGCGTTGAGAATCACGCGAAGCCGCGCTTTGCCCTTGGCGACGGCCGGGAATTTGACCGGGTCGACATGGTAGCCTTGTTCGAAAAGAAATCTTGAGAATTGATCGCAAGTCGCTTCGTCGCCTACGAGTACGGGAACAATCGGTGTTTCAGTCGAGATGACCGTAAAGTCCGCTTCTTGGATCAGTCGCGCGAAAAGACGCTGATTGGCCCAAAGGCTTTCGCGTCTTTCGGGTTCATCCGTGACCATCTCGATCGCTTCGGATACGGCATAGGCTTGATCCGGAGGAAGCGTTGAAGTGAAGCCGTAAGCCGAGGAGGTCTGCCGCATGATTTCGCAGATGTAGCGATCGGCAGCGATAAATCCACCGATGGCGCCGTAGGCCTTGCTGAGCGTGCCCATGTGAATCATTCGCTCATGATAGCAATCGAAGTGTTCAGAAATTCCGCCACCATTTCGGCCGAGAACGCCGGTGCCATGCGCATCGTCGACATAAACAAAGGCATCGTAGCGCTCCGCGAGCGCGATCATTTCAGGAAGGGGGGCGATATCGCCGTCCTGGCTGAAAACTCCGTCTGTGACGATGATCTTGCAGTGTGCATCGGATCGCTGGAGGCTTGCTTCCAAATGGTTCATGTCCAGGTGCCGATAAGTGAAGCGCTCGGCTTCGGACATGCGAATGCCCTCGCGAATGCTGATGTGATTGAGTTCATCCGAGAAATAGGCGTATTTGATCCGGCTGGATGGACGAAATCCGTAAACACGGCAGATTTGAGGAGAGCGAACCAAAGCCGAGAGCGCGCCCAGATTGGTCAAAAAACCGGTCGCGTAAAGGATCGAGCTTTCCTTGCGTTTCATTCGCGCAAGCTTGTTTTCTACTGTGCGGTAAATCTCAAGATCTCCGCCTAATAGCCGGGATTCGCAATTTCCGACGCCGAATTTTTCCAGGCCGGAGCGAGCAGCCGCGATCAAGCGAGGGCTGGTGGCCAACGCTAAGTAGTTGTTCGTGCTGAAGGAAACGATCTTGCGACCTTCTGCCATGAAAGAAGGAGATGGAAGGGACTGAACCAATGGGCTTTCATGCGCGATTTGCGGATTTCTCTGTAGCCAATCCGCGATCTCCAGGTATTCTTTCATGGGCCTTGAACTCCTCATTTTAGAATACGAAGTTTCAGGCTCGACAAAATGAAGCGAAGTTAAAAACTTTTTTATCTTGAATAGCATTCCATGCAAAAAGCCTTGATCGTCGAAGACGATGAAAAAATTGCCTCCCACGTAGCGAAGCTTTTACAAGAAGAAGGCTGGCGGACGCATATTCTGGATTCTGCCTTAGCGTTGAGCGAAACGCTTCTTTCTCGTTCAGAGACCTATTCCCTGATTATTTTAGACCGTTTATTGGGTCGAAGCGATACCAAGAATCATCTCAGGGAACTTCGATCCAAGTGGCCTGAAGCGCAGATCTTGATTCTCTCGGCGATCAATACTCCCCTTGAGCGCGCTGAGCTCCTAAACATGGGAGTGGACGATTATATCGGGAAGCCGTTTCTGAACCAGGAATTGATCGCCCGGGTTCGAGCGCTGACCCGGAGAGCAAAAGCACCGTCAGAAAAGTATCGGACGATTGGGAACACGGTTCTCGATTTGGAGCGGTTTTCGATTCAGGTCGGCGGTAAAGAGGAATCGCTTCCTCAAAAAGAGTTCGCCCTGATCAAGCTTCTGACCAAAGAGCCTGGGCGAGTGTTGAGGCGCGATGATCTGCTCGCGGTCGTGTGGGGCGAGGGGGTTTCAGTCGAATCCAATGTGGTTGAGGCGACGATCACGCATCTTCGACGGAGGCTTGAGACCTGCGGATCTTCGATCAAGCTCAAAAATCTGAAGAACGTAGGGTACTTCATTGAGACTTAGACTCTTTTTGTTTCTTGCGATCCTGCTCTTGGTTGTCGCGACTTGCGCGACATTGATCGATAACTATTTCATCAATAGTGAGCGACTCAAGCTTCTGGACGCGGATATCGAGACGGCTGCCCAAACCATGGCGTCGTCGGACATCGTTGAGACGAGCCTCGAAGGCGAAAAAGCGGGCGAGACTCTGATTTCGAAGCTTTTGGGAGACAATCGAATCGGAAAATTTTTCGCGATTCGAGACGAGCGCGGCGCTCTTGTTTTTGAGAGCGGAGCCGCCAAGCTGATCCCGTATCGCGAGATTCCCTACAGCGTTCCTTGGGTCACTTATCATACTACGGGCGATTTTATCCGTGTATTGAACCTTCCTATGAAGCAGCATCCGGGAAAAATTCTACAAGTGGGCGCGATTTTCAATCGCAGCTTGATGATCAATCCGGTGATCTCAATGCGGGACTGCCTTGAAATTATCGGTTTGATCGCGATCGGATTGATTCTCGCGGCCGTTTTCGCGCGCGGGCTTCTTGCGCCTCTTCGACGGTTATCAGAAAAAGTGGATGAGATCGCGATTCTCTCCTCGTCCGCATCCATGCTTCCGCAGCTCAGTCCCGAAAACCTGGATAAGGATTCGGAGACATCGCGCGACGAATTTTTTCGACTCGTGGAGGGGCTGAATACCCTCATTACCCGCGTTAATCGAGGCTACGAGATTTCCCGGGTTTGGTCTTATAATCTGGCGCATGAGCTCAAAACTCCGATGGCTGGAATGTCGGCTGAGATCGAGAACGCTCGCGGTCGTGGCGAAATCGGGACATCCGTCGCCGCTTCGCTCGAAAAAGAGATTCAGTCGATCTCCGAGACAGTGTCCGCGTTTTTGCTTTGGGCGGAAGTCGAAGCCGCGCCGGCGCGCCACAATATTCATGTCGTAACTCTGGATACCGTTCTTCAAAAGGTCGTCTCGCGTTTTGAGAGCCGGTTTTCGAATCGAATCCGACTGGAGATCCAGTCTCCTGCCAAGGCAGCGGTCAATCTGGCTTATCTCGAAATCATTTTGACCAACCTGATTTCTAATTCGCTGAATTATTCACCGGCCTCAGATCCGATCGAGCTGCGTTTAGACGGGTATCGAATCGAAGTCGTCGATCGCGGAGGCGGTGTTCCCGCAGAAGTGCTTGTTCGAATAGGTCAGCCATTCAATCGCGGTCCAATCGCTGGGAAAAAGAGCCATGGTCTAGGTCTCGCTACAGTCCATGCAATCGCGAAAGTCTTTGATTGGCGCACCGAGTTTTTAAGGGACGGGGCGGTCGGAAAGGTCGTTTTGGATCTGTCGTCCGCACGCATCGAGTGACACAGACAAACCGTGAAACTTGGTGTATAAAGTTTTATCATGAAATCCCAATCTCGCACTCTCCGCGCCGCGCGCGGTTCTGAACTCAGTTGTAAAGGCTGGCAGCAAGAAGCGGCTCTCCGCATGCTGATGAACAATCTCGATCCCGAGGTCGCCGAGCGCCCTGAAGATCTTGTGGTTTACGGCGGAAACGGCCGCGCGGCCCGAAATTGGGAAGCATTCGATTCGATCGTAGCGACCTTGAAAGAGCTGCGTGATGATCAAACGCTTTTGATTCAAAGCGGAAAGCCTGTCGCCGTGATGCCGACTCATCCGTTGGCCCCGCGGGTTCTTCTGGCCAATTCGAACTTGGTTCCAAAGTGGGCGAACTGGGAATACTTCCGGGACCTCGAAGATCGCGGATTGATCATGTACGGACAGATGACGGCGGGCTCCTGGATTTACATCGGGACGCAAGGCATCGTTCAAGGCACATACGAGACTTTTGCCGAGGCGGGACGTCAGCACTTCGGTGGAGATCTCGCAGGTCGCGTGATTTTGACCGCGGGCCTGGGGGGAATGGGAGGCGCACAGCCTCTGGCCGCTTCGATGGCAGGCGCGGTTTCTCTGAATGTTGAGGTCGATCCGCTTCATGCACGTCGACGAATCGAAACTCGTTATCTTGACGAAGTCGCAGATTCGCTCGAAGACGCGCTCAAACGCGTTGAAAAATATAAGCGCGAGAAAAAAGCTGTCAGCATCGGCGTGATCGGAAACGCGGCTGAGATTTTTCCGCGTCTTCTTGAAATGGGCTTTAAGCCCGATCTCGTCACCGACCAAACCAGCGCTCACGACGAGCTCAATGGTTACATTCCTGCCGGGATGTCGTTGGAGCAGGCTGAGCTGCTTCGGACAAACGATCCAAAAACTTATATCGCAAAGTCGATTGAAAGCATGGGCCGCCACGTTCAAGCGATGCTTGGATTTCAAAAGCAAGGCTCGCACGTTTTTGATTACGGAAACAATATTCGCGCTCAGGCCGTTAAAGCTGGAGTGAAAGACGCATTTCATTTCCCAGGATTTGTTCCAGCTTACATTCGCCCGCAGTTCTGCGAAGGCCGGGGCCCTTTCCGCTGGGTTGCGCTTTCGGGCGATCCAGAAGATATTCGTGTGACGGACGAAGCGCTTCTCGAGCTCTTCCCAGAAGATACAGGCCTGCATCGTTGGATCACCATGGCTCAAAAGCGAATCGCGTTTCAGGGACTTCCTGCTCGCATTTGCTGGTTGGGTTACGGTCAACGTGAAAAAGCTGGGCTTTTGTTCAACGAGCTCGTGAAAAAAGGGCGCGTAAAAGCACCGATTGTCATTGGACGCGATCATCTGGATTGCGGATCTGTTGCGTCACCCAATCGTGAAACCGAAGCCATGAAAGACGGCTCCGATGCCATCGCGGATTGGCCTTTGCTCAACGCTCTTGTGAACTCAGTGAACGGAGCTTCCTGGGTGAGCCTCCATCATGGAGGAGGAGTGGGAATCGGGTATTCGATCCACTCGGGCATGGTCGTGGTCGCTGACGGGACGGCCGATGCGGATTGGCGCCTGACGCGCGTGTTGAACAGCGATTGCGGTATGGGAATCGTTCGTCACGCGGACGCAGGCTACGAAACCGCTCAAAAGATCGGAAAAGCGGCTTTCGCCGAGCGTGGCGGAAAAATTCCGATGCTTCGGTGATCGACGATGGCACTTCGAGCGCTCATTCATGCCAGCGAAATCCTAACGGGAGCCGGCATTCGTCGTAAAGATGGTCGGCGTCCCACGGAAAACGATTTGGGCCGAATCGAGGATGGGGCTCTCGTCTATCGAACGCGCAAAGTCGCCGGTAAAGAGATTCCTGACCAGATCGAATGGGTCGGAAAGACTTCCGAGCTTCCGAAAAAATACGCGAAAGTTCCCAAGAAAAATCTTCGTGGCGCGCAAGCGGTGATTCCAGGTTTGGTGGATTGCCATACGCATCTGATTTTCGCGGGCGATCGATCCGATGAGTTTGCCGAGCGATGCGGCGGGGCGACTTACGAAGAGATCGCGGCTCGCGGTGGCGGTATCGTTGCGAGCGTGAAAGCCACTCGCGAAGCGACGGCCGCTCAGCTTGAGAAGCTTGCCATCGCTCGTGTTCAAGAATCTCGATCCTACGGCATCCGTACGATTGAAATCAAAAGCGGATACGGCTTATCGCCTGAGTCTGAAATCAAGGTCCTTGAAGTGGCGGCGAGGCTGAAAAAGCGTTTTCCAGAAATGACTTTTTCAACGACGTTTCTCGGCGCGCATGCTTTTCCAAAAGACTGCTCTCGCGAGGCGTATCTTGAAAGCTTAATGAAGGTCATGCTTCCTGAAGTCGCGCGTCGCAAACTTGTCGATGCGTGCGATGTGTTCATCGATCGTGGCTACTACACCGTCGACGAAGGCAGAATGCTGCTGAAGCAGGCAAAAAAACTCGGAATGAAAGTGAAAGTTCATGCCGACGAGCTTGCGAATACTGAGTCCGCTCGCTTTGCCGTGGAAATCGGGGCTTTATCAGCGGACCATCTTTTGAAAATCTCGGATGATGGCATCGCTGCTCTTTCTACTTCCGACACCGTGGCGGTCCTTTTGCCGGGTACGGCGTTTTATTTGAAAGAAGCGCATGCTCCCGCAAGAAAACTCATCGATGCAGGAGCCGCCGTCGCTCTATCGACGGATTTTAATCCCGGCACTTGTGTGACTCTGAATCTCCCGACGATCATGACGATCGCGGCGCTTTATCTTGGAATGAAGCGGTCTGAGATTTTCGCAGCTGTGACTTACAACGCGGCCAAGGCTTTGGATCTCCATCATTCGAAAGGATCGATCGAGCCGGAAATGGATGCGGACTTTGCCGTTCTTCCGTTTGCGAAATTCGAAGAGCTTTACTACCGCTTTGCGTGGAGCGGTCAGGCGTAACAAGTCTTAAGACTTGATCTTATTTCCTTTAGCGGCGTCGACCTTTTCGGTTTTCAAATTGAAGAGGAATTTTTCGCCCAGCTCGTTTTCGATCAAGATGTCTTGATTGTTATTTACAAGCTTCATGGATTTGAAAAATACGGCGGGTGAGCCATTGTCAGGATACGAGTAGATTTGGAAGAACTTTGTTTCTTTTCCGTTTTTGGGGTTTTAAAATCGGGATGGCGCCGTTTTAAAACCGGCACCGAATTTTTTTCCATTGAATATGCTTCGGTTGTATTTATAGGGGCGGG
>CAZCBS010000068.1:7608-14747 GCA_964496965.1 uncultured Bacteriovoracaceae bacterium
TTTGAAATCGGAAGTGCGCCCTGATTAAAGCCGCCACCGTATTTTTTCCCGTGAATGACGATCGGATCGACTTTAGGGGGCGATGGGCGAGTTGTCGGCGCCTGAATGGGATTGCCTGCCGGAGACAAATACTCCGTTGTGCAGGACGAAAGCCCGCTGATGCAGAGAGCGCTAAGAAGAAGGCGGAGTGTGAGGCCTAGAGTTTTCATATTAGGACGCAGGGCTCGCCGCATGACGAGTCGTACGAGGTTCATGATAAGAAACGCGTCGATAAAAGATCCAGTGAAACAAGATCGCCATCATTAATCCGCTCACCACATCGACGATATAGTGCTGCTTGGTCGTCAGGGTTGAAAGCGAGATCATCGTTCCCCAGGTTAGGAAGAACCAAAGCTTTTCGCGCTGCTCATTGAAAAACAGGAATGCGCACAAGAGCACGCTGCTGACGTGGAGGCTTGGCGCGCAGTTGTTTGGGTTATCACCCTCACGGAGCGAATTAAAAAGCTGATGAGTCAACGAATCCAAGGTATCCGGAAGCGGAAAAAGGTGTCTGGGATAAGTCGTAGGCCAAGCCCAAAAGATCGCTACGCTCGTAAACTGGATGGCGAGCACGGCGTAGACGTAGCGGTTCATGTTCAGCGTCTCGCGACAGAGCGCATAGATCACAATGAAGTAAATATATTCGCTGACGTAGATCCAAACGGTTTGTGGGATAAAAGGTATAGCTTGATCCCAGGCTGTCATGGGGAGCAACCGAGGCTCAAAAATCGGATAGTGGTTCGAAAGTAGATAAACCGCCCCAGCGACTACAAAGGTTATAGCCCCTACGAAAAGCTTGTTCTCACGGGTCACGAAAAGAGGGAGCGAAAGCCCGAGATCTGTTTTGTTGATGGTTTTTACTGACTGATCCATTGATCCATTTTCGTCTTCATCTCTGAATCTGTCCAGTCGCGTTCGCCACCTTCGACATATAGAACTTTGCGATCTTTGTTCATAATGATCGTCAGCGGGATGGCGTGAACATCAAAGAGATTGGCAAGCGTTCCGGAGGCATCCACATAGACTGGAAAATCGATTTTCAGCTGTTTAACGGCTCTTGGAACGGCAGCATCCGGTTTTTCATCCAAGTTTACCGCGACAACGGTGAGCCCCTTGTCTTTGTACATCTGGTTCAGCTTGACGATCGAGGGCATCTCGACAATACAGGCCTCGCACCAGGTTGCCCAAAAATTCAAAAGAACGACTTTTGCTCCTAGATCGGAATATTTCAATTTCTTTCCATCCAGGGTTTGAAGGTCAAAGTCGGGCAGAACGGCACCTTCTTTCAAGGTCGCCACATCGCCCTGCGACTCTTGTCGAGCAGGGGCTCCGGAGTTGAGCTTGTATTTCACAAGCTGCAGTCCAACGACGACAATCGCAAAAATAATGACCAGCGGGACCAAAGCTTTGACTAAGGTAGTCTTAAAACTCTTGTTATTTCCACTGGTTGAATTTTGTTCTGGTGCATCGTTTGTCATTAGAGCCCATCCTACCTTAGAATATCAAATATGAGAATGCCCCAGTCGTTTCGCTCATCTGAGGACGGTCAGGTCTTGGTCGAGTATATTTTGATGCTCTCCGTCTCGATCGCGCTTTTGATCGCGGTTCAGAAGAGTTTTCGCGGAAGCATTTTCAAAGTTTGGAAGCAGTTTGCCATCGAGGTTTCGGCGGCCTGTCCTAAAGGTTGCGTTCGCTCTTCTAGTATCCAGTGAGGTTATCGCTCACGGGCTGGGCGTTTTTTATAGACCAGGTAAAGCTCATCGCCCAAGCGTTTGCAGCGATGGAGCTTGAGCTCTAGGATTTGGCTTGGCAGAAATCCTTGACCTTCGACCAGGGTAGGTGACTCCGTTCCGCCGACGATCTTGGGCGTTAAGGTCACATTGTACTCATCAATCAGATTTTGACTGGCGAAATGCCACATCATCTCGCCCCCACCTTCGACGAGCAGGCTTTTGAAGCCACGAGCTTTAAGGGCGGACATGATTTGAACGGCGACCGGCTTGCGATTTGAGGAAATTTCGATAATTTCCGACGTCTTCTCAAATGCGCGACGTCGTGCTTGGGAAAGTTTGCCCGGAGAGGTGACAAACAAGAGCCGTTTCAGCTCAGGATCTCGGAAAAATTCCCAATCGGGCGAAACTCCTTCGAGTGAACCACTGACAATCGCATTTGCGGGCTGCCGTTTTGCCGGAGCGCCGCGCACGCCGCAAAACTTCTGATAGGCGCGCAGGGTGCCCGCCCCCATCAAGAGCACGTCGCATTTCTTTCTCAGGACCTGCATTTGACGACGGTCCGCGGGCGTTCCAAGGTAAAACGGCTCTCGGCTGGAGGTCGCGATTTTTCCGTCGAGGCTAGTGGCCAGGTTCGAAAACACGAACATGCGCATTAGCCCCCTTCGGCTGGCTCGGGCTTTTTCGTCTGACCCTTATAAAGTAGGCCGATAAAGAAGATTTCTTTGCTCTCCTTGCGAGTGCTTTTCGGGCGAAGGACTTCGACCCGTCCAAAGCGCGCGCGCAGGTCATTGCGAAACTTGTCGAAATCTTCGCTATGGAAAAGCTTGGCGACAAAGCTTCCGCGAGGTCTTAGGAAACGTTCTGCCGTTGCAAGCGCAAGCTCGCAAAGCTCCAGTGACCGGGTCGCGTCGGTGATCCGAATGCCCGTGGTCTTTGGGGCCATATCGGAAAGAACCACGTCAAAAGGCGGGGCGATTCCGTGCTCTGTCATCACTTGATCCAGGTCGAGCTGCCGCATATCGGCCGTAATAAAAACCGAGTTTGGGAGGGTCAATTTGATAGGCTGGATGTCGATTCCGAGAACGCGGCCCTGCTGGCCGACTTTCTGCGAGGCGTACTGGGACCAAGACCCCGGCGCAGCGCCCAAATCCAGGATTTTATAGCCTGGCTTCAAGATATGAAAACGCTCGTCGATTTCCTCGAGTTTGAAAACCGAACGCGCGGCGTAGTTTTCTTTCTTCGCCTTATGAAAAAAATAATCTTTGGGATTGTAGCCCATAACCTGTCTCTCTCAAGCCGCGAGAAGATATGCAACTTGAAGTTTTAGAATTGAAGGCGAAGAAATCAATGGCTGGCAGATTGGACTTTTCGTCTTCCTGGCCATTTTTCATAAATTTCCCAGGCTTCTTGGTTTTCTTTAATTTTTTCAATAAAAGCCGGAAACATTCGATATCTAATGAATTTCTGATAAATGGCCGTACCATTTGGCGGTGTCGCATTGTGCAGTAGTAAATAGTCAATCGCCTCCTGTGCCGCCTTCTCTATCGTCGCCTTTTGAGTTGCCGCCTCTTTCTTCTTCAGCTTGTCTTGTATAGCTTGTTCCTTTTGGGCTCTTTTTTGTTGAGCTTCTTCAAGATTAGCTTTCTTTCTTTCGGCTTTCTCTTTTGCGGCATTTTCTTTTTCAGCACTCTCTCTTGCTCTCTTCTCTCGCGCAGCTCTTTCCTTCTCAGCCTTTTCTTGCGCGGCCATTTCCTGCGCTACACGTTCTCGTTCAGCTTTTTCTGCGGCAGCTTTCCCTTGTGCAATTCTCCTTTGTAAAAGCTCCTCTTGTGAAGCTTTGGCCTTTGCCGCTTTTTCTTGCACAGCCTTGACGCGAGCTTGGAGCACTTCCCATGCTTTGGGATTGGTTTTGACTGTTTCTATGAAGAGCGGATCGTTTTCATATTGTAAAAAGCGCTGATAAAGGCCGGAGCCGTCTGAAGGCCTCTCATCGTGATCTATCACGTGTTTGATGAATTCCTGTGCCGTAGTGACTTGCGGCGACTCGGCAGGCGCACTGAAAATCCTCCATGCGTCGGGAGTTTTTTTAACCCTTGCAATGAAAGCAGGATCCTTTCGATGGTCAATGAATCTGTCATAGAGCGCGTCTCCCGTTTGAGGAGTCTCTCCGTGCTTTAAAATATGGGCCACGGTATCGTCTGCAGCCTTTTCAATGGCAATGAGTGCCCGATTTCCGGTTCTTTGTATTTCCATCCGAAGCTTGAGCAGTTCAGCACGCATTCGATCAGTCTGGGTGTTTTCTAATGCTTGTTCCAGGTCTTCCGCATATTTACGGACGTTGAATCCGTTAACCTGCATGAGGCTTATGATATCCGCTGTATCTTTATTTTGTTCGGACGCGAGGACTTGATTGAGTCCATTTAAAAGTGAATGAGCATTGGAATCGCGATTCAAGTCCACGAAGAGGCTCATCCCTGGGTATCGGGCTCTTTCATCGAAATCTTTTACGACCACTAGGAAATTGATCTTACCTGCCGTGTAGAGGTCGTGAATTGCGTCGCGTTCTTGCTTGAGGAGGCTCGAGTGTAGAGAGGCAAATGATTTCTCTGGTATCGAACGGTTGAGGTACTGGCTGATCCGGTTGGCTTCGTCGACGGTACTCGCGGTCAAGAAGCCTCGTTCATGTTTATCCAGCAAAGGCCGAAGTTTTTTAAAAACGGTATCATAATATCTAGGATTTAGGGTGGTGCTATGACCATCTGAGACGAATAACGCTTTAGCTGGTCTGATATCTAGCTGTGATGGATTAATGAAATAAGTCTTTTCGAGAAGAGAGCTTTTCTTCGTTCTCAAGGTTTGGGAAATTTTATGAACCAAACATCCGCTTTTTGCGGTGTCAATCGGGATTGAGGATTGAACGTTCGAAGATGCCGGCTGATTTTTGAAATAGATCGTGTAACCCCAACCTTTCAGGGGGAGCAGGAAAGCAATCGATAGTAAGAAACGGAGTATACGCATTCTTACACTTTATCGGTATTATTTTGAAAATCCTGAAATCGGCCTTCTATTGGGCTCGCTTTTTTTCTTTCCCCTGCCGACTGGAATTTGGAATATCTCCCATGCGTCTGGGTTTTCTTTGAGTATTGCGATGAACTCGGGGTCATTTCGATATTGACGGACACGATCATATAGCGCCAAGCTTTTCGGAGGTACTGTTTTGTGCTTCAGAATATAGTCAATGGTTTCTCGTGCCGCCTTTGCCTGAGGAGACTCGGAGACTTGATTCACCACGTTCCACACTTCTGGACTTTCTTGTAGTTTTGCGATGACGATCGGGCTTTTTCGATATCTCATGAATCGCTGATAGAGCGGTAAATTGCTTGGAGGCAATGCTTTATGTTGCAAAATGTAGTCGACGGTTTCTCGCGCGGTCTTTTCCTCAGGTGACGCGACAATTCCCTGCGTCTCATTTTCTAACTTAATATTTTGTTTCCATCGACGGAATGACTTCTGGATGATTTCCCAGACTTCAGGGTTTTCTTTTAGCTTTTCAATGACGGCCGGGTGGTATCGATATTTTTTGAAACGCTCGTTTAGCTTTGAGCCACTCGGAGGCGTAGTTTTGTTCTGCAAAATATAGGTGATCATTTCTTGCGTAACTCTTTCGTGGGGCGCCCGGTTGGATTGGCTGAAGATTTCCCATGCCTCCGGATGGTCTTTGAGCTTTGAAATAAATCTTGGATCGTCTCGATGTCTACGGAACGAATTGTAAATCGGTGAATTTTCTTTGGGAACGGTTTTGTGCTGCAAAATATAGTCGATGATCGCCTGTAGGGTCTTGTTTAAACCTGATTTTGAGTAGTTATTGAAAATCTCCCAAACTTCGGGATTTTCCTTGAGCCTTGCAACGAAGGCGGGGTTTTTCGAATATCTTAAGAAACGACGATAAACTGCTGAGCCCTGTGTGGGCGTATTTTTATGCTGCAAAATATAATCGATAGTTTCTTGCGCTGCTTTCTCAAGCACGTCCGCGCCTGTCCCTGCTTTTACGCGCTCTTTTTGCCACACCGGAGAAGATTTAAAAATTTCCCAAGCTTCGGGATTTTCCCTAAGTTTTGCGAGGAATTTTGGATCAGTTCGATATTGAAGAATACGATTATATAGCGTCGTACGTCTTGAAGACACCGCTTTGCGCCTCAAAATATCTGCGATGGCTTCTCGCTCGGTCATCTCCTGAGGCGATTCCGCAGAATTACTTAAAGTTTCCCAAGCTATGGAGTTTTCCTTTATCCTAGAGATAAAAAATGGATCGTACCTGTATTTTTGGAAATGCTGATAGAGTAGGTTGTCGATAGATTCGTTAGGCGTTGTACCGTGGCGAAGCATATAGTCGATCGAAGCATCTGCGACTTTATCGATGCGGACGAGTGTTGGATTCGTTGCTCTCAGCACGGCAGTGCGAAGATGGGTTAGTTCAGTGCGCGTTTTACTGTCCGTATTACTGGCCAAGGCTTGACTTAAAGTCGCTAGATACTCATGGATCTTGTCTGGGTTCGGCTCCATGAAACTAATGATGTCCGTTTTATTTTTGCTTTGTTTGTGATCAAGGACATGGCTTACTCCGTGCAAAAATGCTTGAAAGCTCGTGTCACGGTTCAGATCAACATAGAGACTCATCCCAGGATAACGAGCGCGGTCTTCAAGTTCTTTCACCGCTACGATGAAATTGATTTGCCCTGCTTCGTAGAGTGCGTGGACCGAATCTCGCTGTTTTTTTTCCAGACCTGGATGGAGAGAGGCAAACGTCTTTTCCGGATTCGCCTCGTTGAGATATCGGGTGATTCGATCCGCCTCTTCTGCGGAGCTTGTTACTAATAGTCCTTTTTCATGCTGAACAAATAGAGGCTGGAGCTTTTTGGAAATTGTATTGTAATATTCTGGGTTCAATACAAAATTTCCATTTTTTGTTTCTTGAGCAAATAGGCTCGGGGAGCGAATGCCTAATTGTTGTGGCGAGATGAAGTAGTCCTCTTCGATCGGCGCGCGTCTGTAGACTTCAACCGCGTCCGAAAGCTGACCAATCATGCACTCAAATGCGCTTTTACGACGACTCGAGTGATCTTTGAAATAGACCGTGTAACCCCAGCCTTTCAGTGGGAAGAGAAGAGTCATTGATAGCAAGATGCAGAGCGCACGCATTCTAGCTAGTTATCGGAAATATCGCGGAAAATCTGAAAACGGAGTGCGAGTCCGAATGCTGGACAGCATGGCCTGAACTCGTCAGCGAGATCGTTTAAATTGCTTATTTCTGCGCATGGAAGTTGCTGTAATGGGCCACCAGCCAAACCCGGCAGCGTAGAAGGAACT
>CAZCBS010000069.1:0-12309 GCA_964496965.1 uncultured Bacteriovoracaceae bacterium
AATAGGAATTTTTTTTAGGTTTCGTAAGGGTCTAGCGACAGATGAGAGCTTTAGGGAGCAACCGAGTGTTTACGTGGCCTAACCGCTACTACCAATTAAGCGGCTATGGCCGCTAAGCGGAATTTGCGGAAGAAGACCCGTCGCGCGGGCAAGAAGAAGCTTGCTGCTAAGCTTCATTCTGACAAGGAATTCGCTAAGACTTTCTTCGAGGCACGCTCTAAGCGCCAGAACGATAAGAAAGTCGCATTCCGTAAGAAAAAAGCTCGTAAGAAGTAAGATTTAGCTTTTTAGCTTGAGGTGAAGGCTTGGGGGTTTATCTCCCAAGCCTTTCCTATTAAGCTGACTCCATGCTCAAAATCCCTTCGTCTCTACGCGAAACGCTCCGACTTCGACTCTTCGGACTTCTCAAAATCCCAGTTATTTTCTTTGTGGGTCCCAAGGTCATTGAGATCAATGACCAGCGCAGCGAGATCGAGATTCCTCTTAATCGAAGGACTCGGAATCATTATCGTTCGATGTACTTCGGAGTTTTGGCGGCAGGAGCCGATCTTGGGGCAGGACTCTTGGCTCAATATCTGAGTGAAAAGTCTGCGCGCGGAAAAGTCGGCATTTTATTCAAAGATTTCAAAGCTGATTTTCTAAAAAGAGCCGAAGCCAACACCCATTTTATTTGCGAAGAAGGCGAAAAAATCCGCCAAGCCATCGCAAAAGCCATTGAAACTCAAGAACGCCAAAACCTTCCGGTTCGAGTTTACGCCACTGTTCCAAGTCGGAGTGGTGCGGAGCCCGTGGCGGAGTTTGTTTTGACTCTTTCCCTGAAGGCAAAAGCATAGGAACTTCAATAGCTTGAAGCTGCGTTTGTCAACTTATATACTTGACTGAAAAGGTTGACTAAGAAGCGTCGGCGTGTTAGCTTTGCGGCGCCTGTGAGTCAATCGGTTGACTGGTAAAAATAATCTGCTCAGGTTATTTTGGGTGAAAACAAAACGGACGGCTAATTCATTGAGTAACTCATTCCATTCACTTTTATTGATCGCATTGCTTCAGGCATCGACTTCGAGCGCCTGGGCTGCGACTGAGTTGCCTTTCTCTCAATCCGTTGGAGAGACAAGCACGATTTCACAAGGGTCTGCGAAATCGTTTCAATGGGGCGGGTCTCTTTCGTTTGAGGCCGCGGGTTATCTCTATTCTCCTCGAACCAAGACAGAGGATGTGTACCCGACTTTGATCGGTAAACCTCACGCCCGTTTTGAAACGGGCTGGGTCGAAATGAAGGGTGAGCTTGAGGCCATCGGTATGGCGCCGCTTTCCAAGCAAGACACTTCGAATGCCTATTTTGAAGTGCCTGAAGGATACATCGCCACCTCATCACGGATGGAAGGCGCGAAGATCTCGCTCGGCCGAAAGCTGGAGGATTGGAATCATCTCGATCAGGAATGGCGGCTCGGGATCTGGCAGCCGCGCTATCGATGGGACTATCTTCGCCCCGATGTCGTGGCCTTAACGGGTCTGACTGTTGAGGTCGAAAGGCCGCTCTTCAAGGCGGTGCTCTTTGGTTCCCCGATTTTCGTTCCCGAGCGAGGCGTTCCGGTCAGTAACGACAATGGTCAGTTGATCTCGGATTCCCCCTGGTTTATTTCGCCGCCCAATCGCATCGAGGTCCTCAATCGGATCACGCCCATCAAATACGATCTTCAAGTTCCATCCATGAGCAAGCTTCTGCTTCATCCGGGCGGTTCCGCCATGTTTCGCGTCGGAGATCAAATGGGGCCGTGGCTTTCGGGAGCTTACGCCTATAAGCCGATGAATCAGCTGCTTCTTTTGTATGACGGCAAGCTGAACCTGAACGAAAACCTTTCCGTAACGGACGTGGCCAGTGTGCCGATCGTCCCGCGTGTGGTTTATCATCATGTGGTTTCCGCTGAAGCGGGGTTTAATCACGAGATTGTCAGCGGCTGGATCTCGTCTTTGATCGATCGTCCAGGACATGATTACGGTCCGGGCGTTTCGGGAACCTGGATCGAGCAAACGGTCACGCGGTCGATCGCGATCAGTCCGACAGTGCAGTTTCATATTCAGGACGAAAATGAAAACCGCATGAAAGCAGGATTCAGTTATCTCTACCAAGATGGCGGAAACGGCCCCGATTTGTCGGCAAACGGGACTTCGCTCCTCACGGGCCAATCCGTTTTCGAGTCTCGTTATCCGTTTCAAAGCGCGGTGAAGTTTGGCGGCGAGCTCGAGATGCCAGGCGTTTTGGGATCTCTCGGGCTTCACAACGCGGGCGTCGCTGCGGTGGGATCGAGCCTTCTTTACGATACGAAGAATCGCGGCTCGATTTTATCAATGGATCTTAAATACTATCCGACTGTTCGCTGGGAAATCGGTTTGGGAGCCGATGTGCTGGGAAGCGAAGAGGTGAAGGGGAGTCTTGATTCGACAGGCCCCAATGATTTTATCGGACGATTCCAAGCGAATGACCGTGTGCGCGCGGGGGTGAAATATGTTTTCTAGCCTCAAGCGCTACGGAACGCTCGCGTTGACGGTGATCGCGGGCGCCGCCGCATTCTCCGGATGCGGGCTCAAGTTTGGTGAGCGTCCCAATCAAGACGCGATTGTTCAGCTGGGTTCCTCGGAAACCGCCTGTCTTTCGGGAGCCGCGACGACGCTCGCCGATTATTTCCATGGTAAGGCGTCGGATAATCAAGTTTCAGGTGTTTTTAACTGCGCATCCAATTCGTTGAAGCTGTTTCAGGAGAGAACGCGCGGCGTGCGCCCGGGCGTTTATTCTGCCGGCGAGCTTCGGAAATTCTTTGTCCGGTATTTCCTGCGCGATTTCACGATCTCGGACGCTTTTCTTGCTGAGCTCATGGAGCTCAAGAAAACCCTGCTCGGAGGATCGACCAGCGAGCTGACGGTCGATGAGCTCGATCGTTTGCGAAGCCTGCTGGAGACGTTGCGGGATCTCAGTGTTCGTCTGAGACCTTATCTTCCCCTGACGCTGGATCATGTCAGCAAATTGAAAGACGAGGAGCTTGAAAGCACGATTCAGGCGTTGCGCCAGTCTGCCGATGCTTTAGGAAAGATTCTCGAGGAGCGGGCCTCTCCTTACCAGTTCTCACACTTCGATCGCTTGCTTTCGGAGGTCGAGAAGTTCGTGCAAGACGACGAGTACGAGCACAGCGTCGCTGAGCTTCGGAAGTATTTGCCTCTTTTCATCTCCGTCAAGAAAATCGTCGTGTCGCCGAACGCACAAGAAATGGCGAACGGGGTTTCGGTTGTTGTTTTATGTCGTGGGTGCGAGCTCTAAGGCGATCTCATTAGTTTTTCGCACTTTCTGCAAAACGAGCCGACCCTGATCTCATGGAGTGGGCGAGTGAAGCTGATGTCGCTTTCAGAGAATGTTTACCGGGTGCTGGGCGAGATCGTGCGCTCAAACCCTGGAAATACGATCTCGTTCTGCGACATGTACGCGGTGATCGACGAGGCGAGCAAGCAATTTGGTTTTCAGCATGATCTGGATTCCCTGAAGCACTCGGATTTCAAGGAACTTCCCGCTCATCTCAGGATTTATCTCAAGAACAAGACTCCGCAGGATGATGACGACTATCTTTGGTATTTTAAGTCCGGCGATATAAAAATATATCGGGGCACGATCAAGCAACTCATGCTTCCGTTGATTCAAAAGTATCTGCAGCCGGAGCCCGCGCTTCGTTCCGAAGTGCGTTCGGCCGCTCCGTTGCTCGATTATTTGTCGGCATGCAAGCCTGCCAGCGCGAACGGAAGCGATCCTCAAATCTCGGGACTGAAGCCCGAGAACCTCGATCGCCTCTGGAACATCATCAATCGAGTTTCCGAAGGCCAGCTCTTTCTTGAGAAGGCATTTTTCTACGCTCGAGACAACTTTGGAGGATCGGACGATCCGCTCGTCTCCGAAACGCTTCCCGCATCCTTGTTGGGATGGCTCTCCACCGATGCCTGGGAGTCGTCAGACGCCTTCAATCGTTCCTTGGAGTATTTGTACAGCGTGCCGACTGGCTCTCTCAGTCCTGTGACGAAAGATTCGGCTCGAGTCCTGGGTCGAATGATCGAGCGGCATCTGCCTTTATTCCGGCAAAACGATGCGCGGATTAGTTTCGGCGATATCTCGCCTGCGCTACCAGGAGAGAGGGGGCGGTGGCGCCAGTCTTTCGTGGGGTTATCCGCATTGAATGCGATTTGGATACTGACGCGGATCACTTGGGACGCCTATGTAACGGATCCGGCACGAATCGAAGGCAAGGAGGGAGACGGCCAGACCGAGGGAATCAGCATCGATGAGCTTCGTCAGTTCTATCAAGACGTGAAAGAGATCGGCGTAGCGTTCAAGCTCTTTGATCCGACGTCATCCATCGCGGCTGACAGTCGCTTTTTGGAAGGCAATCTCTTTACTTATGCCTCGAACGGCGACTCCTATATGAGCCTTGCCGAAGGAACTGATCTGGTCGCGTTTCTGGTTTCGTCCAAAGGGCTTTCAGCGAATATGTATCAACTGGTCCGAGACCAGTGCGCGAAGTGGACGGTCGGTTGCGCGCCTTCCGAATTCAGTGAAGGCAAGAGTTGCCACATTGGGGAAAAAGACGTCTTCGGAATGGATACGATCTCAGCGGAGTGTTTCAATCACTTCGCCATGGGCGAGATGTATCAGCAGCTTTGGGATCATATGCCGAATCTTTCCCAGTTTTTCGCGAAGCTCCCGAGCTTAGACGGCGCGACTCCGACGGATGGACGAGTCTACCGCGAAACCTTCTCGTGCTTGGTCGAAACGGTCGCGCGAAACAAGGGCTCGAACTCAAAGTGGATTGCATCCGGGGATATCGATCAGATCACGACTCTTGAGCATTATCTAGAGGCCATGTTTGTCCGATTCGACGCGAATCACTCCGGAACGTTCGGACGTTCGGAGGCGCTTGCCGCTTATCCTGTGCTTGCGAAAGTCATCAGCGACGAAGTGAAGAAAAAGGCTCCGTTTCTCAAATCGGAAGCGGACTTCCAGGCCGTTCTTACCTACATCCTGGCGCGAGGGACGATTCCTTCGTCAAACGATTGGAAGTCGATCTTGGACTTCGGCATTTGGCGATATATTTACGAGTCGAATTTCGAGGCGGACCGAGCCCGAATTGTCCAGGTCATGGCGGCGATCACAGGACGAAACGTCACGGGATGTTTTACGAACCCGAACGTTCTTCCGAATGGTCGCTAGGTTTTTCGATCTACCCGAGAAGCCTTTTGGCCTCTGAAAAAACGCTGTCAAACATCGGCTCGGTCAATCGACCGGTGAAGGTGTTTTGCTGGCTGGGATGATAAGACATGAGGAGCCAGTGTCCCGGCGCAAGCTCTCGTTTTCCGCCGTGGGAGAATTTGGGTTTCGCGGTCTTTTGGATCTGAAATCGCTCTACGAGGAGAGGCCATGAAGCATGGAGAGCGATTTGTCCTAACGCAAGGTAGACTCGGGCATTTTTCAGCAGTTCCATTTCTTGGGCAAGGTAAGAGCTGCAGCGATCGATCTCAGTAGGGGTAGGCTTGTTATCAGGCGGAGCACAACGGACTACGCAGCTGATCCAAGCGTCTGTGAGCTTCAGTCCGTCATCGCGCCCGGTCGAATGAGGTTGGTTGGCGAACCCTGCTTTGAAAAGCGCGCGATAAAGCCATTCTCCGGAGCGATCGCCGGTGAAGATTCGGCCTGTGCGATTGGCGCCATGCGCGGCAGGGGCGAGTCCCAAGATATGAAGACGCGCTTTCGGATCGCCGAAGCCGGAGATGGGCTTTCCCCAGTAGGTCTCTGACGCGTAGGATTTTCTCTTTTCGCGCGCTATTTTTAAACAATGATGACGTAGCCTTGGGCAGAGCTCGCAATTCTCGATCTGTTCTGAAAGCTGGGTGAAGGACGGTGTTTTCATAAGTTTTTTGCTTACTCACTTTTGCCCGACTGGATATCGATAAGTTTGTGTCATGCATCGGATTCCGCCGAAAGCAGCTAGCGAAAGGCGGGGCGACTTAACCGTAATGGGGTTATATCCTAAATTGGAGATCTGCTTATTAAATGCAGCGTCTAAAGCGGGGATGCCGAGATCCGGAATGATCGCGTGATTTCCGGAAAAAATAGAATTCGTGTAGTTAAAGATTTCCCAAACATAATCAATTCTCTTAGATTCAATTTGGGAAATGCCTGGCACGAATTGAACTTCGTATCCCTTTGCCGCTAAGCTTTTTGCAATTTCTTTAGCTTGATCTTCTTGGATAAGGATGTCGTTTGGGCTCATCCGCTGAAGCGTTTTAATCAACGCTTTCTCACCCGCGGTTAATATACTGTGAGGATCTTGCTTTGCGCCTTGAACGAGCGCTTCGCAGAATTTGTCCCACTCCGCCGGAAGAGAGGCTCGATCGCGTTTGCCCATTAACGTCAATATGGCGGAGGCTGGAGATTGAATGAGAACGGTTTCTCTGCCGGTTTTTCGATTCCGAACTACAGCTAAGTTAAGATCAATATGAAAGTCGAGCCGACCTCTCACGATTGATTTATATCGGCCTGTTGGCAAAGTTTTATATGAAATTTCAATGACAGGTTTTCCAAACTCTGCAGTCAGCGCGTCCATGGCTTCTACGCGAGAAATTCCATAATTCAACATAGCCATATGCACTACGTCTGGTCCTACGAACACATGCTTTTCTCCTACGACGAGATTTCCGCCAGCAAATCTAAACGGAGACTGAGTCATCGATTGCCCATGTTCGAGCAATTGATCGTTAATGACCGCGTAATGCTCCTTTTCTGTCTTGAATGGTGCTAACACGTGTTTTGTTGAAGGTCCTGATGCACTGATCGGCTTTGATCCATCTTGAGCCCAAAGCGAAAGCCTATCCACTCCAGAATATGTTTCAGTAACTTCGACTTGACTTCGGATCGTTTTAGGAAGCTTTTCGATCCACCGTTTCAAGTCCCGCTTATAATTGACGAGAATCCAGAGGCGAGTGCCTGGAAGCTGGTTGAGCACATTCACATAGTCGATCAGGAGTTGCCGCTCGATGCCTCCGCCACTCATATCGTAATGGATTCTTGCTATTGAGAGTTTTTCATCCCCATTTTCAGCGCTCAGTCGCACCGGCTGTTCAGGACGATACCGAAACCTGCCTTCAGCATCGTAATATTTGCGCATTTTAACTGGTATAAAAAAACGTGTCAGAACCGAATCTAGGCTCTGACACGTTTTTCTCATTTCGGAAGCGACAGTAGCTTCTGGGCTTCCAATCGTGGTGACGAGCCCTGTCTTTGGCGGAGCGAGTGAGGCAAGCTGGCTCGTTAAACGCTCAAAGAAACACGACTGTGCCAGAGCCAGCGAAGGGAGCATCAAAAGCACAGGAATGAGTGCATGAGACTTGAGCATATTCAATCATTTATCGGCTGTTATGAAGTAGGTTTAAATAAAATTTAGCTCTGATCTTATATTGCCGATGCGTAGTCGTGCTACACAGATCACGTAAAAAATGGGCGGTTGGGGTTCTTTTAATAGCGCGTCTTGCGATCGCTGGCGACGAGGATTTGACGCCGTCGCCGCTTGGGCCGCTTTGTACAGCTCGAATTTTCGATTCGTTGGAGCAGGCGGCGGGCGAGAGCGCGGTGGCGCCAAAGGCGCTTTGGACGGATTTTCAGAAGAGGTTTCCCGACCGTGAAACGACAAAACTTTGGACAAGACCGCATATTCTGAAGATGAAGGTCAAGGACATCATCGCTCCCGAAGAGGGCTTCTTGGCCAAAGTGATGATGATTCGCAACGCCCGCCATACCCTGGATGTCGGGACTTATATTTTTCACTCCGACCCGATCGGTTACGCGCTTTTGAAAGAAGTGAAGGACGCGCTGGCCAGAGGCGTGGATGTTCGGATCAATGTCGATTCTCTCGGATCGATGCACCCGTTTCACGGCGAGTTGAAGTCTTTGTATCATGCGGAGCGTGGCTTTGTCGTGGATGCCGAAGGCAAGCCTACGACGCGAAAAGCGCAGATCGACGTTGTGGTCTTTAATGCGAACTCGGAGATCAAGTCGAATGTCATCAATCTTGCCCGAAAAGTGGCGAATCTCTTTCTTCCTGAAGAAAAAGCGCTTTCCATGATCGATTTGTGGCGCGATCGTCGAATGCATAGCAAGATGCTTTTGGCCGATATCGACGTTCCCGAGAGAGCGATGGCCATGCTCGGAGGCCGCAACCTCGCGAAGGAGTATTACGGGATTCCTCAGCGAAACGAGCGCACGTTCAACGACGCGGAGATCCTGATTCGGAACGACCCATCCGAAAAGCGAGGAAGCCTCGCCACGACGCTTGGGCTGGACTATAATCGATTATATTATCACGAAGGAAACAAGGCGCTCAGTGGATTGTTTTTGAGCAAGTTCAATCCGCGATTGCGCGTTCATCACGAGAACATGGAAAAGCATTCCAGCGCGCTGTTGGAAGACGCCGAGCATATCGCAACTAAGTTAAAAACGATGCAGGACGATGGATTCCTTGAGAACGGTTTTATCAACGCGAAAACCATGATCGTGACTGAAGTGGAGAACATCACGCGTCGGCATGCGGTTCTGCATCCCGAGGCCGCCGATCAAGCAGTACATCGAAATCTCGCGTCGATCATCCAGCGGTTTCGAGCTCAGGCAAAGAAGGCCAAGAAAACGATCGATATCGTGTCGCCTTATCTTTATCTAACGCCAGAAGAAATCTCGTTTTTCAAGCAATGGCTCTCAGAGGATCCGAGCCGAAAGCTTCGGATTCTGACCAATTCCGTTATGTCGGGCGATAATATGCCGGCTCAGGCCGTTTTTGACAGCAAGATCGCCCCTGTTCTCAAGGAAAGCCCCGATTTTAAAGATCTTCAGAAGCAAGTTGAGATTTATGAGTTCGGAAAGCTCGACGGGACCGTCTTCGGCGGAAAGGAAATCTATGGAAAGATTCACGCTAAGTTCGCCATCATCGATGGCGAGACCACGTTGGTGACTTCGTCAAACGCTGACGCAAGATCGAGAAATCTCAATTCTGAAGTCGGCGCGATCATTTTGAAGTCACCTGATTTCGCGAAAAAGTACCTGGATTATATGAACGAGATGGTCGATCGATCCTATGCTTGGGGAAGCCAAGAGTATCATGAGCTTCGCGATCATCCGAAGATCAAAATGAAAATGCTTCTGGAGAATACGCTGATTCGAACGCTGGCTTACTTGAACTTGACCGTACTGCTTTGACGGGGTCTTCTGCGCTGTGGCCGAATCTCGATCGTGCGATCGTCCGTTTTCTTGAGAAGGGCCTCGACGAGCTCGGAGGCCCACTTATAGGCGTTGCGAGTGCGGACTTTTTCTCGCATGGATTCCATTCGCTTGCCTTTTTCCTCGGGCGTGAGCCTGAGCGCCGCGGCGATGGCGTCCGCGATCTCCTCGATCGAGTAGGGATTGACAATGAAGGCCTCGGTGAGCTCACGGCTCGCGCCGGTGAATTTCGACAAGATCAATGAACCTCGCTCGGGGGTTTGGCACCAGACGTATTCTTTGGCGACCAAGTTCATTCCGTCATGAAGCGAGGTGACCATGCAGATATCGCCCATCTGATAGAAGTACTGGATGTCCCGCCACTCATGATGCTGGGGAAGAAAAATAATGGGTTGATACCCCTCGTCTTGGCTCCCGCTGGCGAACCGATCATTGATTCGTTTGACGGTATCGTTGATTTGCTCGTAAAGCATGCGATACGCGGGGATGTGAGTTCGGCTCGGGGAGCCCATCTGAACCAAGCTGAATTTTCCGAGGTATTCAGGATAGCGCTCGAGGAGTCGCTCGACCGCCTCGCAGCGCTCGAGAATCCCTTTCGTGTAATCGATGCGATCCACGCCGACCGCGACGTACTGAGCGCGAATGCCGTATCGGGATTTCAGCTCCTGGACTTCGATGTCCGAAAGCTTTCTCACCGGAGGCGTGTCGATTCCGATCGGGAACGAGCGAATCAAGGTCTCGTGATTTCCCATGGTCACGGAAAAATGCTCGTAGTCGATTCGCGCTTCGAGGTAGCGGTTGCAGGCCTCGAGAAAGTTATTGCAGTGATACTGTGTATGAAATCCGATGACGTCCGCGCCGAGCATTCCTTGCAGGAGCTCTTTGTTCCATGGACAGATCCCAAAGGCCTCGGGGTTTGGCCAGGGGATATGCCAGAAAATCGAGACTTTCGGGCCAGACGCGCCTGCTCGCGCCTTGAGAAGCTGCGGGAGCAAAGCGAAGTGGTAATCTTGCAGCAGAAAGAGAGCGTCCGAGCGGAGGGCGTCGTCCGGGATCGCGTCTGCGAACTTTTGATTGACGCGAACATAGTTCTGCCAGTCGGAGAGTCTAAACACAGGTCGTGTATGCGCGAGATGGCAGAGCGGCCAGAGACCTTCGTTCGAGAAGCCGTAATAGTAGCCTTCTTCTTCTTCCTTGGTCAGCGCCACGCGCTTTAGCCTGTAAGTCGGGTTTTCCGGAGGCACCGCGATCTCGCTTTGTTCGTCGGTGACTTCGTAGTCGGCGGATCCGCTGCCGTGCGCGATCCAGAGGCCTCCGCATTGCCTGAGAATCGGCTCGAGCGCCGTGACGAGCCCGCTTGCGGGCCGAACGACTTCGATATGATCGTCCTTACGTTGGTGAATGTAGGGCTCGCGGTTGGAGATCACGACCAGGGTTTTGTGAGAGATCGAATTGCTGAGCGTGCTGGAGATCGCGTTTTTATCCTGCTTTGCCTTGGGACGAAGCGAAAGAATTTTTGCGAGCTGGTCGATGTCCTCAGTGATCGGTCCGAGCTCCGAGATCTCCGGTTTGGTCTTTAGCCCTTGGAGCGACGGGGGGCGTTTTCCGGCAATGACTGATCGCAAGGTTCGATGGAAGAGCTGAAGGTTTTTGGCAATCCATTGGCGAATTTGAAGCGTCACGAAAAGCAACAGTCCGAGTCCCAATATCAGGGTGATGGCAAAGGTCCGGAAAAACGTGCTGATCCAAGCCGATTCAACGTCCGTCATGTCCCGTGCGAGGACCAGTACGATCGACGGCTCCGCTTCAGCGTTGGCTCCGTCCGCGCTGGTGTCGAGTCGGTGCGCTAGATATTGAGTGCGGCGATTTTCGGTGGCGACGATTCGGCTTTCGTCTTGAGCCGCTGCGAACGCTCCCAGTTTTCGCGCACTTTCGGCTTCACACAGCGGCAGATAGTCAAAGCTTGCGGGAAAGCCTTGCGAGTCGCCGGTCAGGCGATGCGTGACCGGCGCATAGACGCAGAGGGCTGCGCCCAAGAGTCGTTGTTGGCTCTGGAGTCGCTTGATGGTTTTTGCAATTCGATCGAATCGTTTTGCATGAAAGCTCATCAAGACGGATTCCTCAAGACTTGCGGCCAGCGACGAGGCGCGATTTCGCGCTTCATCAAGGCTTCCGCGAACCTCGAGGTAGCTTTGGATCCCTCCGGATGCAAGCGAGATGAGAAGAACGACATAGAGCCAGAGAGTATAATATCGTCGCATGCGCGGTGCGTGTGGGTGCAACCGTTATGCCGCCTGTTTTGCGCAGTTTTAAGCCGCATCCTTTGGCTTTATGTTTGCTCAGTTTTATCTCAGGCGGAGCGAGCTCCGCCCGCTTCGACTCGTAGCAAACCGCACCTCAGAAGGGCGTGAAAAGGGATATCATGTCACAGCTCGATTACGGGATCATCGGAAACTGCCAGATCTCCGCTCTGGTCGATAAATCCGCGAGGCTTGCCTGGTGCTGCATGCCGAGGCTCGATTCTCCCGCGGTTTTCGCGTCGCTGCTCGATAGCGAGAAGGGCGGATTCTGGAGCGTCGAGCCCGCGCCGTCACACACCGGCGAGACTTGGGATTCGCGTCAATATTACATGCGCAATACCAATGTTCTAGTGACGTTGTTTACTGGATCGCACGATAACCAGTTCGAAGTGATCGATTTCGTTCCCAGGTTCGAGAAAAACGATTCGTATTACAAGCCGCCGCAAGTCATTCGGGTCGTTAGGCCGATGAAAGGCATTCCGCAGATCATCGTGCGCTGCCGCCCTAAATTTGACTACGGTCAGGTCGAGCCGCGAGCTTCGATCGCCTCGCAGATGATCCATTACCACAGCGATACGACCTCCGTGTTCTTGTCGTCCGACGCGTCTCTTTCCTATATTTTGGACGAGACTCCTTTTGAGCTTAAAGAGTCGAAGCATTTCGCATTTTCGTCTTGCTCTACCGTTCAGGGTCCCTTGTGTTTCCGGATCGGCG
>CAZCBS010000069.1:12319-14705 GCA_964496965.1 uncultured Bacteriovoracaceae bacterium
TCGGCGCGGACGAAAATTCGTTGTTCCTTGTCGCCTTGCGTTTCGGCGTCGAGGAGCAGCTGGATCGGACCCTGGCCTACTGGCGAAGCTGGGCCAAGCACTGCAATATCCCGTTTGAGTTCCAGAACGAGGTGATTCGCTCGGCGCTTGCGCTGAAGCTTCACATCTATGAGGACACGGGAGGAATCATCGCGGCGACGACGACTTCGATCCCGGAGGGTCCTGAGAACGGTAGGACTTGGGATTATCGTTTTTGCTGGCTTCGCGATGCGTATTTCGTCGTGGCCACCTTGAATCGGCTCGGGCAATTCGAGGAGATGGAAGCATTTATTAAATATCTTCAAAATATCAGCGCGTCGGAGCCGTCGAAAGTCCTGCAGCCGGTCTACGGCATTTGCGGGGAAAAGGAACTGATCGAGCGCGAGATTCCAGGCCTCAGGGGATTTAGAGGGTACGGGCCAGTGCGCGTCGGAAACGCCGCTTATAAAATGGATCAGCACGATGTCTATGGCGAGATGGTGCTTGCGATCACGCCCACGTTCTTTGATCGACGCCTCGATCGTACGGATCAGGACCAGGCGCTGCGAAACGTGCAGCAGCTGATCGAGCAGGCGATTCTTTGTTTCGAGCAGCCGGATGCGGGAATCTGGGAGTTTCGCGGTTCCAAGAAACACTCCGTTTTCTCAAAGCTCATGAACTGGGCCGCGGTCGATCGCGGCGTTCGCATCGCGGGTCATATTGGAAGGCATGATCTGGTCGCGGAATGGGTGCCGATTCGCGAAAAAATGAGGGATAATATCGAGCGTTTCGGATGGAACGATCTCGTGGGCTATTACACGCAAAGCTACGGCGGGGATAGTCCGGACGCGGCGAATCTTCTTCTGCCCGCAGTGAATTTCGTTTCGTATCGCGATGAGCGATTTCAGAAAACAATCGACGCTTACGACAGAATGCTTCGATATGGGCGAGGTGTTTTTCGTTATAAGACCCCGGACGATTTCGGCGTTCCCAAAACGACGTTCACGGTTTGCGCGTTCTGGATGGTGGACGCGCTTTGGGGCGCGGGCAGAAAGACGGAAGCGCGCGAGCTTTTCTCCGCCGTGATTCATCAGTCAAATCATTTGGGACTTCTCTCTGAGGACATGGATCCGGAGACGGGCGAGCTGTGGGGTAATTTCCCGCAGACTTACTCGCATGTGGGCTTGATTCTCTCGGCCATGAGAATCTCGCAGGCCTGGGAGGATGCTTTCTGACAGCTTTCTGACAGAATGGGGGCGGAAAAAATGATGACGATGATGGGTGGCGCAAAAGATTGGGTGTGGACAGCAATGGTTGGCCTTGTGCTTGGGGCAACCGCTCACGCAGCGAAAGTTTATTCTTTCACCGGAAAAATCAGTCAGATTTCAGGAAATGAAATTCAAGTGACACGTGGCCCGACGATGCGCGAGTTCGCGATGTCAGGACTGACCGTGGATCAGAAAGACGGCTTGAGAGTCGGAGAAGAGATCACGATCTGGTACACGATGGAGGCTCAAGGTGTAACGCGGCAAGAGGCCGGACGTGCCGGAGATTTGAAAGAGGATGCCGCGCCCACTTCTCCGAATGTCCCTGACGTCCCTAACGTTCAAGACGATCGTGCATTCTATAATGCAAAAGTCGACCTGAAGATCGATTCATCGCAGGGCGCTTAAGCTTCGCGCACTTTCTTTCGGGCTTCCTTCGAATCAAGTTCAGCCGACCGCTGGCACTCGGGTTGCACAGCCCGCAGGATCAGTTCGGGGCGGCAACGCCTCGCGCTGAGGTCTAACGTCTTTATTTAACTTCTTCATCCAACTCTTCTTCAGGGAGGCAAGAAATGAAATACTTCGCAAATATCTCGCTTTATTCCGTGATCGTGGCAATGGCTTTGGGAACTGTGGCATTTGCTGATGTGGAAACCGAACATCATGGCTCACCTGAATTCCCGTCTCATAAAGGCGGCGAATTCGCGGGCCAGAAAGGCTCGGCGGGCATCAAAGCGGGCCAGAAAGGCAGTGAGGTGATCCCGCTGGCAAAACCCGGAATTTCCGAGGCGGGTATTCGAAGCGGCCAAAAGGGAAGCCTGGCGGGTGAAAAAGCCGGTCAGAAAGCGATCGTTCTTGGCGGCAAAGCTGGCATTTCTGGTGTTAAAGCGGGTCAGAAAGGCTCCTTTAATCACGGTTCTCCAGTCAATTAGACGAAACTCGGCCTTTTAAATCGAGTTAGGGAACTGTTGGGGGTGCTTCGAAAGAGGCACCCCTTTTTTTATGCGCCCAGATATGCGATGAGAGGAGTATGATCAATACGCCACTCTCTCTGACGGCAGTCGCTCGCGGCGACTGGATTTCTGCCGGCCATTTTCACGATC
>CAZCBS010000070.1:0-1065 GCA_964496965.1 uncultured Bacteriovoracaceae bacterium
TTGAAGGCGAGGTCGCTATTCACGGAGACGGTCTTTACACCTTTCCCGGCAAGGTCGGAGCCAAGGGTACGGGTTTCACCATCCGACTCACCTTGGATCCGCATGCAAAAGAGGGCTCGGATTTTAAGATGATCCCTACCGGCGTACTCGTTCTCAACAAAAACGCGATCCGCGTCATTCAAGACGAGCTGAACCTCACGCCTATAACCTGGTTCGAAAAACTTGCCGATGGTTTTACTCTTGGCAAGGGAGATCAGGGTGTTTATGAAAAACTCAAACGCCGTATTGAAAACCACGCCAACCATCTCAGTGATGAGGACGATCGAAAAATCTCTGCTATCGTTCTCCATGAGCTTGAGAAGCCTCAACCCTTCACTCCCCTCATCACGGCATGGAAAGAATTGCCTCAACCCCTACGCTCATTGAAGCTTGAGCCAAGACATGAGCTCGCGGAGGCCATCGCGCTCATGGAACCAGAAGCCCGTGATGTCATTCCAGAGCTGATCCGGGAAGCGAGGTATCTCTATTCCACTCCTCCTTTCTCGCTCGAGAAACAAGAGATCGTGCTGAAGCGATTTCAAAATGCCATGCAAGGCAAACAAGCTGCCTCAGTCGCATCGCTCTGGATGCATCTTACGCATACGGTTAGGAATTGGCACGTGACCCACTGGCTCCCATTCTTAAAGAATCCTGACTCTCTTCGAAATGCCTCGTACTTCGTCTCCTCAGCTCTCGAAAATCACCTCATCCAAGAAATCAGCAAGCTCTCCTCAAAGGAAAAAGCTCAGTTTGCCGAACAGGCAAAAACGATTCTATTGAACGCGCCCCCCACTCACTCAGCCCTTTTGAAACTTTTATCCAATGTCGATCGATCTCAAAAACTTTGGACAGCCAAGGATTGGCTTGAACTGATCTCCTCCAGTCCGACTTTCGATCTTGCTAATATCAAGAAAAACATCATCAATACGGACTTATATGCTGACCTCGTGAGTGATCGTCTGCGCGGGTCCGCTACCGCAGAAAACCAATAGAATAAAACTTACATCGTCACCGGGATGACTGGGG
>CAZCBS010000070.1:1075-14669 GCA_964496965.1 uncultured Bacteriovoracaceae bacterium
AAACGAATTTAATTCATAAGTGCGTGATGAATCGGCTGTGTTAAGTATCGCCTGCTGAAAAACAAGAGATTAATACTTTCATCGTGCACGGGATGACTGAGCAGAAACTCGGAACGACCCAATTGATTTGGCAAAAACTTGACCAAATCTCCGATTTTCCAGAAATCACTTTAGAGATCATGAAGAAATTGCCCCCCGAGCTCGCCTTCAAGGCATTCTACCGGACTCAGCCCAATTCAAAACTCTGGACACAGTTCATCTCCGAGGCGCCATTTCCGGTTCTCAAAGAGTTTTACAAGGCGATCTATTACCGCGATATTTTTGGCGATCACCCAGCCCATGCGGCTCTCAAACGCGAGTTTCTCGTCCCGATCTTACGTAGAGCGTACGAGCTCAACCACCCCGAATTGGCCAAAAGCGTCGCCTATCACTTTAGGGAACCTTGGACCGTGGAATGGGGAAAAACATTGGACTCCGTCATCGATCTCATGGCCGAGCATCATGATCGAGACAGTCTGAAGAACACTGCCTATCTTCTGGGAATATTCAGCGCGGATAACGTAGCCCACCTCGAGCCGCAGCTGATTCATTTAATCGAAAGGGCAGCCGAGGCCGAAGACTATCCGACGTTGATCACCGCTGGCGAACATCTCTTCAGCAATGAAAAAAAGGCCTTTGGAAAAGCGCTTTCTGTTTTGATCCAAAAAGCGACACAGCTAAAGAATCCGGAGATTTTAGAACAAATCGCTGCGCATGCTTTTACTCACCCGACCGCACTGAGCTGGAAGCCCCAGCTCGAGTCTCTCTTCCAAGCCGCGGAAACCTTGAATGCTCCAAATATCTACGCCGAGTTAGCTCGTCATCTCAAAACGGTAAACCCATCCGGAAAAACTGAAAGCAACTATGAATCCGAAATGCGACGTCTTCTTGAAGTCGCAAAGAGGACTAAAAATAAAACTATTCTCGAAGCCATGACATCCAATCTGAAAACCAAGGAATACCCAGACTCGTTTTTCTTTGAATATCTCGATGCCATTCAGGAGCTAAGCGCGCACAAAGCGCTTCGTGCGATTCCACTTTCACTTTTCAGCGGGTATGACGAAACACTTCAAAAATCAAACGCCATGATGGATCGTTTTATATCGATTTGCCTCAAACTGCGCGATCCTGAATCGATGTATAATCTTTACCGCTGGTCGATTCATGACCGGCCTTGGAACTTTAAGAAACACTATTTGAGCTCGATCAAACGCTACGTCGAGGAAGTGGCTCGTCTGAGGGGGTCTACAAAGGCTGAAGATCTCAAGTTCCACGACACGTTCATGGAACAGATCCTTAAAAATCATCGCACTCCTCTTGAAAAATGGGTTCCGGAGGGCTCCCCTGAGGCAAAGCTTCTTCAAAACCTCGATCGATTGCTGACGACTCCCTCCTCATCGAGCTGTATCAAATCGACTCTGCGACAAAATTTATAGACACGGACATTGAAACGATCGGCGATCATTTTCTATATTAAATGTTTGTTTATTTCGTCAGCGATGGCCAGCACCGATCTCGATTCACCTACAGCGACTGCCGCATTCGGCGAAACATCTCCGTCTCTGACCACTGGCCACTTTGGCTTGAGGTCACCCACTAATCAAATCCTGACCGATCCTTAATCCTAAAACCCGTGCTTCTGAATTAAGGTCGGTCGGGTGATCTCAAACAATCCTCGATTTATTACGGAAATTCTTGCATCAGCCATCACACCGGTCACACTCCTGACCGGTGTTGGCTTTCTTACCAGTATCATGTCTTTGAGATTCGCCCGCTGCCTGGACCGAATCCGAAACATCCTAACCAAACTGAAGGGGTTGCCATCCAAGGGCCGCGAATACGAAAATCATCTGAGGCAACTAGAAATCCTCTATCATCGGACTCGAATTCTTAGAAACACGATGACCGCGGCTGGGATTTGCATTTTGTTCGTCGTTCTCACGATTGCTTCGACCTTTTCCCATCTCATTTTCGGCGTTCCCGGAGCCAGCGCGTCGATCGTCACTTTTCTACTGGGCCTCATCTGCTTGGTCGTGCTGACAATCGGGTTTATCTACGACTTTCTCAGCTCACTCAATGCCGTCAAACTTGAGATTCAATGCGAGGTCGCGTCCTTTGGAGTTGCAACAAAAACTCCTCGAATGCGCTTCTTTCCATCGCGTACGCGTGAGCGAGGTAACCCTCGGGCAATGAAAGCTTCACCTTCAACTCATTCCCCACATCGCGTAGGTGACGCGCTTCATCCTTCAAAATAGCCTTGAGTACCCCCGGAAACCCGCATGCAGATAAAATCGGATCATAAACCGGATAAATTTGAAGTGCCCGCTCTTCGATCAAAAGAGTGGTCAAAACGTATTTTTCCGTACACTTTAGCTCGAAACCTTCAAGGCCAGGCAAATAATCGACGGTTTGAAAATAGCGACGGGCAGCGCCTCCACAAAAAAGGTGCTCCTCACGATACGAATCGAGCTCGCCATGGCTCATCTTCAAAGCAACCGTCTTGAGCAGTCGGGCGTGGCGAATTTCTTCGGCCGCGTGCTCCAGAAACTGAAGGGAAAACGATTCTGCGCGCAAACTTTTAAAGATTTTTCTCGCACCGATGTATTCAAGCATGCTCAATGTATTCACAAACCGTGCATGCATGCGCGGATCATCTGCCAATCGAGAAATAAAAGCCTCAAACTGTTTCATGAATCAATTCCTCCATGGTTTCGTAAATTCGATCGACTTCGGCAGCCGTTACGCAATACGGTGGAACTGCGTAAAGAACGTTACCGAGTGGCCGAAGCAAAACACCTCGCTTGATCGCTCTTTGCATCCACTCGTGCGATGTCCCGCTAAAATACGTCTGATCGCTTTCCAACTCGACTGCGCCAATCGTTCCTAGACAGCGAGCGGTTCTTACTCCTCGGATCCTTTTCAGACGATTCACGTGCATCTGAGTGCGAGAGGAAATCGTATCCATCCTCTCCTGACATTCAGTCTCCTGAAGGAGCTTCCATGATTCGATGGCGGCAGCGCAGGCGAGAGGATTTGCGGTGTAGGAATGCCCGTGCAAAAATGCGTGTTCCATCTTTTTGGATAGAAAGACGGAAAAGACTTCGTCTGTGGCCAGTGTCACCGCTAATGGCAAAAAACCTCCTGTGATGCCCTTGGACAAGCAAAGAAGATCGGGTGCCGAGCCCACGTGCTCGAACGCAAAACATTTTCCCGTTCGATAAAATCCGGTAAAAACCTCATCACCGATCGTTAAAACACCATATCGTCGACAAAGCTCCATCGCGGCTTTAAGATAGTCGGCGCGATACATCCTCATCCCGCCCGCGCCTTGAACTGCTGGCTCAAAAATGAACGCAGCGTAAGCTCCGGGATCTTTCGCGAGCAAAGCCTCGATTTGTTCGATACAGTCTGGCTCCACGAAATCGACTGGCGGCAAGATTCGGCGAAAAGGCCGATGAAACCCATCAGGCTCACTCACCGCCATCGCGCCCAATGTGTCACCATGATAAGAATTTTTAAGCGCGATAAACTTCTGCCGAGTCGTTTCTCCTCGGTTTTGATGGTACTGATAAGCGATTTTCAAGGCTGCTTCGACTGCCGTTGATCCATTATCAGAAAAGAAAACTTTCGAAAACTTGGCTTGCACGCGCCTTGTCGCCCGAATCAACAGCTCGGACAATTGAACAGCAGGCTCATGAGTAAATCCGGAAAAAATGACGTGCTCGAGAACTTGCGATTGATCGAAGATAGCTTTCGATATTCTAGGATGAGCGTGACCATGCAAATTCACCCACCACGACGAGATCGCGTCTAACACATCGATTCCGCCATCGCTTCCGTCTTTCGAGGCAATCTTCAAATAAGCTCCTGACGCGGAAACGACTGGTACGGTGAAAGGATAAAGTCCATGCTGCGAATACGGATGCCAGATGGCGGCGTGATCACGCTGCTCGAGGATTGTTTTAGATAAAGTCATAAATCGAACCTAGGGATTTCCGCCAATATGGGCACGGATGCGGCTTCACGAATCACTTGATTCAGGCCCAAGTCGGCATCCCCGACAAGCACCACTCCTAGGACTTGAATTCCAGCCCGTTCCGCCGCTTCCAGTGTCAATAAAGTATGATTGATCGTTCCCAATCGAGTCGAAGCAACGACAATCGTCGGTAGCTGAAGCGCCGCGATCAAGTCTCGAACCGTTTCGTCTCTGCTCAAGGGAACAAGGATCCCTCCTGCTCCTTCGACCACCCAAGTTCGATCGTCAAGCTGATCCCAGCTCCGTCGAATGGTCTCGAGAGAGATGCGGTCTTGATGAAGCAAAGAAGCGCGATAGGGCGCGATGGGTTCAGGATACGAGTAAACCGGGCGAGCGATCTTTTCATCCGAAAGACCACAAAGCCTCTGGACTTCATTGCAATCATCATCGGTACCCGTCTGAACTGGCTTGAAATAGCCCACAGGAAGCTTCGCCTGTTGCAACGCCGATACAATGAGCGACGAAACGACGGTCTTTCCGACACCGGTATCCGTGCCCGTGACAAAAATGCCATTTTTAGCCATTTTCGAGACCTCGCTTCAATGTCTCTATGAATTCTTCCAAAACGGAAAATTCCAATCCCCAACGAATCGTCAGCCTCAAGCGCGAAGTCCCTTCCTTGACAGTCGGAGGGCGAATCGCTCTCACATCAAAACCTCGATCTGCGAGATACTCTGAAACGCTACGCGCTCGTTGATCGCTTCCAAGAATGACGGAAAAGATCGGACCGCCTCCCTCAATCGGGATGCGACGAGATCTCGCTAATTCTTTAAACTGCGCAGCGTTTTTGTGAACGATGCTTGCGCGCTCCGTGCCTATGCGATTCCAATGGTGGATCGCTTCACTCAGCGCAATCGCTAGAAAAGGCATGGGCGCGGTCGAAAAAATAAAGGGTCTTGAGAAATTGACCAGATAATTTTTAAGTGCGCGATCGCAAGCAATCCAAGCACCGCTGCACCCCAATGCTTTTCCTGCGGTGTGAACCGTCGCAAACACCTTGGAGGACAGCCCAAGTGACTGTACCATCCCGCTCCCCGAGAGCCCCGTCGCATGAGCTTCATCGACGATCAATAAAGCCGTATACCTCTCCGCAAGCTCGGAAAGTTCTTTAAGCGGGGCGGTATCGCCATCCATACTAAACAGGCTCTCCGTGACGATGACTTTAAGGCCTTTTTGAATGGGGATCGACTCAAGCTTGGCTTGCAACGAAGCGACGTCCCGATGAGCGAAGATATGAGCGTTTGATCGACTCAAGCGAATTCCGTCAATGATCGAGGCATGATTCTTCTCATCTGAAAAAACATGATCGTCAGGACGCAAAACCGCCGACAGGAGTCCAACATTCGCCTGATATCCCGACGAAAATAAAACGGCCGAATTTCGCCCGCAAAAGTCGGCCAGCAGATTTTCGACCTCATGGAAAACTTCCAAGTTCCCCCGCAACAATCGAGATCCTGTGCTTCCTAGCGGAACCCGCATCAAAGATTCAGCAACGCGCTCTTTAAGCGCGATATCTTCCGCAAAACCAAGATAATCGTTCGAGCAGAGATCGACTCCTCTCCTCGGCATTAATTCTCTGAAACGCCCGGATCGCTCACAATCCGCCAGACGCTCCTGCAAAACGATCGGAAAGCTCATCCTTGCACCGCTTCGCCGGATAAGCTCTTGAGAAGCTTCTCATCTTCCTCCACTGATGGATTTTCGCGGGTCAATAATTTGTCCCCAAGAAAAATGGAGTTTGCCCCTGCGAAAAAGGCTAGAACTTGACCTTCTTTTGACAGTGAAGCCCTTCCCGCCGAAAGCCTCACTCGGGACTTCGGCATCAGCATCCTCGCCACTGCGACTGTCCGAATGAGCTCCAAAACATCAATCGGTGGCGTCTCTTCCAACGGAGTGCCCTTGACCGGAATGAGCAAATTGATCGGGACCGACTCTGGATGCGGTTCGAGAGAAGCGAGCTCCGCCAAGAGCTGACATCGATCATCCGCGCTTTCTCCCATGCCGATAATGCCACCGCTGCAAACGGTCATTCCAGCCTGTCGAACTGCGCTCAGGGCGTTCAGCCGATCATCATAGGTCCGAGTCCTGATGATCTTGCTGTAATAGGTGCGACTTGTATCCAGATTATGATTGTAGGCGTCTAATCCAGCTTCTTTGAGTCGTGCGGCTTGCTTGGTCGAAAGCATCCCGAGCGTCGCACAAGCCTCAAGCCCCTCCTGCTTCACGCATTGGATCATCTCCAGGACTCGGTCAAAGTCCGGCCCGTCTTTCACGCTTCTCCACGCCGCTCCCATGCAGAAACGCTGAGCTCCATTCTCCTTGGCCTGACGGGCCGCGCTTCGAACCTGATCGAGCGAGAGCAAAGCCTGCCTCTCTAATCCTGTCTCGTGATGAGCCGACTGCGGACAGTAGGAGCAATCCTCCGGACAAGCTCCCGTCTTAATGGAAAGCAAGCTGCACCGCTGAATGTCCGAAGGATCGTGATTCCCACGATGAACGAGGTGAGCTTGATGCAAGAGATCCATCAATGGCAAGCGATAAAGAGTCTGAGCGTACGTGAATTGATCTTTCATCTCTTGAGCGTTGCCATATTGAATCTCGACTCCAAAGCTAAAATCTCTAATTGCACCGCATATTTAGGTTTCAATAGTTGAACGTTTCAACTATTGAAACCCTATATGAAAATCGAGAACTATGTCCAAAACAGCCTGCTTCTCGCCATTGGAACGAGTTACGACACGATTTGGCGCGACCTGAACCTCAAGCTCAAGAAGGAAAACTGCAATCTCCTGCAAGCACTGATCTTGATCTCGCTTTTCTTTGAATCGTCCGATTCCGTCACGCCATCGCAACTGGCGAAGATCTTTCACATGACGCGCGGAAATGTCAGTCACTGCATTTCTCACTTGGAAAGTCGCGGCTGGGTGAAGCGACATCTGGATGAAAACGACGCAAGGAGCTACCGCTTGATTCTAAAGTCAGACGGACGAAAAGTCGCCACTCGCCTCATCAAGATTATCGACGAAATCGAGACATTCTTTGAAGACGCATTCGGCAAGCAAAGTCTTAGAAACACCATCTCCGCGATCTGGAGGATCGAGCAAAGCTATCGCGCGCGAACGTGAGCGACAAAGCTGCGTTCCGGATCGTCTTATTTAGCTTCCAATAACGCTCGCTCGTAAAGCTTCTGCTCCTGCGCTTTGAGGCGAGTGATTTCAGAAATCTGCGCGGGCGTCAAAGGATGTTTCGCGCCATGCTCTTCGATTTGCCGCCAGCGATGATACAACTCATCCCCTCGCCGTTTCTTGGCATCATAGAGCGATCGCAGTTGAACTTGGATCTCGGCCCACAGCGGCTTCTCATTTTTCATCGGCGCCGGAACGAGAACAATCGCTTGAAGGTCTCGATATCCATTTGGCTTGGGTTTTTCAAATCGATCCACGAATTTTACGTCGGCAAATCGAGACGCGATCGCGCTTTTTACGCGCTCGATCTGGCTGTATCGATCGCAAATGATCGTGCCCCTCATGACATCCGTCAATGCCCATGCCTGACCTAAAAGCTTGTCTTTGACCTTTTCTCGAGAGCGCTCCATTTGCTTGAGGTCGGCGGTGACGGCCTCTGTTTCCGTCTCTTTTGCGATCGTGTTCAGTCTCCGATCAAAATCGGTTTTCAAATACCGCGCCTTCTTATAGATCGCGCCAACGCTATCGTATGGTTGCTCGACAATATTTCCTTTTTTAGTCGGAACTCTCAGGCGCTCAAGACGCTGAGAATAGTAAGTCTGGAGGTCCTGTAGCTTGGACTGAACACACGAGGAGAACGAGTCCGATGCTGGCTGGCCTGAGATCGCGGAAAAAGACCAAAACCCGAGAGTAGCTAAGAACAAAAGACGTCTGAACGATGAATGATCGAAGTTGAGTTCTTTCACATCCTCTATTCTATCGATAAAATGAATAATTGAAAATATGGGCAAAATTTGCCCATTCGACTATTCGATCAATTTGAAACCGTTACGGATTTCATCGCGAGAAAGCGCATCGAAATGCCACCATTCGTGCGGAAGCGGATGAAATCCTGCCTGAGTCATCGCGCGACGAAGCACCATTCGATTCTGCCAATGCTCCAAGCTGAGCTCTCCGGTTTTAAGGAACTCCTCCTCAAAGCGAGGCTGAGAAATGCGATGAAAGTAATCAAAACCGCTCCCCATGAAGACGATCTCGCCTTTCTCGTCCACGCATGTGAGATCAACCGCGAGACCGTAATTATGAACAGATCCTTTCTCTGGGTCCGCAACATAACCCTCTTGGTCCGTGCCAACCACATGCGCCCAGAGAACTCGCTGAATCGAACGCGGCCTCAAGGCATCCAGAACTAAAAATCTCCAGCCCGGCCTGTCTTTTTGAAGAAGCCGGACCGCGAGCTGAAGCTTTTCCGCGGCCACGCGATGCAAATAAGCCTCATTGAAGTCTCCATAGACGTCCTTTGACATGAAGTTGTCGCCCGAGGCGTATTTGAGATCCACGAGAATCCCAGGAAGCTCATGAAGTCTCACGAAATCAGGATCGGAACGGAGCGAAGCAAGTGTCTTGAGCGAGTCCATCGTAAACTCAGATTTATCATGAATTCGCTGGAATCTCAGCCCGCTTCCGAATAAAAATCTGCATCATCATGGCTGTACCGACGATTGACCCAAACGACCCCTATCCGCTTCTTCCCGAGATCACCGATCTTGAGGCCATGCAGCATTCCGAAGCGATCGATCATTGGCTTGGCTTTGATATCGTGACCGTGGAAAAACTGATCCATGCGCGACTCGGAAACTCGCGCTTAGGAGATGCGCAGGAATACTGGGTTGGACTCAATATCCAGAGCCTTCTGACACCCTACACTGAAATTAGAAAACTTTTGAAGCTGCTTGAAATCAAACCGGGCGACCGTTTGATCGACCTCGGGGCAGGTTACGGCAGAATTGGTTTCGTCATGGGCCATTATTATCCGGACTCCAGCTTTGTCGGTTATGAGGCCGTCGAAGAGCGAGTGCAAGAAACGCATCGATGCCTGAAGAGATGGAACTTCCCGAACGTTCAGATGGAGCTTGCCGATCTCAGCGCCCAGAACTTCAAGCCGGAAGCCGCCGATTTTTATTTTATCTACGATTACGGCACCCGTCCTGCCGTCGAAAAGACACTGGAAGATCTAAAAGAAGTCGCGCGAACGAGAAAGATTACAGTCATTGGCAGAGGACGACTGTCTCGCGACGCCATTGAAAGACATCATCCCTGGCTATCGCAGGTCCACGCCCCCCTGCACTTTAAGAATTATTCGATTTATTTTTCTGCGTAATGCGCTCAAGCAATGAATTGATTTCCGATCCCAGCAAGATCACATATCCCGTGATATTCAGCCAAAGCATGAGTACGATCACGGCTCCAATGCTTCCGTAAGTCGCTCCGTATTTCCCGAAATTATCAGTATAGAGCCGGAATCCCAACGACGCGACGATCAGCAAAACAGTACCGAGAATGCTTCCTGGTGAAATCAACTTAAACTTCTGCTCAACGTCAGGAGCAAAATAATATGTCACGGAAAATGCTAACACCATCGCGCAAGCGATCATGACCCAGCGGAGTCCAGAGAAAAACGCGATCAAAAGCGAGCCTTGTCCGAGCCAGGATCCGATCGCTTGTTGAATGATTCCTCCGAAAATAACCAGGGAAAGCCCTCCCACGATCAATGCTCCCACAAGAAACGTCAGGAGCACTGCAACGCCTCGCAGCTTAAAAAATGAACGCCCCTCTTTCACATCATGGGTGATGTTCAGCTGCTGCATGATCGCAATCATTCCATTAGACGCTGCCCAGAGCGTCAGAACGAGCCCCAAAGAAAGCACCCCCCCCTTTCGCTGAGAAACAACCTCTTGAACCGTTCCAGTAAACATTTTAGATGCGTCGCCCGGAAGCAGCTGACTGAGAAGCTCCATCATGGATTGCTGCAGATGGGGAATCGGCAAGTATGGAATCAGGCTCAAAAGCATGATCATCGCCGGAAAAATAGCTAGCATCCAATAATAGGCGAGCGCCGCGGCTCCGTTCGAGACATTGTCGTTCTTGATTTCGTTTTTCAAATCGGTGCCGAACTGCTTTCCGAAACTCCTCCAATCACGACCGTAGGGCATTATGCGCTTCGGTGCAGCACACGTGCCAAAAGAATCTTTTCATTGACGGAAAGCTATGACAAAACGCTTTTTATGAAGCCACTTTCACCGCTCTCTAAAGAAGCTCTGGATCAGATTTTCGTTCAAGCTCGGACCCACAATGTTTGGCAGAATCGACCTGTCTCCGACGAGCTTTTGCACCAAATCTACGACTTGATGAAATGGGGCCCCACAAGCGCCAACAGTTCCCCTTTTCGTATCGTTTTCGTCAAATCAGATGAAGGCAAGAAAAGGCTTTTGTCGGGAGTTTCCGAAGGAAATTATGAAAAAGTAAAAACCGCTCCGGTTACCGCGATTCTAGCGCAAGACATGGAATTCTACGAAAAGCTTCCAAAGCTTTTCCCGCACGCCGATGCTCGCTCCTGGTTTGCAGGAAACGACGCTCTGATTAACGCTACCGCATTCAGAAACAGCTCTCTTCAGGCCGCCTATTTCATCGTCGCGGCCCGTTCTTTGGGACTGGACTGCGGCCCGATGAGCGGATTTGACGTCGCAAAAGTCGACACAGAGTTTTTCTCCGGAACGACTTGGAAATCTAACCTGATCTGCAATCTCGGCTATGGAGATCATACCCAGCTTTACCCACGTGCTCCTCGCCTTGATTTCGATGAAGCGTGCAGAGTGGTTTAAGGGTTGCACGTCTCTGCTTTCATGAAAAACAGAGACTTGAATACAATTTCTAGAAGATTTTCTTTTTTTCCAACAGCCGACGTATCCTTCCTCAATCGAGATTGGGGCTGGTTCCTAGTAGGAGGAATTCTTTCCTGCGTGTTGGGAATATTCGCTTGGCGAGCTCCGGTAGCGGCTTCAGCCGGACTCGCGGCAGCATTGGGAGCAATTCTCCTGATCAGCGGTATTTTTCAACTGATCCAAACGTTTCGCTTTAGCCGTTACGGCGGAACTGCGTGGAGAGTCTTTCAGTCTCTTGTCTCGATCGTCGGCGGGTTTGTGATGCTTCGTTATCCAGTGATCGGAATCATGGGCGTCGGGCTCACGATTATCTTTTATCTTTTCATGAGCGCGGCATCCCAGCTGACTCTCAGCCTGGCAACTCGGCATATTCGAGGAAGCGGGTGGCTGATGCTCAGCTCGTTTGTCTCGTTTTTTCTGGGAATTTTTTTAATCGCTCAACTTCCGGTCTCAGCGCTTTGGATTCCTGGGGTTTTTCTCGCTGTTGATTTTATCATTGGCGGCGCCAGCTTGATCGCTCTTTCGTTCAAGCTGAAGTCGATGCAAACCAAGCAACCTGCTGTGGAAGAGATCGAAAAGCGAAGGGCCGCCTGAAGAGCTGCTCCTTCAGATTCTCGTATTTGACCCGCCTCGCATGGAACCGCTGATGCATCCAGTGGCGGCAAATTCAACATTCCCAACATTCCATGGAGGAATTGCATGAAGAAAATCGTCACGTTTATGGCTACTGGCTTGGCTGTCTTATCGGCCGGCGGCGTTTGGGCTTTATATAGCAGTAATCATCAAGGAATCGCGAACGCCGATTCATCGCTCCCTCAACAAACAACCACAGAAGCCGCAGGAACGGCCGGAACAGGCGGCGGAGGCGTGCTTGGTGGTGTTGGCATTGGCGGTGGAATTGGAGGAGGAGCAACAGCGACGCCCGCTGCGGCAGCTACGCCGTCCGCTTCACCCATTGCGTTTGGAGTGCTTGCTCCTTGCCCAGCAGCGCCTGGCGTAGTCGAGCCGGTCGCTTCTCCTGGAGCTTCGCCAACAGCTTCTCCAGGCGCCTCGGCTTCACCAGGAGCCGCTCCTCAATGTATCAACGTTTCGATTCCTCAAAACGCTGCTACAAAAGGTGCCGCAGCCTTTGGAGCCAATCCATTGGTAGTGCCTGTCAATACGACAGTCACTTGGATCAATAACGATTCCATCAATCATACCGTCACGTCAACGGATGGTAGCTTTGATTCAGGCGTGATCGCTCCAGGCCAAAGCTTCACGATGACCTTCACCGATAACGGCCTGTACCCTTACTACTGCGCGATTCACGGAGCCGCTGCAATGTCCGGATCGATTCGTGTTGGAACCGGTCCTGCTGCAACAGCATCGCCTAGAGCAACAGCATCACCTGCTGCAACGGCATCGCCTGCTGCAACAGCATCGCCTGGCGCAACGGCATCCCCTGCTCCGACTGCATCAGCCGGAATGGGTGGCATGTGATTTAAGCGTAAAATCTGTCAGCAACTCGTCTGACATGCGATCGCGGGAAGCGCTGAACAACCAGGCGCTTCCCGCGCCATTTCTTAAAGCTCAAAAAGTCGCATGTCCTTTGCAGTTCGAATCTGAAAGTGAAACGCCTAGCTCCACCTCTCATTCTTTTTACGATTCTTTGCGCTGGCCTGGAACGGGCTCCATTCCATGCGCATGCGCAAGAAACACATCAAATCGGCGCCACGCTGTTGGCTTCCATACGCCCCACGAGTCCGCCTGCACCTGCACCGACACCTGCATCTGCCCCCTCTCCGACCTCAACGCCTGCTCCTACGCCTGCTGCGCCTACTCCTTCGTCAACTCCCACCACTTCGCCCACACCTCCCGCACCCATGGCTGAGGTCCCGGTCGTTCCCGATCGGATTGTGCGAATTGATGTTCGCTCGGACAGAGCGGGCGTTCCGCAATTCGATCCCGTGCGAGTTGAAGTCACCGCCGGTCAGCAAGTCGAAGTGATTTTAAGAAATGATGAAGCTCCGACTTCAGGAGTCACGCACAATTGGGTTTTGATCAAGCCCGGAAGCGAATCCGCCGTAGCGGCGCTTGGAAAACAAGCAGGTGTCGATCCGGATGCCGTCACCTATTCGCCCTCGATTCTTGCCGCGACACGTACGACCCGTCCCGGCAACGAGGGCATCGTGGATTTCCTCGCGCCTGAGACACCCGGCGAATACCCTTATTTCTCGCTTGTTGGAGATCAACGAAAGACTCTTCGCGGAGTCTTGGTTGTCAAACCCATCGGAAAATCGATCGAACACGGAACGGGATAAGTGGAGCGTCAATTTTCCAACAGAACAAATTTAATTTAAAAAATCATCGCTCAAAGGTTATTCTGAAGATCCATATGCAACCTGAATCTTCAAGCACCCCGTACAAGATCGAGTCCATCGACAAATACATCCTAATCACTCTCACGGGGAAGCCCAACCCGGATACGGCGAAAGCTTTCGAGCAAGAGGCTACCAAGCTTCTCGAAACGGAAACAAAACCCGTTGTCATCGACTGCAAATCACTGGAAGAGCCCAGTCCTCATTGTAACCTCGAATTAGCCGTTATTTCGCAAAACCTGAAAGCGGCCC
>CAZCBS010000071.1:0-14581 GCA_964496965.1 uncultured Bacteriovoracaceae bacterium
AGAGCGATGAATGTGCCTGCTCAATATGTCGTAGGCGATATTTTAGTAGATGAAGATCAGCTGAAAAGTCTTTACGGCGTCAGCGGCACCAAGGATCTGGCTTGGGCGCAATACATGAATCTCAAGGGTTATTTTCAAATGCTCAACCCTTCAGGCTTTGATGGCTCAAGTATGGTTTCTTATCAAAAGGGAAGCCGTGCGTGGCAGATCCCGCATGTTTGGGTTTATGCAGCGATTGAGCTTCAACCCGGAAATCGGCAGTGGATTCAAATCGATCCGACTGCGGGTTTCGTAGATTATTATCCAGGTTCAAGCCTTCTTCAATTCCCAAGCTCGGCTGTAACGAACATCACCAATTTTATTAAAAATCCCTCCGGAACGGCGACTCTTGGTGACGCTTTAGCAAAAAGCCTTGGTGGTTCGAATCAAAACGCAGTCGGTCTTATCCCGATTGGACCATCGGTTTTCAATCGTTACTCCGTGATTCCTGCGGGCTCGATGGGAGTCACTTCTCCTTGTATCAAAAATGCGACCGATCTATTGCCTCAGAACTATCAGTTTGCAAGTCATGTTAAAGCGACAGATCCTGCCGCAGACGGTGCTACGCTTCTTGAGACCGCTCTTCCGTTAGCTTCGCTTTCCAGTGAGCCAGTATCGTTGACCTTTCAATCAAGTACGAGTGGCGGATCAATTGATACGATGGTTGTGAGCCAAGGCAGAAGAGTTCTTGCGTCAGGCGACATGCCAGCTCAACAGAAGTTTTCACTCTATCATGCGATTCAAGAGCCTCTCGCTTATGGTGGCTTAACTGAAGCACGTATTGTGAATGGTCGTCCGGTCGGTGGAGTCTATGTGGTTCGTCACGCCGTGGCTCCTGTGACGAGCTCATCTTATTTTTCAGACCTAAGAGCTGCTCAAGCTGCGTTTACGGCTGGAGCAGTCAGTTCTTTCGGCGCTCCAGTGCTGACCACTACGGGAAATCAAGAAAAGATGATTTCCATATTACAACTTGGTTCTACGCTTGCGCTTTCAAAAGCGGCGTCCAACGATGCCATTATCAATAGCTATCGTGGAATTTCAAGAGCGACAGAACATCTAATTTTATGTGGAACGCCCGATCAGACTCTAATCGCATCCAATTCAGCTCTCTTGGGATCGGCACCTGTGAGCGTTGCGCTCGATTGGGATATGACTGGCCCGATGTATTCGAGAACTGGAAATTACTCAGATTTCACTCAATACAGCAATATTGCTAACGCCAAGGGTGAGCTGGTTGTCGCAAACTCGACTCTTGAAGGACAAGTCTGGAATGATCTCTTTGGTTCAGGAGGAACGTCGGCTGTTCAGCTCTTGCAGCAAGCTTATCCTAAAGTTCCAAACACGATCTTAGGAAGCGCTTTGACGACTGATTCTGCGCAGTCGATTGTAGGGCAGCTCACGCCAGCGCTTGCTCCAGAAGTTCCGCTTTTGCAAAACTTCGCGGCCGAATCACCTTATGTTTTCTCACTGACCGATTTCTTTACGAATACTAACGGTTGGAAGGGAGCAGCCTTTATCATCGCTCCATCAAATCCCATGGGACAAGCGGGAGCTTATTTGATGTCGGACTCCAATGGTATGCTCCTTGGGGGCAACTATAGCGATAGTTCGTGCTCGACGTCTGGTGGTGTGAGGACTTGCACTATTCAGGGAGTCGCCTCTTCACAGTCTCCAAACGGAATCTATCTGCAATCGGATTACTATGTCATAACCGACGCAACTCCGTTCTGCGCGAAAAATTATTATCGCTATGCACATCTCTATTGCACGTCGCGCCCGCCAAATGTGACCAGCTTGCAATGTTCGTTGTACGTTTTGGCTATTCCAGATTGTAACGTTGAAGCAGTAGATAGTAATAGCTACGGCTGGTCTACCGATCTTCCGATTTCTCAGTTGATCAATTTGCCAAATATAATATCAAATCAAACGCTCAATCTCTCGCCTAGCAACACGAAAGGCCCAAAGACAGCATGTTATCTTGGAAAGCCCGTAAATATTGCGTCTGGCACGATGTGGCATGATTTTACCGATTTTAGTGTTCCAGGTAGAACTCCTGAGACCGCTTTGAAGTTAAAGCGGACGTATACGACCAAGTCGGTTCAGGCCTCAAGCGAGTTTGGTGCTGGATGGTGGCACAATCTCGAAACTCAACTTGTCTTTGATCCTGGTTCCGCTGGAGGAAGCGGTGGTTGTTATACGCTTCAAATTCCAGCCGACTTGCAGGCTGTTTTGGATAAGTACGGGATGACGTTGCCGCTGAATCCTCCTAATTCGCAAGATTGCACTATCAATAGTCAGTCATTCGGATCTCTCGTTTGGGTCGATGAAGATGGCGGTCCTTGGACTTTTGTTCGTCAACCTGACTTGTCATTATTGGCTCCTTCAGGGCTCGGGGCCAAGATCACGGAAGTAGGTAAGCAGGTCATCCTTACCAAAGATAATGGAACTCAGCTTATTTTCTCGTACGACGATCCAGGATTTCCTAAAGGTAAACTTGAAGCGATTGTCGAGCCTCATGGAGAACGCGTTCAGCTTGCCTATGATGCAAGCGGAAAGCTTGTTTCCGCAACGACCCCATTTGCCGGTGCCATTACATTTAACAGAAACGGCGCGGGTCTTGTCACACAAGTCGTGCGTGAGCGCGATGGTTTGAGTTATCAGTACACGTATAACTCAGATGGAAAGCTTGCAAGCTCGAGTGATTTTGACGGCAACACGACCGCCTATCAATACAATCAAGAGCAGTCTGGAACAGCTGCTCATGGGCTACTTTCTGCAATTACAGATCCTCTTAACCGAACAATTACTTTTAGCTACTATGATGATGGTCGAGCATTTGAGCAAACGGAGCCTGGAAATGGCTACTGGGGTTTCTTTTACTCGAGCAAAAACGGAAACCAGAATTATACATCGGTTAAGGGAGGAGACGGTGCAGTCACGAACTTTAGTCTCGATTCCAACGGACTCATCGACGAAATCATATATCCGGATCAGACACGAGCTCAATTCGATATTCAACCCAATGGTACTACTTCTAAAATAGATGAGACCGGGGCTACGACGACTTGGACCTACGATAATAGCGGTCACTTGACTTTGATCCAAAAGCCAAATGGAGCAAGCATCAGTTTACAGGGCTATACTTTTGGAAAACCGACTTCGGTCATTTCTCCTGCAGGTAATGTTGACTCTGTCGTTGACTCCTTTGGAAATGTGACAAGCGTTAGAAAAAGTGGGACAGGCATTGCGCTTAACTTTGACTACGATGGCTTCGGTAATGTGATTTCCGTTTCAAACGGGCGAGGCAGCTATGCCAACGTAACGGACTCAAATGGACTTCTTACGACGGTCTTTGATGCAAGAAATCCAGAGACCAGGACTTATGATTCCCGAGGAAGAGTGGCTACCAGGACTTTCCAAAGTGGACGAGCTCTTACTTACACTTGGGATAATCATGATCGAGTCACTCGTGTCGACGATACAGCAGGACCAAGTATCATTCAGGAGTGGGATATTGTAGGTCGACTCACGAGTAGAACGGTTAAAAGCGGGATGACGAGCCAGACAACCAAGTTTGGCTATGATGGACGTGATCGCTTGATCTCGGTCACGGACGCAATGAACCGAACGACTCAGATCAAGTACGATAAGGTCGCTATTGGCTGTAACGTTGTGGATAAGCCATCGCTTATTACCGATCCAGCGGGACGCCAAACACGGTTTTTCTACGATGCAAGACAGCGCCTGACTCGTGTGGTTGATCCGAATGGCGGCGTGACTCGCTATGATTACAACGCTCGTGGCGATTTGACGGGTGTGACGGATCCAATGGGAAGCCGAACTCAGTTTACATATGACTCATCTGGAAGAGTGATCGAGCGTGATCGACCAAGTGCTATGACTCGGGCTGATAGCAGCGTTATTCCTGTTACTGAGGTGACTAGCTATACTTGGGATTTGGCCGATCGCTTGATCAAGCAGAGTGTGAGTAGCTCTGAGAGCGCAACCTCTCAGGTGACGACCTATGGCTGGGATGCGCTCTCACGCCTTACGAGTAAGCGCTTGACGGTGCAGCAAGGAGGTCAAGTTCTTCAAGTGCAAGATGATTCAACTTACACTTATCAGCCGCAGATGGATGCGGTTAGGCTTGCTTCTGCCAACAATCAGGTGGCGCAGCTCAGTTTCAATAGTGAAGCGGTGCCACCGTTTGCGACAACTGGTTTTGGAGTTGCTGCAACTGATTCAAATAATCCGCTGCAACTGATCCAAGATACCTATACAATTAATCCAGCGATGACCGCTGACATTGGATCGATCACAAATTCCGCAGGCAATACGGTCTTTACCGCTCAATACGATCCTGCGGGAAGGCTACTCAATATTGCGTCTGGAAACGTGATCTCCGGACAAAGCTTAGGTGTGACTCTTTCTTACGATGGTTTTGGTAGGAAAAACTCCGTGACGAGTACGACGGGTCTCACCGGTGCGTACTCGTTTGACCTTTTAAACCGATTGACGTCGGTTAACTGGAATGGTGCGGATGGAAGCGGGGCAACTCTTGCGATCTCTGAGGCGCCTTCTTATGATGCGCTTACTGGAAATATCAACTCGGTGACCCGCGAGTTTGGGCAACTAGACCTGGGATACGATTTTGCGAATCATCTCATGTCCTCAAGCTTCACGGGTGCGATCACGGCGCCGCTACTGAACAGACAACTCCAGCTTGATTTCACGAACAATCGTGTCGGCGACTCTGTAAACGGAGCTGGGGTCTTTCTTGCCAACGCCATTCTCTCGGATGCGCTTCATGGCTTCAAGTACGACCTGAATGGCACAGGAAGTCTCGCACAAAAGACTACGACGGCGAGCAACGTCGTCGATAGCTACTCGTACCGGACTGATGGAAGAATGACCGCATTTAACCGGGGGAATAACGACGCACCAGATACGTCGGCTCAGTACTTCCTTGATGCGCTCGGAAGACGTGTTGCGAAGAGTGTGACTCTGTCTAACGGCACGACGATCACCCAGAGCTATCTCCACCTGGGTGCTTCAACTGAAGTTCTCATGGCAACCGATGGTACGGGGGCTTCGTGGCAGTATCTCCACGGACAAGGCGCAAATGAGCTTCTAGGTTCGATCGGACCAAATGGAGCACAAGCGTATGCTACCGATCACCAGGGTTCGATTCTTAACACAAGCATTGCTGGAGCTCTTCACGCGTACTCACCATGGGGCGAGAATTTTGGGACGGCTCCTGCGATCTCGGCGGCAAGCGATCCGCTCATGCCAGGATGGCAGGGCATGGCCTATGATCCAGAGAGCGGACTCTACTGCACCTTCAATCGCTGCTATGATCCGTCGACCGGACGCTGGACGACGCATGACCCGATTGGGTTTGCTGGGGGCACAACCAACCTTTACGAGGGCATGGGCAGTAACCCGCTTTTATTCATCGATCCGCTTGGCTTGGATTACACTGTTCCCACAAAGGGCGGCGCACTGTTGATTTATCCAGGCACACCCGGCTCTCACACCGCGGGGCCGCCGCTATATATTGCGCGAGACGATGAAAGTAATGAATCAGTAAAGAGAGTCATCGCCACCTTCGAAACAAACGCAAACGGAAACCAGACCGCTTCCGAAGCAGCATTATTGGCTCGCGAAAATACAGGGTCGACTTCTCAGACTCTCGCAGATGCCCAGCATTACCTCTACGCGAAGGATCTTGTCGAAAACCAGGGATTCGCAGAAGGAAATGCGAATGCGGCTGTCCTTATCTATGCACTTCGAAAGTCAATTTACACTGCTCCGGACGAATCCGCGTCCACACTCCCGCAACTTGGCTATGGACTGGCAGGCGTACAATCTGGCGTCAATAGCTGCCCGAAATAGTGGACTGGGAGATACAAGCGATGAAAAAGTCTAGACCAATAATTATAGGCGTGATCATCGGGGTACCTACCTCATTAATAATAATATTTATTTTGATCTTCTTTATATGGCCACGAATTATCGAAAAACGCGTTCACGCTTTTTGCGATCTTGTCCAAATTGATTCACCTAGCGAACTCACCATAGAAAAAGCTAAGTCTCTCGGTCTGCAAGTTAAAGAGTTTCCCCCGGGAACAATGGATCCAAACGATCCTCAGAGTACGGTAATAGCTGGAGACGGTGTTCTTTTTGATCGATATCACTGCCTACTCAGAGCACTTAATGGCAAGATAGTTAGCAAAAAAGTTGCACATGTTGATTGACGCCGGCGAGAACTCGACTCTCTTTAATCGTACCGCCATCAACGATATAAAAGAGATAAAAATTGTCGGAAAACAGTAAATCCCGGCTCGCTTTGAAATAACGGAAAAAAGCCCTGAGATGATCTCCTGATTTGATGCGGAATCATCCTCCTAATTCCATTCTGGAATTGCTGTTGAGCACCCGCACTCCCCGTTGAGAGAGCGAGGGTGCTCAACAGCTGGAGGATGAAAGCAAGTAGCGGAGATCATCAAGAGGACAGGCCCGAAAGAGATGGCCATTGAGTCTTTGCAGTGGACTGCAACCTCAAAGGTAAGACGGGCCATGATGGCAACTACGATACTTCTTAACTGCCGTGTAGCTGTTGGTCGCTCTCGCGCAGAAACACGTCGATCGTTTGCAGCAACACCTATTGCTTGGGTGTGGGTAACAAGTCGATCTTCTTAATACGTCGGACCAGCTTGTGGGATAGACCATTCGCCCTCTCATTAAAAGCTGAGTCGGAGCGCTTGAGTCCGAGGAGCACATTGGAACTCAGATCAAGCGTTCTGGCGAAGCGACAGATCATCTCGGCATTAAGCCTTGATCTTATCGCGCTCGTAATCGGCGACAAGCGTTTGGATGGTACCGACCTTCTCGGCTAGCTCAAGCTGAGTCAGTCCGCGCTCCTTGCGTGTTGCGGAAGCGTGCCAGTCTTTTTCCAAACGTCTCGTTACTGACTAACTTCAAGGGTGGCAACTTCAGTTTCCTCTTTGGCATAGCGGCGGCCAGTGTAACCCCGGTTTTAAAAACCGATAGTTCTGGCACGTCAAATTCACAAAGGCTCGTAAAAATGGCTGAGTTCTATAGCAAGTATTTAACAAGATCATCATTGCTGGTTCGACGGTAACAGCCGAACTCAAATAATGTGAAGGTTCCTTTCCAAATTTTTGACCGACAATTCCGTTGGAGAGGTTTGCTGAGCATCAGCAACGCTTTAAACGCAAAGGAAAAGACCTCGGTTTCGGCAGTGACAGCGCTCGGAAAACAAATTCCCACGGGGCACTCGCCGATATATTAGAGCGAAGGCAAGAAAGCCGGGACTAACGGGGAGCGTGTCCCCAATCGCCCTAAATCGCGCTTTCAATCGGTCCATCGGTCTTTTAGTGCATGGTCTCAGTCCCCGCGCCTTTGTTCAGTAAACCTACGAATCTGATCTGGCCGCGAGGCAATGCTCACTTGATCGAAGGAAAGATTTGTCCCCGCGTGAGTCGAATGATTATCAGACGGACTACGTTCTTTGTGACGATTCATTCAGGGGACAAATTTTTCTAGAGCTCGGATCGTTTTCGCGCTCCCGTTCAGGCGGTGCCTGAGATGGAAGTGGTTTAAAGTCATTGCGTGCACCAAAGAGCCTAAAACAGCTGAAAGTCGGCGCAGTCCCTGAAAGCTTGAGTTTTTTCAAAGCGAGGTCGATTTTTGATAAGCCATGCGGATTTTAAAACAAAGAAATAGAGGCTGGCGATATCCTGGGCAATTTGTAGATCGGTCTCTTTTCGCGCCAAAGAATCGGATAAAGAATTCAGCCGAGCTCGCGTATTCAGAGTCTCGGCACGCTTGGAATCCGATAGGTTTTTATCAGCTGTTTTAAACGCCACTAACAGATCAGTCTGGATCTTTGTCCAGTCTGTCATTGCAGCGCTCTGTGGATTTTTCTCTTTAACTTTCGAAATCGTTTGGTTGACGATTTCCTCGTACTTTGTGTTTGGAAAAGAGAAGCCATCGAATTCGAATTCGGTTCCGTGATTTTTCGTAGCGTAAGAGCTTCTTGCACCTAATGCCAACATAAATGGGAACTCTAAATCAGCCGGAATCGAGCTTGCTACGACCGAAGTTGTTTGTCTTAATGAATCTGATATCCGATTGAACTCGGAATAAGCTGAATTGAGTTCAGTCATTCTTCGCTTTACTTCACCTTTCCAATGAAAGAATTCGCTTTCTTGCCTAGAAAGGTCCGGCATCTGCGGCGGCAATGAAACTAAATCTGCCACTGTCGCAACCCAATTAGATTCGTTTTGATTGAGCTTGGGCTTAGCAATGCCTCCAACCTCATCTAGAAACGCCTCAATTTTCTGAAATTGAGAGTCCGGAACCTCACAAAACAACTTCGTGATCCGATTCATCGGCAAGGCGCCATCTTCACGGTATTTTAAATTTTGACTATTCAAAAAAAGCTCCGCCAAATCTGAATCGCCCGTTTCCATCTGCGAAGATTGCGGAAATATTTTACCAACTGTGTAGGTATTAGCCTTGGCAATTGATGCCAAATACAGATCCTCAAGAGTGAACTTACTCGAAGGCCCTTGAGACGCGATTGGCCGAATATTTGATTTATCATTCGGAAACTGAGTCGCAAAGTCAGAATAAATCTTGAGTGACTCCATTGCCTCTGTAAAGACCGAGCGAATCGATGTGCTTTCCGGCTCAGTAGCCGCTAAAACGCAGCCAAATCGCCTCAATGGCTCAATTGATCCGCCTGAATAGCAGCTTTGATCGAGAATGGCGATTTTAACGCCCTTTTTCTTCAATTGTTCAAGCTTTGCCTGAAGCCGCTTATCGTCCACATAGAGTTCATCAGAATTCTTCGGATCCTTCATGCATATGGAGTGAGCCACATTAGCAAATCGCCGGGCTCCGTGCGTGTGAATATCAATGAGAAGCTGATCCTGAGGACCTAATTTCGCAGCCGCGGAATCCAGCGCGGACAAAAAGTTCTCAGTGCTTGCATCCTTAATCTCTCCGGTGACGCTATGATCTTTGAAAGCCAACGTACTCCAACCTTTTGGATCAATCCCGGAAGGACAGCACTTAGGGTTAGGTGGTTTGTTTTGACACTCGGGACTTACGAACTCGAATTGGCAATCCCGAGCTGACCCATCGAAATATGCTTCAACGTCCCATCCGCGACTAGATAGGACCTTTGCTGACAATGCCATTTCGCTCAAAAACATATTCTGAGGTTTTTTCCCATCGCAGTTTCCTCCAACGACGATGGCGTGATTAGAGGCCCAGGCCGCTGAACTACTCAAAACAAATGCCATCCAGGTGCAGAAAATCGGGTGACAAAATTGACTTAACCTTTTGCGACCTAAAAATTGCATTTCTTCACCTTCAACAAGGTCTGCTCGTCACCCTTCTCAAAAACTGGCGCGGTTCGCTTGAATGATTGAACGATTATACTGACAGGGTCTTTAATTTGGACGACCTCTATGACGGCGTCGATGTGAGCTTGATTAAACATCTGATGCCAAGCTTCGTTTGAAATGAACTTTAGTCGAAACTCAGAACGTGTACCCTTTGAGCCAATGACACCGCAAAACCCATTGCTTTCGCATTCGACCGTCCCAGATATCCGATACTCTCCACAAGATTTGATTTGTGGAAACTCGGCTCGCGCACCTTGAGAGATCGCTACAAATCCTGCCAAAAAAGTCAGCGTCAATATTTTGAAATTCGACATATCCCCTCAAATATAGGTCGATTTACAAAGGCCCAATTAAAGTATGATATGAACTCCTGTCCAAGGGAAGATTGAAGTCCGCTCGAGAAGGGAATGAATCTCAACTAGGACTGTATACATCAGAGCTAGCTTATTTGAGTCTCGACCATGGGGACGAGACGGGAACAAAGCGACAAAGGGTCATTGAGACGCCAGAGCGATGACAAAGGACTCATTCGTCCCCGAACGACATGACCAGATGAGCGTTGGCTTCCGTGCGCTGCGACCGCTCGGTCGATTAACTTCTCGGCACCTTAGCCAAATCGTAAGCAACCTCTTCAACCCGTTGACTCATTCGTTGAAGAGAAGCGCCGAGCCCATAGAGCTGGCCATTGATCTCCGCTGGCCCCATCGTGCACAGAAGAAAAGAGAGACTCTCAAGTTCATGGCGAAGCTCCAAAAGCTTCATGTGGGATCGGTCGATCACTTGGGCTGATGGGGTCGCGTTTTTAGCGGGAAGTTCCTCGACGCCCGAGTGGAAATTCATCTCTGTAAGAAAATTGCCTTTTGTCACAATGCCTCCTGAGTGCCGGAGTCGTCCGGCGGATTACACACAGATATTAGGGGCGCGTAGTGAGAGCGCTTCCCGCGAGCAGACGTAAAACCATCCGAGTCGCCGCCGCCATCTTTGCCTGCTCAACGTCCCGGAACCACGCCAACACCACCGCGCCTTCGCAAAGACGATACGGAAACCCTTTCGGGCAGAGTGATGGGACTTTTTGAATTCGCCAGTTCACCTCGACGCCGCCGAGCTGAACGGAGACAGTGATTCGCCTTGAGCGGTCAGTGACTCGTTTGGTTCTCGGTTTCGCTGCTTTCATTTTCCATCTCACTCCTGCGCCTTCCTTCTCATGATGAAAGGAATTAGGCAATCTATATTGGATTGCCTAATGGCGTCCTATATTTGGATTCTAAGCCGGTTTAACCTAATAGGACGAATGAAGCTCACCGTTGATGCCGAAGACATCCTCAAGGAACTCTCTAAGAAGCCCGACCGCAAGCGCCGGACCTTCTACGTTTCCGAAAGCCTTTATAAGGACTTCCACAAAGAGTGCGGGGACGTGACCCCGTCTCAGGTCCTTGAAATGCTGATGAAGCTCTTCGTCGAATCCAAGCGCAGCAAGGCTAAAGGCTAACGAGTACGTCAGCGGCCCGCCTGTTTCTTAATCAAATCGACTACATATATAAATATACCAAATGAAATGGACAGCTATTTCAAAAGTTGATATATACAGTCAGGTATTTTTAAGGAGCTACTCTCAATGGGCGCGGCAAAAATTCTCCTGATCGAAGATGACGATAGCTACATCAATTCGTTTCGCCTCATGATGCGCGGGCATCCGGTCGAGATTGTCTCAGCCACCACGGGCGCCGAAGGCATCCAAGCCTTTAACAAGAACACACTCGGCTACGCCACGGTCGTGGTGGACTTCCTGCTCCCAGACCTTAAAGGAAGCGAAGTCGCCCAGCGCATCCGCAAAATCAATCCGACACAGGATATTCTCTTTGCCAGTGGCCACTCCAATCCCGAGTATCTGACTGACATGCTGACGACTGGCGTTGCACGCTCATTTATCGTCAAGGGACGCCCGGTCCAACAAACTCGCGACCTCGTTCTAACGGGGATTCATCTTTTCGAGAATCGGCACAAAGTCGTCGGAGCCGATGACTACCAACCCGAAAAGTTTGAAAGAGACGCCGCTCAACTGGGCTTCGTCGGAAGATCGCGGGCCATGCATGAGGTGATTCAGCAGATCAAACACCTCCGCTCATTACCTGTCGATGTTCGAGTAATCGGAGAAAGCGGCACCGGCAAGGAGCTTGTCGTGAAAGCCTTGGTTCCCGAGGGGCTACGGATGATTGAAGTGGCTTGCCCGGAGTTTAACTCAAGCGAAGGCGCGTTCGAGTCCGATCTGTTTGGGCATGTGAAGGGTTCCTTTACGGGAGCGGACTCCGATAAGCCTGGCTTGCTCTTACAGGCGCATAAAAACGTTCTCTTTCTCGATGAAGTGCACACCCTTTCACCCACGAACCAAGAGAAGTTCCTTCGGGTTCTTCAGGAACGCAAATTTAGGCGAAAAGGCGATGAGAAAGGGCTGCTGATTCCTGTCAGCTTTCGTCTCTTCACGGCGGCAAAACCCAAAATCCACACCATGGTTAAAGATGGGGCGTTTATCGAAGACCTTTATCACCGTCTTGGGAGAGCAGATATTTACATTCCTCCGCTGCGTGATCGCCCTGAGGACATTGAGCCCTTGGTTCGGCATTTTCAAGATCACTATAACCGGACGATGATGCCCGCGAATCAGCAAAAGCAGTTCAGGATCTCCACGATTCGCGAGATGGAAAAATATCCATGGACCGCGAACGTGCGCCAACTTGATAGCGCCGTCTGCAATATGATGATCAAGGCTCGGGGCGATATCGTGAATCCAAGTGACTTCGATGAGTACCTGAAGGGCTTGGCCGCGCAATCGGGCGCCATCGCACTGACCCCACAAACTCGCCCCATGCGCGAGGCCACGGACGAGTTGATCCGCGAGCAAATCATCGCGGCGCTCAAGGGCGCGCGGACCCGACTCGAAGCGGCAGCCAAGCTTGGAGTCGATCGCTCCAAATTGCTGCGAGACATGAAACGTTTGGGAATCGATCCCGATGGCTATCTGTTCAAACCCTAAACACAATAAGAGGAATAACAACTATGCTACCTGAATCTCTCTTTGCCTTAGCCTGTATGATCTCTCACAACGGCCCTGCGGATGTTTCGAAGGCCCAGGCGCAACTCTCCGGCGCCGAGTTAGCTCAAGTCCAGTTGATGATTGACTCGGGAGCCTGCCTTCCGGAAGATCTGGAAAAACTCATTCAAAGCACTCATTATAAAATTGAGAACGGTATCATAGAAGATGCGTCTGGGAGCAACGAACCGACAAGGGGATGCGGCTGATTGTCGAAGGGATAACGCATGAGAAGCACGTATTCATGGATTGCCGCGAGCGTGATCACCCTGGCCTGCGGCCTAGCCATTTGGACCTATTTTCGGGAGAACAAAAAATTGAAGCCGATTGACGAACTTCGGATAAGAATCACCAGCTCAATGAAAATTCCCGATCCGCTCAAGATCGAGAGCACTGGCGATTGGTACTATCTGGATCATATCTCAAACGGTCTCTCTTTCTTCGATAGCGGTAAAAAGCAGTTTCGCCCGCTTGTCGCCGAATCTTGGGTCAATAAGGAAGACGGGTCACATCGTTTCAAGCTTCGTCCTGACGCTAAATTTCACGACGGCACTCCTATTACCGTGAAAGATGTTCTATGGACCTTGAAACGGCAGCTCATCGCCAAGACTTCGACTCACTTTAAACTTTGGCAATACGTCGTCGGGTGTGAAAAACTGCGAACCTTGACTGATGAGTGCGAGGGTCTGAAAGCGGTTTCCGAGCATGAAATCGAGATTCGTCTCAAGATTCAGACCGAGTCTTTCTTTTTACAGGTCGCATCACCGGAAACGGGAATTTGGGCTGCCTCCGACATGGACCCAAAAACGCTTGCCTTGAATCCAACGAAGTTTTCGGGATCTTACTATGTTGCAAGCCATGACGAGAACTCGGCGCTTCTTAAGCGAAACGAGCACTCGCTGATCAGCCAATGGTTTCCTAACTCGCCACGATCGATTCGCATCAAGAAAGTAGCGCTTTCAGATATCGACAATGCGCTTCTCAACCGCGACGTCGATCTTGTCGTCCGTTTGTACAGCGGAGCCCGCGACGTGGATTGGAAGAAAAACGGGATCGAGCGAAGAACGACCACCGCGTCGGGGATTGTTCATCTTTACGGGATGGGCAAGGCCGAGCATCCTCCGATCGGAAAAGACTTCATCAACGCGGCTTGGAAAATCAATCGGGACCCCGTTCTTGCTTCCGCCGAATCTTTCCTTCCTTTTGCGACGGCCTCCTACGGACTTAGATCGTCCGAGCTGACGCAAGAGTTGCCGGAGCATACCGCGAAGAAGCTCAAAGTCTTTTGCCCAGAAGGTTACTTCACGAAGTCTCTTTTGGATCAGCTCCAGCAAGCGGCTCGAAGCGTGGGCACGGAAATCGAGTACGTTTTCGCGCCATCCTCTGATTGGTTCGCGTCCATCGACGATCCGCGCGCTCATGAAAAGTACGACTATCAACTGAGCATTTATGCCGCATCCGAGCGATACCCTGCGGTGCAATTGAGCTATTTAACGAGTCCGTTCGTCAGTCCGTCGATCGATCTGAAAAAGGCTGACGTGCCAGATCTGAACAGCGAGCACATCGAGATCTTGCGAGACTATCAAAAATGGCTTTTACGTTCTCGGCAAGCGATACCGATCTATTTTACTGTCACCGAGTTTCTGCATCAGAAGCACATCGATATCGGCGATCAGCCTGCGAGCGATGCTGAAATCGAGCTCTGGCGCGTTCAGGAAAAGTAAGAATGAGCTGGGAAAACACTTTTCTCACCTGGTTTGCCAAGCAACCGATCACCATGAGCGAAAAGGTATCGACCTTGGGGGGCCTGACTTATCATCAGTTTTCCTCTACGTATGATGAGGCCCCTGGACAGAAAGGTTTTACCTTCGGATGTTCGCGGGATCGAAAACTTGCCGCGATCAAATGCGCGGCCGAGACCATCGAACGACAGGTCATGTATGGGTTCTTTCAATCGTCCGAACCCGAGGTCTCGGCTTGTTCCGCGCGGGTGATTCCTGGCGCAGTCGAATTT
>CAZCBS010000072.1:0-4824 GCA_964496965.1 uncultured Bacteriovoracaceae bacterium
GGCTGGCTTGTTCGAATAATTTTCGATTTTGCCCCCACTGGATTTAGGCTTATTTCTTCGAATCCGTTTGTCTTTGATATAGACGGCAGAATCGTCTGAATAGGAAAGGTTTGATGGAGGCTTCAGCTGAGCCGCTTGAACATCTGTTGCCAAGCCTATTGAAGCAAGAATAACCCCTGCAAAAAATGCGATAGGCGAATTCATTTGGACATTTCCCCCAGAAAACGTTCAGCGTGTGAGGTCAGCCAGCACAGTGCGCGTGACCTTTGAATCCCCAAAATCGGAATATATTATGAAACTAATATACCGTATGGAAATAGTCAACTATTAAGCAATTACTCACCTTGCTTTGTAGCTAATTGGAATCATTGGATTAAATTATTCTTGTTTAAATTGCCATGGGGCAGCGTAAAGCAAAGCAGATCCAAGGACCGCCCTGGTATTGCCAGAGGGCATCGGTGGAAGAGCAAAACCGACGGCTACGTGAACGGCTCAGACGCAAGTCCTTTGACCTCAAACACGAACAAATCAAAGAAAGGCAGCTCGAGCAGCGGCTCGAGATTGTGCAGCGAGAGAACTCGACACTTCGCCAGGAAAAGCAGCTATTCCTGGCGTGAAAAAGGTCTTGGTCAATACAATCGACGAGTGATTCAAGATTAGGCGCCAAATAAAAGCGACACGTGAATAACAGTTGTGATTCCACCCCGAAGCCATCCATCGGTTATCGTGTTCCAAGGTTTGGTGACCGGCGCTGACCGGAAAGGCTCGCCTTGCAGGTTAAGAAGGATTCTCATTTTCCATTCGCCAAAATCTTGCTCGTCTTGTTGACGGGGCGAAACGCCTCAAGCATTAGATTTCTGGACATGAAAATATTCCATGCGATACATCGGGTGTATGCCGCTAAACGACTCTCTCATTTTTGATCTCGATGGAACGCTTTGGAATGCTTGTTCGGCTTCTGCTGAGGGATGGACTGCAGGTCTGTCTGCGTTGGGTATTGAGCGAACGATCACAGAGGAAGACATCGCCAGTGTTTCCGGCAAGCCGTACAAAGACTGCATGACGACGCTCCTCCCGAATCTTCCAGAGAGTCGCTTTGAAGAAGCGCTTGCGGAGCTAAATCGTCAAGAAAGAAAAATAGTAGAAGCAAAAGGCGGGCAACTATACCGCCATGTTGCCGAAGGTATTGAAAAACTCTCTAAGCGTTATCGCTTATTCATCGTAAGCAATTGCCAAGATTGGTACCTTCGTTCGTTCTTGGCTCACTCCAATCTGTCTCAATACTTTTCTGACGTCGAATGTCATGGCAGTACAGGCAAACCTAAATCTGAAAACATCCAGCTTGTCGTTAGAAGAAACCAACTCATGACTCCGGCTTACATTGGGGATACCGAAAGTGACGAAGTTGCGGCCAAGCAAGCAAATGTCGACTTTGCTCATGTCACTTACGGTTTTGGGAAATCCCTTGCTAAAACAAGATTCGATTCGTTTTCGGAGCTTGTTGATTCGTTCGTTTGACACTTAGATTCTTGTCGTCGTCCTCACGAAAACGCCAAGAGCCTACGGGCAGCAGGATTATTTGTCCCCGCGAGCGACGGTCATAGCTTGCGCACGATTTCAGCTCGGTGTGATTCGGTTCGCACGGGGACAAAAGTCCCACTGCTCTAAAGCTTGTTCTTTTTAGTCACCGCAAACGAAAAAAAATGGCGAGACCCCATCGCGTGGAGTTTCGCCATTTTGTTAATCAATCAGAATGCGCGTGATCACTTCATGAAGACAGTGGTCTGAAGAGACATCGGCTGCTGCGAGATCTGCTCGGAAGCTTCGCTTGTAGGAAGGGAGTCGGTACTGATTTCCTCTTGCGCTTTTTGTTCTGCGAGCTTACGTTTTTCTAGTTCAGCATGTTCTTTTTTCATTGCGGCCACCTCGGCGTGCACGCTTCCGTGCGAGCAAGATGCGATTCTCGCAACCTCTCTGTACGATAAGCCAGCGTTGCGAAGTGAGCGAATGAGAGCCGAATCTCGCGTCTTTACGCGACCGATTCTTTTTCCCTTCGCACGAGCATTTGCAAGACCGTTGCGAACCCTCTCCGCTATAAGGTCTCTTTCGAGCTGCGCAATTGCTGACAAAATCACGAAAACAACGTGACCCAAACTCGTGTTGAGATCGATTTTTTCCGTCAGCGATACAAAGTTCGTCTTGTGCTTTTTGAACGTCTCCAGACCCTTCAACATATGAGAAACTGAGCGAGCAAAACGTGAGAACGCAAACACGATCACGGTTTCGATCTCGCCACTCTCAACAGCGGCCATCATGCGGTCGAGCGCGGGTCGATTCTGCTTAGTCCCGCTGATTCCCTCGTCGGCGAAGAATTCAAAATTTTCGATCTTGTTCTGCTCGCAGTAAATTCGAAGAGCGCGGAGCTGACTTTCCAATCCGCCAGATTGCATATCAGTGCTAACTCTCGCGTAACATGCGGTTCGTCTTTTTTTAGAGCTTTGAGTTGATACTTCCAACATAGTTCTCCTTTGAGAGATTTATTTGAGACTCTTTTTGAATGGAGCCCACGAACTTTCGGTCTCCGACGTCAACACCGTTTGGGTTTCCTCCCACTCCAAAACGAAAGAAGTGCGACCAGGGAATTCTTCTCTCCAGGAGTCATTCAACAAAGCGCATTTTTCACCAGGCCCGATAGGATAGCAGGCCCACAAACTCACAGGGTCTGAGAATTCAAAAAACGTTTGAACGACTTGCGTGATCATCGCTGTCGCACGTTCCTGCCACTGAGAGGGAAGAGACAGATCATCAACTGCTTCTTGCATCACATCGCGGACAACTAATGGGGCACTTGCGCCTCCGGTCTTGCGTCTTCCCCCCAGTCGCTTGGCACTTTGAACTCGCTTCCAGAGAGCTTCGGCTTCAAAAGTCAGGACGTAGCGACGAATCGGATAAGTAAGGCCAAATCTCCAGGTAAGCCGCAGCTGAGGATCAGATTCTGCAATCAGCTTTTTCTGAAACTCATCCGCGTCGGCCGCGTTCATTTTGAGTCGGGCTTCGAATTCTTTGACGCCTGTACAAGGTCCGGACTGCCTCCAATCTCCAGGCGTGACATCGTACTCCTGAGCCTGAACGTCTAAAAATAAACCGACCGGACAGCCCGAAAGCGTATACTGAGAGGCTAGCTTCAGTCCTCGACGCTTGAGTTCTTCCTCAAGCCTTTGCGCGTTCTGCATGCGAAGCTCTTCAGCGGAAGCATCCTTGGGGTTGATCGTCGACACTGAAAAGGAGAGCCGAACAGATCCAACGGGCTGCGGCGACGAGCGAACTTTTCCTTCGCTCCACGTCGCCCCATCCGTTAAGGGCTTTGGCAGTGCAAAGACAGTGTTTTGGAAGCTCTTGATTCCCTGAACGCTGAAGAGCGAAACATTGTAGATCGGACTCAATGGAAGCGCCTTGAGCTGAACCTGGGACAACGCCGCTTCCATGGACTGTCGAACGGAGTCACTGAGGACGGCAGAGTGAAGAGTGACACTTCCATCCGCTGAAGACTGCGTACGTTGGATAAATCCCTCTGAATCCACCTCAAGCGGAATGCTAGCGACCGTGGGCGTAGGATCGGGAGACGACAGACTTGCCGATCCTGAGGATTGACCGCAAGACGCAAGGATCAGCGGAAAAAGCAGGACGAGCGGAAAAAGAGATCGAGTTTGATTGGTCATAGTACTCCTGATGAAAACGCCACGGCCCAAGAAGTTTAGCGCTTCTTGGGCCGTGGCGTTGGTTTTGGATTTTGATTGCCGATTCAGGCCACCTCTTCTGTGACCTTGGGGCGATCGGGGTCTTCGACGATAAACCCGAGGGCCATGTTCATAGCGCTCGCAAACCCTCGCTCGTGAGCGTGGGCAAAGTGAAAGGGCTCAGGCTTCGCTAAGTCTTTCTGATAGAGGTCGCGCATCCGGCTCATCATGAACTCCGCAAATTCCAGTCTTCGGACGAGCTGAGCTTTTGTGAGTCCTTTGAAATCATGCCTAACGAATTGAAGGTTCGTGTTCATATCTTGCTCCTTTTGGATTAAATTAACGATGGCCTGCCGGCGCGGGGGCGGGAGCCCACAGCATCCGCGTGAACTTTGAGTAGGACGTGATCCCCACCTGAGATTTTTCAGCGGAGAGTCCCATCATCGTCAGCGTGCAGGATTTGAGTTGCCCGGCGAGAGCGAGCGCTATCCCCAGCCAGATTACAGATGAGTAAAAACGAACGAGTCCCATATCAGCCTCCTGGCCGCCGAAACGCTTCGGCGGCGGTTAGAGCCTGCGGGTGAACCGCAGACTGTGCGGGCTCGTTCTTCAAAATGGCTGGTAGTCAGATGGTAGCAGTTTGGTAGCAGAGTTTTGAAATACTCCGAAATACGCGGAAATATCTCAATTTCAGATTGCGTCGCTCTCTATAGTTTTCAACTACTTGATGCGCTTCGCTATTTTGTCTTCAGTTTGTTTAGGGTGGGAAATTATGGTCGGGGCAGCAGGATTCGAACCTGCGACCCTCTGGTCCCAAACCAGATGCGCTAGCCAGGCTGCGCTATGCCCCGACGGTGGTCCAAGATATAGTCTCGTTCTGTGCTAATGTCCAGCGTCAGAAGCATGTGAAAGCATTGATTTTGATAAAAAACCGCCCTAGAAGCCACCAGAGCGGCTTTTCAGCGGTCTGCGTCAGTAAGATTTTTCTCGCTTCGCTGCAAAATTTACCCTAACCTTAGAGTTAAGGGGCCCAAGCACGACGCTTTCCCCTGCTTGTCCGATCCATAGACCACACACGGAGGTGCAA
>CAZCBS010000072.1:4834-14554 GCA_964496965.1 uncultured Bacteriovoracaceae bacterium
TCTCAGATTGTTGCCTCTCTCGTAAAAAAAGCTCAATTCAGCTCATGTCCAAGCCGAGTGCCGAACTCTTGGCCCGCGGCGTTGGAGCTTCCCGCATAAGCCAGCTCACGCCGCTTGGCGCCTGAGTTCAGCTTAAAAATTCAAACACTGAAACCTTTTTCAAGCTCGGTCGTATCACCGCTACGACCGAAGCCGAACCACTGCTTTCCATCTCGGAGGGAGAGCTTATGACGACCTCTATTTCTCAATTCTTCACTGTATTCGGCATTTTCTTTATTCTTTTTGGCCCCAGAACTCTTTACGCCGTTCCTCACGAAGGAATCGGGATGGAGCGAGGCCTCGCTTTCCAACGCGATCGCACCCCGACCAAAGTCCGGATCGAGGGTGAGCTCAGCTGCACAGCCGAAGCGACTGGCGATAGCTCGTGCGCTCTCAATATCCGTGAGAACAATACGGGCAAAACCTATCATTTAACGGGCGAGGACGCGCCGGCCAAACAGCTGTTCCAGAGCGGGAACAAAAAAGTGGCGATCGAGGGCACTCTCTCGAACGATTCCACAGTCAACGTCCAATCGACCCAAGCATTATGACCTCAGCTTGAAGTTTGATCAGGGGTTTCCTCCAGGGGTCCTGGGGCTGCTCGAAAGAGTGGCCCCGGGCGGGAGGGGGGCCGCTCACCGTCCTGTCTGCTCGATTTTCACAAAGGCCGCTTCCTTCTAGCGAGCTTTTTTTTGTGCTTTCATCTATCTCATCCAGGGTGAAGCGATTTTCCAAGGTCAATATCGAGATCAGCAATATCTGCAACCTTCAGTGCAGCTTTTGTCCTGAAGTGATCCGAGCTAAAAAATTAATCGATCTCGATTTATTTCGAAAAATCATCGAGCAGGTGAGCCCACTGACGGAGCAGGTTTGCTTTCATTTGATGGGTGATCCCTTGGTGCATCCCAAGTTAGCCGAGCTGGTCGATATCTGCGAGGAGCACAGCACTCGCATTTTTTTCGTGACCAACGGAGTTCTTCTTCGAGAAAAGCAAACGGCGCTACTTCTGCGTCCAGCATTTCGGCAGGTTAATTTTTCGCTTCATAGTTTTCATGACAATTTTCCTGATCGAGATCCGACGGATTATCTAGAGCGGGTTTTCGCTTATACCGAGCGCGCATTGATTGAGCGGCCCGATCTCTACATCAATTATCGGCTTTGGAACCTCGAAGATGTGCGTGGCACAGGCTCTAAAAATCGCGAGATGCTTGAGCGAATTCAAAAACGCTTTTCCACGCGGTTGGACACGGATGTCGATGTTCGTCACCGCAAGAGTCACCCTGTCCGTGGGCGACTTTACTTGCACTTTGATACGGAATTTACATGGCCATCACTCGACCTTCCGGTACTTGGAGAGTCGGGACGCTGTCATGGGCTTTCGACCCATTTTGGGGTTTTGGTCGATGGAACCGTTGTTCCTTGCTGCCTAGACAAGGAGGGGGGCATCGCCCTGGGGCGTATTCAGGAGGCTCCGCTCTTGGAGATTTTAGAGTCCCAACGCGCTCGAGCCGTTTTGAATGGATTTCGTAGCGGAAAGCTCGTCGAAGATCTTTGTAAACGATGCCAGTATATTGAGCGATTTAAATAACCTGTTCCGCTCATCAGTTTCCTTCGCATCATTCTTGCTTGATTCCGATTGATGCTGAGCCGATCAAGCGAGCGGAACGGGAAAAGTGCAAAAACGTGATCCATAAAATGGACTTGGCGAAGAAGCGGCTTCGGCGGTTTAACGAACAGAGCCAGCCTGCTTTTCAACAGTGGCTGTGTTCGACGTTTGGCAGAGAAATCACTGAGCTTCGCGAGCTTGCTCAAAAGTTCCAGGAGCTGCGTCGGATCGTTTTCGAGGTTGAAGAATATAAGTTCTTCGCACGCTGCAGTTATCACGAGGCTTATCAGGCCGTGATGGAGGGGAGAGCTCGACCGGAATCTTTCGATCAAGAGACTGAGCAAGATGAAAATCCATTCGGAGATTTCGGTGGTTTCGACGATCGCCGCGATCCCGAGTTTTCCGGATTTGATGAGACTGTCAATGGCAGAAGCGATTCAAAGCAGGATTCGTCCAGCGAGGAATCCAGGCTCAAGACTTTGTACCGCGCTCTGGCTCGAAAGCTCCACCCGGACGTCAACTTGGAACTTGATCAGAAACGCAAGGATCTGTGGCAGCAAGTACAAGACGCTTACGAAACGAAGGATGTCGAGCGCCTTGAAACCTTATCGGCCATGAATGAAATCTCCTGGGATTTCGAAAAAACCAGGGAGCAGCCCAAGAAGCTGAAGCGTATTCATGAACAAATCAAAATCCAGATGATGTTCGATAAGACCGAGCTTCTCGATTGCATCGAGCTCGGCGAGAAAAAACTCGAGAAGTGGAAGAGACCTCCCTCATCCAGGAACTCTAGGCAAAAAGCGAAATCTCGGAACTCTTCTTTTCGTAAAGGTGCGTGAGCGGCGAATTTAGGCCGCGATCCCTTTCAATGACATTGTTGGATGAGGGAGGTGATTTTAGAAATGCGGACGTTCCATGGGGTTGACCTGCGTGTAACAAGTAAACGTCACAGAATCGTACTTTTCGTCTGAAAGCATCGGGACGGTCACAGAGGTCTTTGTTTGAGTGTCGATCGGATCAGCGACGATCAGCAAGCGCTCACCCCCTTCGACCGGGTCGATCCAAGCAGTGACGGTGCCATTGTAATCTTTGTAGTTGGCGACAAATTTTCCTGCGGCTGTGTTGAGAACGACGGATCCTTCGCATTCGGCTGGATCGAAGTATTCGGACTGTCGGTCGTAGACTCTGCCAACACCCGATGAGACTAATTTGGAGGAACCGTTAGTTTGGTTCAGGCTTGCTTCGCAAACCAAGTCGATACGGTTACGGCATTGGCCAAAACCGGCAAACGCTTGTTGTTGAATCAAAAGAGCCGCAACAATCAGGATCAAGCTTCTCATGGGATCTCCGTAAAGAATTTTTGACGCATTATGCCGCAAAGCCCGCAAGTTCGATACAAGAAAAAATCACATTGCCGATTTAGGGTCCGCGGAGCCTTTGATGATCAGAAAAATGCGAAAACGCTCATCGATTTGCATCACGTTTTACGCCGCCATGGCATGGGTAGGATTCGTTTTGCCTCGGTCGGCAGTCGCAACCGAATATGGCGAAAAGATTCGAGTTTTGCTTCAAGAAGCCATATGTCGGCCCCGGTTTTCTGATCGTGAGACACTCATGAAAGCAAAAGAGGAAACGGCTTGGGCTAAGTATTTGAGCTCTTCGAACGCTGCATCTGCATCCCAAGCTTCTCTGGGGCGTGCGCGGAGCACCAGCAGTTTGCGATCGGATTCCGTGAGCGGATCCTCGTTGAAACTCACTGTGCCGAGTTCCTTCTTCGCGATCGTACGTATAAACGCGTGAAACGAAACTTCCGATACCATTTGCGAGGAAAGCATTGATGCAGTTGACGTATCCCTCGAGCGCAAATGCTCAGGCGAGAACTCTGGGGCGCGATCATTTGGAAATTGGCCGGAAAATAGAGGTGTTGCCCAAATTAAGAGAGTGCAGAGTAGTTTAAGTCGAACTTTCGTCTAACTCGATATTTCGAGACGAGTGTTTGAAGAATGAGCTATTTTTAGATTTTTAGGATGTAAATAAACATCGTAAAATAGAGAATATAATATCATAAATAGAGATCTTGCACTGTTTTGGAATTCAAAATTTCGATGCAGTTCGAGGGCGAGCTATCGAACGCTAAGCGGCGAATGCTTCAAGTATGAAAAAGCACAGCTAGTCTTACACGTGATTGAGGTAGATGTGCGTGGAACGTATCCGGATATTAATTTGAAGAGCGTGAACGATGAAACAGTGGATTAGAATCGTTATAGGCACATCAATATTTATCGTTATTTACACAATTTTGCAGCACGGACCGCTGTTATTGGGCCAAATGGCTAGTTATCCGATAAAGTTTTTTTCCGATTCTTCGCGAAAATATAGCGCCGATATTTCAGAGCTTTCGAAAGGCAAATACTACTTGTCCATTGGGCGTTCACTTGGTGAGGTCGAGATTCGACTGAACAACGCTATTTTGCAGAAAGCCCAGCTGATTGCAGGGGTGACAATAGATATCTCTGATGAATTCCGTCCAAAGATCTTAACTATCGAATGTACTGCTAAGGAACAATGGAGGGAGAGGCTATTCAATGCCCCCGTAATTACGGGGTACAGTGTTGGCCTTTTGATTCAAGAGTGGAGGATCTTTAACGGGGTTTTTATGGGCCCAGTTTCTAGTTTGCTCCTGATCCTAATGGCGCTCGTTAACTTACGGTTGTCAAAAAATAGTTCAAGCGACATCTGGCCGCATTTTATATTCGGCGTTTCTGGATTTATCTATACATTTTATTTGTCAGGAATCCCCGACTTGTTTTTTGATCCAACGGAAAATACACTCATTCAAATTGAGCTTAGAGCGTTTTTCTCTGCGGCGTTGATTCTTCTTATAGGCACGTATTCTAGAAGAAAGAATGCTGCGATTTTGATAATTCATCTTATCTGTGCGCTTCTTGTGCCTGTGATCGGAATTAATGCACGAAGCAGGCTTACTGATCTTTATGAAATAGAACTTGTTATCTTTGGGTTTTCAACTCTTGTTGCTCTTGTTCCGTTATTTAAAATTAAGAAAATTACATCAGAAATTGAGCTCATGATCTTCTTTTGTTTGAGCTTTTCTGTAGTGCACTTTTTTGCTGTGACAATGCATTATTTCTATTCTGTTTCAAATTGGACAGTTTGGAGTCCGAGCGTAATTGCTACTTTGGCTGGTACAAATTTTTATTTTATATATAAAAAAGCTGTTAGCCGATCGGCAGAAAATCTCTTATCAAGTCAGCAGTATTTTATGGCTGCTCAAATAGCTCATGATATTCGTTCTCCGTTAGCATCTTTAAATGCGGTAATTCATAATTCGAATAATCTGGATGATCTTACTCGTGCACAGATTGGAAGTGTCGTCTCACGGATTCGAGGAATCGCGAATAATCTTCTCAGTCAGAAGGATTCCCATAAGTTATTGGGTATCGAAAGTAGAATGAAGGCATTAGAAGACTCAAAAATAAGAAGTTTTTGCGTATCTTCGGAATCAAGCTCAGTCGAAATAGTTGTTCCAATCCTGGACTCATTAGTTTTTGAGAAGAGGCTGCAATTTTCAAATCAAAGAAAGATCTCTATTTATCTGAACGATGCATTGTCAGAGTTTAAATATTTCTCAAATATTCAGCGTGTAGAATTTGGACGCGTGATCTCAAATTTGATTAATAATGCAGCAGAAGCGATGAGTGATGGTGGGCAAGTTTTAATTGATTTAAAAGAAGTCGATAGTCGAATTCAGATTGTTATTAAAGACAATGGAAGAGGTATGTCACTAGACGTGCTCTCAAAAATTGGAAAGCTTGGTTATTCCAGCAGAGAGGGAAGTAGCGAATCAGGCAATGGATTGGGCGTTCATCATGCGATGGAGACGATAAAGACGTGGGGTGGTGAACTCCGATATGAGTCAGAATTTGGCAAAGGCACTCGAGCGATTATCTCACTTCCTAAGGCAGATGCTCCAGACTGGTTCATTGACGAAATTAAACTCAACTTACCAGCGACGGTAATTGTGCTGGATGATGATCCTACTATGCACCCGATATGGGAGAGACGCTTCAGCCTATCTGGACAAGATGGAATACATTTCCATTACTTTTCTACATCCAAGGAAATGATCCAGTGGTATCGCGAAACGCTTGGTGCAGTAGATCACCCCATTTATCTTTGTGATTACGAATTGATCGGAAGCGACCATACGGGGCTAGATGTCATAGAGATGCTTGGTGTTGGAAAAGATGCGATCTTGATTACAAATAGGTGGGATGATTTTGATCTTAGGGCTAGATGCGTAAAGTCTGGCATTAAGATTTTCCCTAAGACTCTGGAGATCAAAGTTTTAGTTCAAGAGCGGATAAATGATCTGACGTGAAGATGGGACGTCATAAAAAGCATCGATGTCTCTGATTTAATCTAAAAATGGGTGCGATTTTCGAAACATGTCAGGATCGTACTTACTCTCTGGACACATTATGATATGCTAGGAAATCCCACTGACGGAAGATTAATCCGTGTGAATGTTTTGTAGTGATTAATCTCTCATCGAGAGCACTTCTGCAATTTATTTAGCACTGCTTTTAAGGTACATGACCTTGGGTGCGAATTGGGAGCCAATTTAAAAGAGTCTTTGGAAGCAGTTTCTGTCCAATTTTTTCGCAACGTCGGCGAATGTCTTCATCGTCCCATCGGTTGGTGACTAGAACTGCAGTCTCCTTGATACCTGTCATCTCGATCAGATCTAATCCATTTTGTGTTTGACTCGAAAACGTATAGTCGCAAAAGTACAGAACATTCTCGACTAGCAGGTTATCACGGAACCAAGACAGAAGTTCTTGAGCTGAGTAGAGGTGAATTATTTTAAGTCGATATTCAGTGCGGTCAATGAATGCTTGAAACTTGCTGTTCCAAATCTGATGGATAGATGGATCGTCATCAATAATTACGATAGTGCTGTCTGGAGCGATTGTAACATCTCTAGGAAACCAACTTGGAGGATCACAAAGTGCAAAATCGAGGGTTACTATTGTACCGACTCCGATTGTTGATTCGAGCTTAAAAACGCCACCCCAAGACTCGATCGTGGACTTTGCATGAGAAAGACCAAGGCCGTTCCCATTTACTTTGCCGAACGTCCCACCCGGCAGCACAACTTTGGAAAGAAGTTCCGATGAGATACCTTTTCCATTATCCATTACTATAACTTTAGCTCGTCTGTTCGAGCGAGTCAGGCTAATTTGTATTTTGCCTGTTTTACCGAGTGCCTCTACTGAATTATTGATCAAGTTTGATATCACTCGATAAAATTCGATCACTTTAATTTCAGCAAAAAGTTCAAATTCTTCTCCTGTTAGGTGAAGTGAGATTTCTAAAGTAGGTTTATCTCGGTATTGCAGTTTAATTTGCGCAATTACAGATTCTAAATGAGCTACCAACAGCTCTACCGTTTTGACTTCGTTCCTCTCGTCTGTTGTTGGGGTAGTCGTTGCAGAGAAGGGCGTTTCACTACAGTCTCTCTTTTTTTTCAGTAGACTATCAGCAATACTTTTAATCCGATTTGCAGCAGTTCGTATTTGAAGACGAATAGGCTCGTCTACTACTTGAGTGTCGAAGATTACAGCATTCAGAGCGGCTAAAGGTGAACGTATATCGTGGGCAACCTGAGCAGCTGTGCGAGAAAAAGCGGCATCGCGTTCAAATTCTGCGACTTGTCGGGCACGTTCAAAGAGTCGACGAATTGGTACCAAGGGGATTAACGTGGGATCGCCATTAAATCCATGTCCGACAAATCCTTCTGCAAGGGCGATTGAACGAATTGCAGGCCAAAAGATAATGGCCAGGAGAAATAGAAAGACAAATGACAAAATTGCACCTGAATAAGTGGTGTATTTGGATATGATCTTTCGTTCTTCTACTAAGAAGCAGCTGTCTTGATAAATGGTCACTCGAAATGGATACAATGAATCTGGGTAAGAAAACTCGCGTTGCCGACTGGATAAACATGACGGAGTCACTATGATGTCGGTCTTCCAGTGTGCATAACTGAATTTTTGATCTTCACCGCCACTTATAAAAACTTCAGTGATTCCTCGATCGTTTAACCGAGAGTTTGACATTAATCTTTTGAGTTGCTCGTCCGAATATGCAGCGGAATGTAACTTTGCGAAAGCTACGGGACCTGCCTCAATTGATCCGAACAAGATATCAACTTCTTTTTCAATTACAGCTGTAGAAATTGAGCTGATTAATAGTTTTGTTGACAGAGTGATGACCGCAATTGCGGTCATTGCCCCTGCTAAGCCTAACCACAGGAGACCTGCGTAGGTAATATTCAAAAACCTTCTATTTTTTAGATACATCGCAACTTTTGGCGTCACTAAACGTGAGCTCACCTTTCGAGGTCCAGGTAAGGCAAATGTCGGAAGTGGCTTTTGATTCGGCAACAGGAAATTTTCTAGCAATAGGGATAAATGCCATTTCCTGAAGTGCTGCATTTTCGAAGTTTTTTAAAGAAGCTTCATTTGGAGGAAGTGTTGATGAGGATTGTGATGCGATATTCTTAAGTGCACTATAGGTGAGTGGAGCCTGGGAAAGGTAATAGGACACATTCCGCCATTCTAATATGTCTTGTAAAATGACGTGTCGGCCATTTTGAATGCCAGAGGCAAGGATTTCTGCATCTAATTGTTGCTCGGATGGAAGTGGTAAGAAGTCTGCGTTGAGTCCTAAGTCTTTAAGTATTGGACCGAGGACATCCTTAAAAACTGGGATCTCGTATCCAATTTTTAAGGGAGCTTTGGCTAAGTTGTTTAAGCGTGTCCCCTTTGGCCACTTAATTTTGTGCTGATGTCCTGTTTCCCCAGTTTCAAAGAATGAGTTCGTTGCTCGAAGTCCTGTCTCAGGCGCTGCGTTATCAACTGCAGCCCTAAAGATTTTGGCAACGTCATTACGTTGATTCTTTTTTAGTCGGGTCGAATTAAGCAGGAGCGTGATCTCAGAGGGGGTAGAGCTCAGACTCAATCGCTTACTGTCACCAACCACGTGACCAGGAAATATTGAAAAATCTACATTTGAGCAATTTGAAGAATTTGAAAATTTGACAGAGCGATTTTTGTACTCGATCTCATAGACGTTATCTTTATACTTAATCGGAAACCGTCCAATCACTGAAATTGGCCTAACGGGACCGGTCGACGAAAGTCGAATGGGCCACAATCGATTGTGCCTTGAGTTAGTGCTCAAAGCTTCCCGTAATACACCTGTGGTATTTTCTATATTTGAATCAAAAGTCAGTTCAAACGTACGTTCATCTTTTATTCGGATACCTTCATATTCTCTCTTGAACCAACCAGGATCATTAATGGCCGAAGTACCTTTCACTGAAACTCGTTGTCCAAGGGAACGGAACGTCAGGCCTTTGGCAATTCCAAAAGCGGCTTCTTTAGAAGTAAGAGGAGCGCCATCGGGCCAACGAGCTGAAGGATTGATTCGAGCTGAAAAGCTAAGTCCGTCAGGAGAAAATGAATACGCTTCAAGCAGGCCGAGATCATTTGGATCTGTTGAAATATATGGTTTTAAGAAAAGTAAATAAGCGAGTTCTTTACCATCGAGTATTTTTCGGTAGTTGTTGAAGTCCACCATCGGGATTGGGACGCAGTAAGTTTCAGCATGCGCTAAAGATGATGCTAAAATTAGAGCAAGAGTTTCTAATAGCGCTCTCAAATTAATTGTAGACATATGCTCTTGAGCCTATGTCGTCGATTTTCGACTTAATTGTTACTGGTGATTGCAGGATAATGTCAGTTAGCAATGTTTCAGAGTGTAATCTGGATACAAGTCCATTATTTAGCACGCTAGATCCACCGAGAGTTAGCGCGAGTAACCTGACAGCATCTCTATTGATGAGATCGCAAATTACTGGGAGGTTATCAGGTGCTTTTTCTTTGTTTCGAACTGTTTTCAACTCGTGAATTTTTTCTTCGATTCTAAGGACTGCTTGTTTAATGACTTTGTGTTTAGGTGTTTTTTTCTTGGTTAAATGTTTTCGAATT